>DYLF01000044.1 GCA_020722205.1 Desulfobacca acetoxidans
TTTTCTATCCTTGTCAATGTGGCTTTTAATGAAATTCATGGATAATAAATTATAATAAAACCCTTTAGGCTTGTAGTTTAAACCCAAAGCTTAAAGTCAAAGAATAATAGTCTGCCATGTTGATATTTATCTACTCCCAGCAAGAATTCTATCCCGAAGGTATTTTCAGCTCATACTTAATGCCGGGTGACCTGGCAGAGGATTTCCTCTAAGGCTTGAGCTATGGCTTCAAGGTCGAATCTGGCAGCCAGACGGCGGCTGGCGGCTTTCATGCTCATCAGCCGTTCCGGCTCAGAAATCATCTGTCTGAGGCGGGTTGCAAAGGCCTCCGTGTCATTGACGGAGCAGAGATAGCCGTTCACCCCATCCTGTACCACCTCAGGGATGCCGCCCACGTTACTCCCTAAAATGGCCAGTCCGGCCCCCAGAGCCCGCATTCCCACTACCGGGAGGCCTTCCATGAGCGACGGCATGAGCAGAATATCGCTGCTGCTTAACAGCCTTTCCAAGTCTCCCGGAGGCACCCAGCCATGATAGGCTACCCGACCTGCCAGGTCGGCATCCCTTATCCGGTCCTGAAAAACAGCCAACAATGGGCCGTCGCCCACCACCTCCAGGCGCCAGTCCAAATCTGTCGCCTGTTTTAATAATTCTGCTATGAACAAAGGGTTCTTTTGGGGATTGAAACGCACCGGGAAGATAAGGCGGACTGGTTTTTGAGGAGCCAGCGGGCTTTGTTTCACTTCAGCCAGGTTCACGCCCGTGGGCAGGATCGTCAGAGGCACCTGATAAGACCTAAGGGCCAGCCGGCGGAAATAATCGTTGGCCACCGTTACTGCCGCCGCTTCCTGCCAGATGGGCACCGTAAAAGGCTTGAGCCAACGGAAGACATGATCGGTCTGTTCCGGGACGCCCCCCGGGATGTCCCCCAAGTGAGCGCTGAGGATATACGGTATGCCCGTCAGCCGATGAAGGCACCAACCCACCAGCCCCGTAGGCACGGCAAAATGGACATGCATTACCTGAGGCTTAAAAACCAGCGCCTGACGTAAGGCCGGCAGCAAGATCATGAGCACAAAAGCCGCCATCTCCGGAATGGTGCAGGTATGACGGTAACGCCGCAGGCACCGGTGGCGATAGATGAAGAAGCCGTCTCTGGCCTCTATCTTGGGCAAACCCGCCACGTGGGAGGTCACCACCCGCAGATCATGGCCTCTTCTGGCCAGGTGGCGGCAGATATCCTCAGCAAAATGACCACCGCCGCCACCCACCGGGGGAAATTCGTAATTGAGCACCAGAATGCGCATATCTTATCGTATGTTGCGAGCCGATTAACTGGTTACCAAGGAGAGTCATATTCCTGGCTCCGACCTTTCATTCTTTCTGAAGATGGAATAACACGGAAGAGCCAAGATCATTAAGAGTTGTTATTTTCCGATGTTTCAAGGGATTAGGAAGAAGATCGCTCGGGTCGAAATTTACAGTTATAGCTTCAGACCCATTTTCTCTGGGCAACAAAGTCAATTTGGCTTTTTGGGCCCAGGGCCACTGGAGACGGTCTGCCCCGAAAACCAGGCCACCGATGGTCAGGGAGTCGTGGCCGCCGGGAAACTCCAACCTGAACCTGCGCCCCTGGGGAAATGCTTCCAGATTAATCTCCAGCCATCCCGACCAATCAGCCGGCACCGGGACTACCAATCTCTGGAGGGGCCCCGAGGGTCCCCTCTGATTCACCGGAAAGACGTTCAACTCACCAGCCTTGCCTGGATTGGCCACTTCGACCCTGAGAACCTTTGGGAAAACCGGAGTCTGAGGTTCCACCTCGAGCCACCGGAACCGGGCCACGGCAAGCTTTCCTTCCTCTGCCAGGGGCCTTTGCAGTCGCCGTCGGCTTAATGGTGAAAAACGAAACTCCGGGCTGGTGATCCACCAGCGATGCTCATCCACCCCCTCAAAGCTCGGATGATATACCAACGGGTTGTAAGTCACGGCAAAGCACAGATCAGGCCTGCTCAGCCACTCTCGAGTTTGCTCCATGTTCTGAAAAGCTGGGTGATAATACACCGCTCCCAGCCGCATGGCGCCGTGAATGAAGTAATAGGGCATGATGATGATACTGTTATAAAGGACCCGGTCTCCTGGTTTGGCATGGGAGAGCAAGAGTGCCGGTTGTTCCGGAACCAGGCTCAAGGGTTGGCGCTGACGGACAAACTCCATGGTAGCCACCACCTGTTCACCTCCCAGCACCATCATTTGGAGGCAGTAACCCAGGAGTACGGCCAGGAGAACCACCGGCCAGCACCTGGGCCAGAGGGGACGGTCATCGTCGCCTCGTTCTTTAAGGAGGTCCAGCAAGAAACGCCCACTCCGGGCAAGAGCGTCCCACAGTCCTTGCCCCACCAAACCAAAAAGGACGACCAGCAGGGGAATCCACATCCTGAAAAAAATATCCGCCGGATGGCTGGACACATACCCGAAGATCAGGGCAAGGAAGACCCCATTGACTATTAAGAGTTGCCAAACCACAAGCCGTGTCCATTGACTACAGGTGACCATACCAAGGACCACCGCCCCGCAAAACACCGGCCATGAGCCGAACAGCCCCCCGGAAAACCTTACCATGTCCACTACCACCTGCTGCAGGGATTGGCCAATTGCCAGGATGGTGCCTGAGAGAGTGTGGTTTCTGGGCGGTTGATAGATAGCCAGGCAGGGGCTGGACACCACCGCCCCTAAAATAAAAGCCAGGGTCACCAATATACCCACCACGACTAAAGCTACCCATATCCGGTAGCGGGGCTTGCCTCCGGTCAGGATCAAGGTGAGTACCGCAGCCATGACGCTGTAAATCCGGCCTATGGGGTGCAACAACACTAGGGCCAGCGCTCCCAGAGACAAACTCCAGGGGGTCTCTCCCTGCCGTTGGATGATTCTGGCCCAAACCACCACGGCCAAGGCCATCGCCAGGTTGGAGGGTACGAGGTGATGCAGGCCGGTATCCGGAAAGACCTTGAAGGCCAGTAGGCCAAGGGCCAAGCCAGCGGAGGGGACGCCAAACAACATCACCAGCAGATAGCCGAAGGCTCCCCCAAAGATCAACGGCCCCAAACACCACAGGAGCTTATAGGCCCCCATCAGCCCCGGCCCCAAGGCGCTCAGACCCAGCAACAACAAAGAAAACAAGGGATGATAAACCGGGAAGGTTCTGGAAAAGGCCAGAAAGCGCTGCCTCTCCACTTCCGGGTCAGGGGAAGGGGCCGTCAACTGGCGACGCAAATCATTCAATGCCGGGCAATTTTGCAAGAAACACTCTTCCATCTGTTTTGTCTTAAGGACATAGGTCAGGGTGTCATCCGCTTCAGGAAGCAAAGTCCAGTTTTTCAACGGCACAATGGCCAGCACACCCTGCACCCCCAGATACAGAAGCAAACCGAGTACCAATAGGAGCCGGCCCACCCCTCGATGGCATCCGGGGGACTCATCCAGCCTCAGCAGAAAACTTTTTAACCGCTTAACCAACTTGCATCCCCAGAGTTCAAGGCTGTTAGAGCAAATGCCAGACTGCTCGCGGGGTTAGTCTACTGGTTATTGACCACTGACTTACGCCGCCCACTTCTCGAACCACAATTGAAAGGCCAACAATGTCCAGAGAAGCTTGCGATTGTCTCTCTTGCGGGCGAGGTGTTCGGCCAATAAAGAACGGACGAAGGTAGCATTGAACAGACCCCCTTTTTTAAGCCGGGCTTCTGAGAACAGATCATCGGCCAGGGGGAGAAGCGGCCCGGTGAGCCACCGGGCGACGGGCATGTTGAACCCCTTTTTGCCGCGCTGCAGGATAGTCGGCGGCAGTCGGTTTTTCAGAGCCTGGCGCATTATATACTTGGTGGTCAGACCACGCAACTTCAGGTGCAGCGGCAAAGTGGCGGAGAATTCCAGCAGTCGGTGGTTTAACAATGGCACCCGCACTTCCAGGGAGTTGGCCATGCTGGCCCGATCCACCTTGGCCAGGATGTCTCCCTCCAGATAAAGCTTCATATCGCAGTAAAGCAGTTGATTGAAAAGGCTCTGAGCCTGAGAATTTATGGCATGGGCCAAGGCCGGGGCTTCCACCTCCTGGTCGCACTCTTGGGCCTGTGGCGTCAGGAGCAAACGTCTTTCCATCGGATTGAAGGAACCCAGCCAAAGATGATGCCGTAACACCGGGGGGTCTGATTGCCCCGCCATAAAACGCCGTATTTTAAAGTCAAAACTGAGGTTGTCGAAAGAAACCGGCAGCTTTTCCACCAACCTGGGGATTACCCGCTGGCGCACCCAAGCTGGCAGCAGACGCTGATAGTAATCCATCAGGCGATGAGCCTGGAGGGTAGAATAGCCACCAAACAGCTCGTCCCCGCCGTCGCCACCCAAAGCCACCTTCACATGGTGACTGGTAAAATGAGAAAGCCAATAGGTAGGAATAACGGAGGAATCTCCCAATGGCTCGTCCAACAAATCCCCTAAGCGGGGCACCACCTCCAACATCTTCTCGGCAGTGAGAGTCATTTCATGGTGCTTGGTGCCCAAATGTTGAGCGACCAGGCGGGCGTGCCGTGATTCGTCAAAGGATTTATCTTCAAAGGCGATGGAGAAACTCAGCACCTTGCCAGGATAATGCTCCACCATGGCGGCGGCCACGGCGCTGGAATCCAACCCGCCGCTCAGCAGCACTCCCACCGGCACGTCAGCGAGCAGCTCCTCTTGCACCACCTGGCTTAAGGTGTTGGTGAAGGCCTCCTCCTGCTCTGCCGGTGCCAGCCTGTCGGCGGTCTCACTCCGAGCGAGCCTTATGTCCCAATAGCGGTTTAATTGCATCTGGTGGTTTTCCAGGATCAACCTATGGCCGGGTGGGAGCTTTTTGATGCCAGCAAAGATGGAGCGTGGGGTAGGTACATATTCATAGGCCAGGTACTGGTTCAGCGCGGTCAGATCAAGCTGCCGGGACACACGAGGATGAATCAGGATGGCCTTAATTTCCGAGGCAAACAAAAAGACCCCGGGGAGTGAGGTATAGTAAAGGGGTTTGACGCCCATTCTATCCCGGGCCAAAAACAAGCGCTGCCTGGGCGCATCCCACAAGACAAAAGCAAAAATGCCGTTCAGCTTGCTCACACAGTGGGGGCCATATTCTTCGTAGGCATGGACGATTACTTCCGTATCGCTGTCTGTATAGAAATTATGACCGCTCTGTTTGAGGGCATCCCTAAGAGCGGGGGAATTATAAATCTCACCGTTATAAACAATCCAAACCGAGCTGTCCTCGTTATGAATGGGCTGCCGCCCGGTGGCCAGATCAATGATAGCTAAGCGTCGGTGGCCCAATCCCACCGCTCCGGAAACGTAGAAGCCCTCGTCATCCGGCCCCCGATGGCTCATGGTCCTGGTCATGCGGACCAACACGTCCCGATCAACCGGAACCCTTGGGCTCAAATGCACTATGCCGCAGATGCCGCACATTACTCTGCCAACAGCCAGCAACCAAAAGCCAAGGACTATTGGCTATTGGGCCTTTGGTCATTGCCCGGTTTAAAAACCTGCCGGATGACGTAAGTCGATTTACCTTGGGATTCATAATAGGTGCGAATCATGAGCTCGGTGGTCAGCCCGAGCAAAATGGCATGGAATCCCAGGATGAAGAGAAGAGCGGACAAGAGCAGGAGAGGCGTCTGAATAAGAGAAATGCCTTGCAGCCATTTTTGCAAAACCATCGCCAAGCCGCTTATGAAACTTAGACCAATAAGCACCAGACCTGAGCCACCAAAAATCTTAATGGGATTGCTCGAGAGGCTGGCTAGGAACTTGACGGTCAGCAGGTCCAAGACGACGCTGAAGGTCCGGCCCAGGCCATACTTTGATTTGCCGTGAATGCGGGGGCGGTGGTTGACTGGGATTTCGGCCACCTTGGCCCCCACCATGGACGCCAAGGCTGGAATAAAACGGTGCATCTGGCCATAAAGGCGGATGTGATTGAGCAGATCACGCCGGTAGGCCTTCAGAGTACAGCCGTAATCATGCAATTTCAGATCAGTGATGCGGGAGATGATCCAGTTGGCGATACTGGACACAGATTTTCGCCATAACCAATGGTCCTGCCGGTTTACCCGCCAACCGCTCACCAAGTCATAACCCTCTTCAAGTTTGGCCAGCAGACGCGGGATATCCGCCGGATCGTTCTGCAGATCGGCATCCAGACAAACCACCACTTGTCCCCGGGAGTGATCAATCCCGGCTGAGATGGCGGCCGTCTGGCCAAAATTACGGCGCAGCTGGATGATAGCCGTCGCTTTATCGTTGGCCGCCAGGCTTTTGATCCTGTCCAACCCCCCATCCGTACTGCCATCGTCCACGTAGATAATCTCATAGGAGCACGTCAATTTTTCGATGGTCGTCAGGATATCCCGGTGTAGGGGTGGGAGATTGTCTTCTTCGTTGTATATGGGAACGATAACGGATAGATACGGGGCTGGGAGGTCTGATGGTGACAAACCTTCCAGATCATGAAGCACTCTCAAGGCGGCAACTCCAAAAATCCCAACTTCAGGAGTGGTTTTTTATATAATCTGACCTCTGAGACCGAATCAATACCGAATTAATTATTTTCTTGCCCCGATTTTCGCAAGACAATCTGAGCCTTTAGGCCCTCTCTGAGAGTGAACTCAGGGTTGGCTAGCGTGAATTCCACATCGTAGTAGGAAGGTTGCTCCATTACCAGAGTGGCGGGAGACCAGGGCAGACGGCTGACTTGGGCCTGGAATTTGCGATCCGGCAAGGCCTCCATGGTCACCTCGGCGCGATCGCCGATAGCCAATTGCATTGCCTCGATCTCGTGGGCCTTGGCGCGAATAATCATAGGATCCATTATCCCTATTTGAAAAACCGGTTCATTGGCCTTTAACTCAGTGCCTTGTCGCAGTTCCGGGTGAATCCAGACTATATGGCCGCTGATGGGGGCCACCAGCGCCACTTCCTTGGGTACCAGGCCCCCCTTGATTGACCGACCCAATTGTTTTTCCAGGAGTTGAAGGTCTGCCTCAGCCATTTGGCGTTCCTTGGCAAGACCTTTTTCCAGACTGTTCAGTTGTTTGGCCAAGGCCTGTTTATCCCGTTTGGCCTGCGTAATGCTCTGACTAGAAACCAGCTTCTCTTTGGCCAATTCCGAGAGGCCCTTGAGCTTCTCCTCGGCGACTGCCAGGTTTTTCCTGGTTTCCAGCACCTTAGCCTCCAGGTCCCGGATCTGAGGA
Source organism: Desulfobacca acetoxidans (assembly GCA_020722205.1). GTDB lineage: Bacteria > Desulfobacterota > Desulfobaccia > Desulfobaccales > 0-14-0-80-60-11 > DYLF01. Next base: position 7,278 of record DYLF01000044.1, read on the forward strand.
GGTGAGAGGCGACGCTGAATGTTGACTACTGCCTCCGGACTGAGACGGCAAGTAGCCAACACTTTCCCAGCAGCCACCTTCTGCCCGGGGGCCACCGCCAGAGAGGCGATCTCTCCAGGGAAAAACATGATAACCGAGCGTTTTAGTGAACAGTATAACTTGCCGGCCAGGATGATTTCAGATGGACGGGAATCGCCGACTGTGTTGGATTGACCTTTCAGAAACGCTGGGCTCATGATAAATATGATGATCCCCCCGGTTAAAACGCTGCCCAGAAACTTGCGCGAAATCTTGGACATCAGACTTCTGCTCCTGAATCGATATGTTGGCTAAGTGACTAAATTTAGGAAGGTCTGGAGGCTGGCCCTCATAGCCGGGGGCTTATCTGGCCTTGACTTTAAGCTCTGAGTTTACCTTTCAGCAAAAAAATCATTTTCTTGAACCACTGCTTATTTATGAAAGGCGCTTTCAGTTATGTACCTGTTCACCAGATCGCCCGACAGGTGGTACAACCCCAAGACAGCCAGATCGTATTCCAACTTCTTGACCTCAGTATTTATCCTGGCCTGCAGATACCCCTGCTGTCCTGCCACCAGGATATCATAGGGTTCTCCCCCGGAATGGTAGCGGATCTCGCTTTGACGTTGCCTGAGGCGAGCCAGTTCCTCTTGAGACTGCGCAATTTTCAGGGCCGCCATGGTGCTCCGCAAATTTTCTTGTGCTTCCCGCCACTTATCTTCGAAATCAATTTCCTTGGAATGAACTTCGGAATCAACCTGTTTTAATATTACTTTTTGCCGCGTAACATTGCGGACCTTTCTGAAGCCGTCGAGAAAAGGAACATTCCAAGTCAGCCCGACGGCGAAAAACAGACCTCGCACATTGGCCAGTGCCAGGGGGTCCGGGGTCTGCATCCCCAAGTAAATATCCGGCAGGAATTTTATTTTTGCCAGAGTGACATTCCAGGATTGCAACTCCTTAGCAAGGGTCTTAATCTTAATGTCTACTGACTTACTCCGGGCCTCCTCCAACTTGGCGCCAACCGGGTCAAATGAGTCCAAAACCTGGCGGCGCCCTTCCTTGAGGCCTAGTGGGAGAGAATCTTCCGGCTTGAGATCCAAGGCTCCTTTTATGGCTTGCAAAGATTTGGCCTGTGAGGCCGCCATACGTTCTGCTTCAGTCCTGGCCAGTGCCAACTCCTGGGTGGCAATCTGAACCTCCAAGGGAGAAAGTTCTCCCAATCTGAGGCGCTGCTCCACGTAATTAACCTTCTTCTGAGCCTGAGCTACCAATTCTGTCTGCAGCACCGTCAGCCGTTGCATGGTTTCCAGTTCCAAAAATCCTTGGGCCAGCGCCTGCAGAACTTCGCCAATAACCTTCAAATGACTCTGAATGGCTATCTGGGTGACAATTTTCTGGGCTTGCAGGTTGAAGTAGGCGGCGAGGGGATTATAGCCGTCACTGTAAACTTCCACCACATATTCAGCCGGATTATATGCTGCTGCCGTGCCCGGTTTGACCGCATAATATCTGAATCGTACAGAAAAGGAGGGCAAAATACCTACCCTTTGATCCCATTCATCCAGCCGGCGCACCTCTAATTCCAGAGAGCTTTTAGTGAGAAACGGCGAGTGACGCAGAGCCCGTTGCACACAGTCATCAAAAGTGGCTGGTTCAAGAAAAAGGCTGTGGTTATTACTGCCTTTGCGGTCGGAGCCAGCGCCAACCGGCTGGCGCCCCAGGAGGCCGAAAGTGATCATCAGCACTCCCAATACAAATATCACCCTTACTCTGTTCAGCCGTTTCCCCAAGCTTGTTTTCTTGAGATGAGTCGGTGTGCTGCCAGTGGTCAGGTTTTTCGGTCCGGTGAGGCCCCGGACCAGCAGGAAGGCCCTAAACATGTCGACGCCAGGTATCCTGGGGACTATTTTTCTGGAGCATAAAGGATGCCATCCCTTAAAGGATAGATACGGGTGCAACGCGAGGCCATTTCAGGATCATGGGTCACCAGGACCACGGAGGTGTCGCCTTCTGCGCTGATCTCCTGAAAGTGATCCATGATCAGGTGGCCATGGCGACGGTCTAACTGGCCGGTAGGTTCATCCGCCAGAATCACATCAGGGTGGTTGACCAAGGCCCGGGCCACTGCCACCCGCTGCCGTTCACCCCCAGACAAATGGTTGGCCCGGTGATAAAGGCGGTGGCTTAAATTCACCCTCTCGATCGCCGCAATTATTCTGGCAGGACGCTCCCGTGGATTAACTCCAGCATAAATCAGAGGAAATTCAAGATTCTCATAAACATTGGAATTCTCCAACAGATCGCAACTCTGAAAGACAAAACCCACACGCCGCCTCCGAAAAGCAGCCTGAGCGCTGCGATCCAGGTTCAAGACATTTTCTCCCCCCAGCCAGTAGTCTCCCCGCGTGGGGGGGAGCAACAGACCCAAGATATACAGAAGAGTGGACTTACCAGAACCGGAAGGGCCGGTGATGGCCACCATTTCCCCACGGTGAATCTGTAAATTGACTTTCCGGAGCACAGGGATTTCTCCCTGTCCGTTGGAAAAGTTCTTGACCAAATCAACCACTTTGATCAAGATGCCATTGCCTTGACTGGTGAGGCGAAAGCTATTCATATTGGGTCGCCGACACCACTTCCATGCGGCTGGCCTGGAGCGATGGATAAAGCCCTGCGCCTATGCCTAAGACCACTGCAAAGAAAAGACCCATCCCCAGGCAACTGAAAAAGATTTCCTCCGATGGCCGGCTTCCCAGCCAATAACTAATAAGTTCCACCAAAAGCCGTCCCAGTCCAATACCTATCAACGCTGCGCCCAAGCTTAGACAAAGGGATTCAGTAATAAACTGCGCCAAGATATCCCGGTCTTCTGCTCCCATGGCTTTTTTCAGGCCGATTTCCCTGGTTCGGGAACGCACTGCGGCCATCATCACATTCCAGATGCCAAAGCCTCCCAGACTCAGGGTGGCAAAAATTGCCAAATAGATAAAAGATTCAATCCACCACGATACCTTCTTAACCTGATTAAGAGCCTGCCAGGAAACCTCTACCCGCAACTGCTCAGCAGGTTGATTGGCTTGCACCACCATCGGGATAGCCTTGGCTACGTGTTCAACATCATCCCAAGTTACACAGCGGACATAGAGGCGATCAGGATGCTGCGCCCCGAGAATACGATCCGCAAAGGTAGTGATGGGAATAAAAGCGCCATGCGCCAGATCCATATCCGTTACTCCTCCCACTACCCCCACTACCCGATAGAGATCCTGCTCAAGTTCAATGACTTCCCCAGCTACATCCAAGTGCCCGAAAATTCTCTGGGCCAGTCTGGATCCCAGAACCACCTCGCGTTTCCGCCCGATCACCTCGGAGAGGCCGAAGAGCCGGCCGGTCAAAGCCCAAAAGCTGCGCACCTGCCAAAAAGTTTCATCCACTGCCATGACCTGGAAACTATAGCTATCCCGACGCCATGTACAGGATGTCCAACGGACCGCCACTGGACTGATCTCCCACACTCCGGAAACCTGGCGCAAGGCAGCCAGGGTGGGGGGGTGAAACCAGTTGGGTCGCATGACTTTATAATTATTTAGATTATGATAGTTGTCAAAATGGCTCCTGATGACCGTGACCCCACCAATAAGTTCCAGATCCTGATTAAAAGTTTTTTTGACTTCCCGACCCATGGTGACCATGGTGGTAAAGGCCCCCACCCCCAGGGCTATGGCCAGGACTACCCCCCAGTAACGGCGACGATAGCGATAAACCTGACGGATACTAATACGCAAGAGGTCGTCAAGCCTCATCAGGACAACCTCCACCACCCCAGACTTAACATTATTGTATATATCGTAACATTTCTGTGTAAATTTAAAAAATACTTTTTCGGGACCACCGCGACCTCAACTAAATCACCCACTGATTTAGAATTACCTATGCCTTAAATACTACCACTCTTCAAATATCAGGATCAATTGAGGAGAGCCTACAGAGGAACAATTGATCTTTCACCACCTTCTGACCTGGCTTTACGTCTTTCGGCCACACCCTGGTCCGTCAGAAAGACGAGACTATCAAAGAGTCCTGTGCTTACTTCCCGATCTGACTTATGGCCTGGTCTGAAACCCCGGGGCCGGGGGAGGAAAATCCACTGGCGTTGGCAAAATAGCCGCGTTCTTCCAAGTCAGAGGCCAGAACTCCGTGTTTTGTGGCCAATTTGCTCATAACCTCCAAGACGTAGTCAATCTGGCTCTCTTGGTGAGTGCTCATGTAGGCGGTGCGAATGACGGCTTTATTTCTGGGTACGGCGGGAAAGACGGCGGGCAGGGCAAACACCCCATTTTTGAACAAATCAGCGGCGAATAGACCAGCTTTGATTTCCGACCCGATATGAATAGGTAGCACCGGGCTGACGGGCTCGCCGGTGCGCAGGCCAATCTCCTGATAGCCGGCATGGACTTTACGGGTGATCTCCCACAAACGGTTTACCCGTTCCGGTTCATGCTCGATGATATCCAGGCAAGTCATCACAGTGGCGGTGCAACTGGCCGGTAAACCAGCGGAGAAGATCAAAGGCTTGGAGTGGTGTCTAAGGTATTCCAACACGTCGATGTCGTCGCTGGCAATAAAACCGCCGATTGAGGCCAGAGCCTTGCTGAAAGTCCCCATGATGAAGTCTACTTGGTCAGTTAAGCCGAAATGAGTTGCGGTGCCACGGCCTTGATAGCCCATGACCCCGATGCCATGCGCGTCGTCCAGATAAACCAAGAGGTCGGGAAAAGTCCTCTTCAAAGCCACCAGTCCAGGAAGAAGCGACAGATCCCCGGACATGCTGAATACCCCCTCGGTAATCAGGAGCATGATGCCATTGGGGTATTTCTCTCGGGCCTGATGAAGTTTTTCCGCCGCCGCCTTGGGGTCATTATGCGCAAAGGGAATGAGGCGGGCTTTGGAAGCCTGGCAGCCCTCGAGGATGCTGGCATGATTTTCCCGATCACATAGAATGGTATCTTGAGCTGTGAGAAGACAGGCTATGGCTCCCAAGTTGGTGCTGAACCCGGTAACATGCAGCACGGCGCGTTTTTTCCCCACAAAAGCCGCCAAGCGCTCTTCCAGTTCCTCATGAAGGCTAAGATTCCCTGACAGAAAACGGGACCCACCCGGACCACTGCCCCAGCGCCGCAGAGCCTGGGAAGCGGCTTCCAAGACCCGAGGATCATGACTCAGTCCCAAGTAGTCATTAGACCCGATCATAATCAGGCGCTTACCCGCCACCTCCACTTCGGTGCCCCATGATCTGGAGATGGGGCGGAAATAAGGATAAAAGCCCTGCGCCTTGATCCCCTCGATGTACCGGGTAAACGGCTGACAGCGTTCAGTAAGCGTCTTTTTCGGCATCTTGCTGCTTCTTATCCTGGATTTAGTTTCTTCTTCTTGGGTAAAGCATCATAGCAGAAATTATTTTTTATAGCAATATTTACCTCAGGGAAGGGAATTTTTGAGAATATTTATTTTTTTAGCAAGTTACCTACGTCATCAAACTTTTTTCCGAAATGATCAAGATCGCGGCCCTTCTGCCACGGACTCTGGAAACCCGCCAAAATACCCAATTGAGCATGAAACAGCCAGTTGATTTGTGGATAAGTCAGGGAATCATAGGTGAAGGAATGGACCATCAATCCCACCAAGGGCAGTAGTCTTACCCATTCATCCCGCCTCAAATCTGATTTCAGTTTTATGCGACGAAGATACCTGACTATTATGGTGCCGATCAGACCCACATAGACAAAGGTCATCAGGCTGCCGAGTTCCACGCAGGCAGTAAGGTACATATTATCTAGCGTAGTTTTTTCTTTGACCGTGGAGGCGAAATTTGCCAACTCCTTGTTATGCTGTTGATAACCAGCCAAATAACTGTCCAGATTGTGGGGGCGAAATCCGATGCCCAAAAGAGGATGTCCTCTGAAAACATGCCAGGCAAAAGGGTAAAGTTCCAGGCGATGCAGAATATTAAAGTGCGAGGGTACATTTTGATCTAAAGGTTTAAAAGGTGCCCATCCCCGAAAAGGCAGGATTACGGCCAAGGCCAGAAAACCAGCTAAGAGCACCCCCCCCCACCGGGGTTGACGATGAAAAACCCAAGCCAGCAGCATGACAGTGGCGGCCACCACCGTCCCCCTTCTCTCAGTCAGCAGGATCAGAACAAAGCCTAGCAAGAGTAGAAGCCAGCCAACGGCTTTCCACTTTGTTTCCGCATCTCCCATCAGACCAAGGGGCCCCAGGGAAAGAAGAATAATAAGGGTGCCTTCGGGTATCGGATTGCCGGTAAACAGACTAACAAAGTAGGGACTGCCTCCTCCCTGAGCCAGAAAAAAAAGGCCATCCACCACCACCACAACCGCTAGCAAAAGAAAGCATAACCGAGTGAACCAATGGCGCTGCGGTTCATCGCGCACCAGCAAGAGAGAAGTCCAAAATACTATAATTCCTGAAGACAAGAACCCGATTATAGAATAATATGATTCCCTTGCATTGTCGCTGCAGAACACATTAAGGAAAGCCAGCAGGAGGACCGCGCCGCTGAGGCAGATTTCCAGCCGGTGTTCTTTGTTGGTGATCACCCGATGAGAAAAAAGCGCCCAGAGCAGCAGCCAAGGGATGAGACAGACCCAAGCTTTGGCCCAGGAGGTCAAAGTTTTGCCCAAAAACTGCGGGGATTGCAGTAGCACAGTGAAAGCCCCGGAGCCCCCAAAAGCCCACCTGACCACCTGTTCATAAGAGCCTTGAACGACATTTTTTTTCTGAACCCACATTCCCGATGATGGCGACCCGCGAGGCCCAACTTTTGAACAAGCTTATTTAAAGCGGCATCAATCTGTCAAGATTTTTGTTTTCCTCCGGAAGTTCAAACACCGCCTCAACGCTAGCAAGACGGCTTGGATGGTGAGTAGCAATAAGCTGCGGTTCGGCAACAGCTTGCGGCTTACGGTTCACTACCCACTCTCTTCATATAAAGCCGGCTTAAGGTGACTCCCGTCACCTGGCCGGTGCGCACCAGCCAGGTTAAGAACCTTCTGAGCTTTCTAAGCAGACGCTGGACCGCCGCCTCATTGGGAAACTGCGGTGAAGCCCCGGGGAGAAGTTCGGAGGAGTGCAGATACAGGGTGATGACCCGTCCGCCTCGGCGGCGGTGCAGGCGTGTGCCGTGACACATGGAAGCTAAAGGAAACATGGTGGGTTGGGGCCCGGCTGCACCCACATAAGAGAAAATGCGCCGCAACCACTCCCCTTGTCCAGCCGGCAAAAACTTAGATAGACGATATATCAGGGCTGGGCCCCTGATCCATAAGGGCACCGACGTCAAAGGGACTTCCAAAAGCGGCGGTTCAGGTAAATCAGAAGGTTGAATCCAATACGGATCGGGTGGACTTAAAAACTGGTCAGGACCCCCGATCTCCTGCCGCAAAGGCACTACACTGCTGTCCACCTGGAACTTTTGTTCCCTTAAAAGTGTCAAAATTGTCGGAGACACTTCAAAGCGGCCCATGCGGAAGGAACGAGGCGCCACGCCTAAGCCGTCCCGGATGGCGCCCCTCAGGTAAACCAACTTTTCCCGCAAAAGCAGATTACCCCTTGACTCCCCACCTCCCTCAGCTGACCCTGGCCGGTTATTAAAAGGCGGAGTGTTCCAGGGATGCAGATGCGCGCCGATCTCCGCCCCATTCCGTTCCCGCCACGACGCCAGCACCTCGCAGGCCCTTTTATCCTTGGCCACCGCATAGGTAACCAGCAGGGTCAAAGGAAAACCAAACTCCCGCGGGATGAAATCCAGCTTGCTAAGCTCCCGGACGTTGGCCACCCCCAAAGGCACCTGCTCATATTTCCCCCTGAAAAGCCCTTCTTCTTCCACGTCTACCGTGATTGCCAGCTCCACGTCACCGACCTCCAAGCCATCACCTTAAATCAACCGCCACCTTGACACTCTGATGAGCCCGCTTGTCAAAGGCGGTCTGAAATGCCTGTGCATACTGCTTGAGCGGAAAAGTGTGAGTCAGAAGTCCGGCAGTCGGGTGCCTCCCTGAGGCCAGCAACTCCACCGCCACCTCATAGGTGCGGACCTGCCGGCCACCAAAGCTGGCCGTACTGTACATGGCGGAGCCCGTAAGGCGCAGTTCCCGGAACCACAAGCTGGAAAGGTCCACTCCACCGATCTTCCCGGCACTACCCACCAATACCAAAGTGCCGCCTTGGCGCAGGCAGAGCAATCCCTCCTGCAGGGAGGTGCGGCTCCCCACACAGTCAAACCACTTATCCGCCCCGCCCTCCACATTGCCACCGCCCAGGGTGGTGGGCAGGAAACGCCCTCCCACCGCTTCGGCCAGCTCCCGGCGATCGGGGCTAAGCAGCACCTGGTCCGCTCCCCCCTCCTGCGCCAGCTTCTGTTGAAAGGCATGGCGGGCTACAACAATAATTTTAGCTTCCGAGCCCAAAGCCCGGAGGCACCTTATCAGATGCTGGCCGATGATGCCTGCCCCATAGACCACCACGGTGGCCTCATCCGAGGGAAAGTTGTCCAGCACGGGCTGCAAAGCACTGGCCAGAGAGTCGCTTAGCACTGCCGCCTCATCAGGCATATGCTCCGGCAGGCGCACCAGGTTTTGGGAAGGGGCAGCCATAAATTCGGCCAGGCCCCCCCCCGCCTCCCGGTGGAATCCCATTATCGGTCCTGGCGCCAATCCCCCGCGGGTGAAGTTTTCGCACAAGTTGTATCGGCCTAGAGCACAATAGCGGCATGGCGGCAGGTTCCGGGGCCGGCAGGCCAATACCGGCTCCACCACCACCCGCTCCCCTGGTAGCCACCGGCTCCCTGACGGCGCCGCCACCACCTCCGCCACTACTTCATGCCCCAAGATCGTGGGGAAGGAACTGTACGGCTCCAGAAGATACGACTCCGCTCCTTTCAACAGATTCAAATCTGAGCCGCACAAACCGCACATCCGCGGCCGCAGCACCACCCATTCCGATGAAGGCGGCTGAAATTTCACCTGGGTTAATTTTAAAGGAGCCACCCACGGGAAAAAATGCCGAGGCCTTATATAATTCAGCAACTTGCTTAGCAAATAGCGGGGCACAGAACGATAATAAACCAGGGCCTGCATCTTCATGGGTAATTTCCCGCTCCTCGTTTCGGAGTTTTAGTTTGCCCTTTAAAAATCATGGATACCCGCCGCCGCTCGGCATTTCTCAACAGGATCCTTTATATGCACCTTTGCCGCTCCAGACTTTCCCCCTCCCACGCCGCCAGGTCAAGGTAAGTATATCGCGTAAAATTGTGGTAACTACCCAAAAGTCATTTAAAAACTTCTTTTCCCTAAAACTTGCATTATCCACCATTTAATTCCAATATTGCATTTTGTTATTATCTGAGGGAACATAAAATACTGTCAACTGCTGCCGACAGAGATTAAAGGCCAGAACGTCGTGAAGCTGGCTGACTCGGCAACATTACCCAAATAAATTAGGGAAATAACAAGCGCCAACTAGAAACTTCAAAGGAGCTCTATGTCTTCCCGCAGCAGCATAAGCCTCGGTGTAATTCTCAAACACTTTGCAAACCTGGCCCGGCACCCTTGGATCGGCTCCAAGTTGGCCAAACTGCAAGCTGAAAAATGGCTGTTCAATTATCTTTATCCCCGGCCTGACTCTGGTTATGCCCGTCGCATCCGCCAAGCCAGCTTCCGCATTACTGATCTCTGCAACCTACGTTGCCACACCTGCGGTCAATGGGGGGATCGGGGGTTCCTGCACGGCCAAGATTTAAAAGCACTGAAGAGAAACGAAGTCTCCCCCTCGCGCTACCTTGAGGTCTTCTCTGACTTGGTGCGACATGGCCATCGTCCCCTAGTGTATTTTTGGGGGGGCGAGCCTATGCTTTATGATGGCATTGTTGATCTTATCGAAGGGGTCACTCATCTGGGTCTGCCGGTGGCCATCGCCACCAACGGCAGCCGAATCGCCGCAGCCGCTCAGCGACTGGCTCAAGCACCCATGTTTCTCCTGCAAATCTCCATCGACGGCCACTGCGCGGAACTCCACAACCGTCTGCGTCCCTCTGCCGGCAAGGGCGACAACTTCCGGGACATCCAGAAAGGCCTGCTGGCCGTGCGCCAAGCCAGGGAGGAGCGGGGCAGTAATCTCCCTCTGATCGCCTCCCTCACCACCATCTCCCAGGAAAACCTCAAACACTTGGTGGAGATCTATCAAACCTTTCGGCAGCAAGTGGACCTGTTTGTCTTTTATCTGTCGTGGTGGATTGATCCAGAAAGTGCTCGGGCCCATGATCAGGACTTCAGCCGCCGCTTCGCCTTTACCCCCACGCGCCACTGGGGCTGGGTGGGCCAGTGGAAGTCCGCAGATTATCAGGAGCTTGCCCGCCAACTGGCAACCCTGCTGACCATCTCCCGCCCCTGGTCTGCACCCCCGGTCACCATCATCCCCCCCCTCCGCGGGGAAGAAAACCTGCGCCAATATTACACTGACCACGCGGCCCGGTTCGGTTATGACCAATGCATCTCCATCTTTCAGGTGGTGGAGGTCAACAGCAACGGCGATGTCTCTCCCTGCCGGGATTACCATGACTACGTGGTGGGCAACATCAAGGAGGCCACCCTTACAGAACTATGGAACTCCCCGGCTTACCGGAAATTTCGCCACAGTCTGGCCACCGAGGGACTCATGCCGGTCTGCACCCGCTGCTGCGGCTTGATGGGGTATTAGATTCACTTTTACAGCAGCCACCAAAGGGTATTATGGTTTCTGGGGGCCGGTACTATCAGCGAGATGATTAAGCATGGTGCGTAAAAACTTCGAAGACCCGGAACCAAAAACCCAAAAACCTAAACCACGCCTGGTGCTGCTCCTCCAGGACCTGCTCTTCGGCGGCACCCAACGGCAAGCCCTTGAACTGGCAAGGCGTTTAAATCCTGATAAATATCAGGTGGAACTGTGGCTCCTCATGGGGGGCTTTGACCTGGCCCCGGTGGCCCAGAGCGCCGGCCTGCCACTGGTTTGGCTCTCCAAACGCCCTCAGGTGGGAGCGAAGGCCATCCTTAACCTCTACCGGAGGCTCCGTCACAGCCCGCCTGACATCCTCATGTGCCTTACGGTGGTGCCCAACATCTGGGGACGTCTCCTGGGTCGGCTGGCCGGAGTGCCGTTGATCGTGGGCAACTGCCGCGGGGGAGCCGCCCCCCGGCGTCAGCATGAACTTTGGCTGTGGCCCCTGGCACACCATATCATCACCAACAGCAATATTATTAAGGCTTCTCTCACCAACCACTTCGGCCTGCCCGAAAAGAAAGTTACGGTGATCCATAACGGCGTGGATATGTCTTATTTCCGTCATAATATGTCGGATATTAAACATAAGCCACCTATTATCTTGTCCGTTGCCCGGTTAGCCCCGGACAAGGATCATCCCACGCTGATCCGAGCCTTTAAGCTGGTAGCCATGGACCATCCGCGCGCACAATTATGGCTGATGGGAGACGGTCCTGAGGCGGCGGGTTTACACCAACTGGTGGCGGAATACCGATTGGCAAATAAAATCCGCTTTATCCCTGGACAGGACGATATCCGCCCTTTTTTGCAGCAAGCCGCCGTTTTTGTCCTGAGCTCTTTCTACGAAGCCCTGCCCAATGTCATCCTGGAGGCTATGGCCGCTGGGCTGCCGGTGGTGGCCACACAAGTGGGGGGAGTGTCGGAACTGGTGATCCCTGGCCGAACCGGCTGGCTGGTGCCTCCCCGGGATCCATCTGCCTTAGCGGCGGCTTTGAAGCACCTGCTAACGGACGCCGCTACGCGGCAGGCCTTCGGCCTGGCTGGCCAGCACCGTGCTGCCCGGAATTTCTCGCTGAGGGCTATGGTGGCCCAACATGAGAAACTGCTGCAGGAATTATGGGAGGAGAAAAGAAACAAGGGAAAATGACTGAAAAAATGAAAATTCCGCCGCCAGTCGCGATATCGCCCCGGCCCGCCACCACGTCACCGCACGTCAAAGTTGCCTATATCCTGTTGTGGTTTCCGGAGCCCTCCCAGACTTTCATCCTGGACGAAGTGAACACTCTGGTCAACCTGGGATTGGCCGTCCAGGTATACACCCTTTATGGCCCCCGGCCGCCGGCCCGGCTAGCCGGCATGGCCCACGCCGCCGCGCCCATCACCCACCTTGGTTTGGCCTCTCTGAACCATTTGGCTGGCAGCCTGCTAGCATCCAAAGGGGGCGTGCGGTCGGATACCTACCATCTTCTCAGACAGGTACTGTTCAGGCGCTGGCGCTCTTTGGAAACCACCGGGGAAGCCTGGTGGGCGGCTTGCGCCGGGGTGTATCTGGGAGGTGCTTTCCTCCGGGAAGGCATCACTCATATTCACGCCCCCTGGGCCAACGGCCCGGCCACCGCGGCCTGGGTGGCCTCCCGGGTCGCCGGCCTCCCTTTCAGTTTCTGTGCCCACGCCCACGACCTCTACCCCCCGGATGGCGCCCTTCAGGAGAAGCTGGCGGCCGCCGCCTTCGTCCGCACCATCTCCCAACGCAATCTGGATTTTCTGATTCAGGTGGCACCCCACACCGTTGGCAAGCTGGTGAAAATCAGCTATGGTGCCCCGTTGTGCAGCACGTCGGTCTCGCCCCGCCAGCCCCACCCCCCTTATCACTTACTCGCCTTGGGACGCTTCGTTCCCAAGAAAGGCTTCTCTGTCCTGCTCGAAGCCTGCCGCCTGCTGGCCGACGAGGATTTGGACTTCCGCCTTACTCTGGCCGGAGACGGCCCCCAGCGCCATCAATTGCAACAACTGGCGGCAAACCTGAAATTAAAAGACCGGGTCGCCTTCCCCGGCTTTGTCCCCCACCGGCAGGTGCCCGAGCTCTTTCGCTGGGCAGACCTTTTCGTCATGCCCTGCATCATTGACAGAAGCGGCGACCGGGACGGCCTGCCCAATGTCATCCTGGAAGCCATGGCTTTGGGGGTGCCGGTGGTGGCCACGGACGTGAACGGCATCCCGGAGGCGGTTCGAAACGGCGACACCGGCTGGCTGGTGAACCAAAATGACCCCCCCGCCCTGGCTCGGGCCGTCCGGGAGGCCTTGGCCAACCCTTTAGAAGCCCGGCGCCGGGCCCTGGCCGGCCGGGAGTTGGTGGAAGCGGAGTTCAACTCCCAAAAGAATTACGCTTGCCTGAAATACTATCTCGAAAAGTTCTCTTAACTGCCGTCCCCTCTTTTTTTCCTTAATAAACATCATAAAACCAATCCTGCTCACCAAAAACGGCTTACATTCC
>DYLF01000045.1:0-3794 GCA_020722205.1 Desulfobacca acetoxidans
CCCCACTCAGGCCACCTTTCGGCGGCCGGACGGCATAGTGATGATGGACATGCATCGTTGTATCGGCTGCCGCTTCTGTATGGCTGGCTGCCCTTACGGGGCCCGCAGTTTTAACTGGCGCGACCCGCGGCCATTTATTGCCAAGCCCAACGAAACCTATCCCACCCGGGAGAAGGGTGTGGTGGAGAAATGTTTGTTGTGTGTGGAGCGTTTGGAGCAAGGCCAGCTGCCGGCCTGCGTGGAAGTCTCCCAGGGGGCTATAGTGGTGGGGGATATCGCTGATCCTAAATCCAAGGTGCGGGAGCTCTTAAGGACCCAGTACACCATCCGGCGGAAACCCCAATTAGGTACAAATCCTCACGTGTTCTATATTATATGAGGTGGCGCGATGCTTGAGAAAGCACTGGTAGGGAGCAAGAGATATTTTCAACTGCTGGGGTTTTTAGGGGTCCTGATGGTCGTCGGGGGCGTCATGTACCTCTGGCAGTTGAGGTTTGGTTTGGGAATCACTGGTATGAGCCGGGATGTGTCCTGGGGCTTCTACATTGCCCAGTTCACCTACCTGGTCGGGGTGGCGGCTTCGGCGGTGATGGTGGTCTTGCCCTATTATCTGCACAATTATAAGGCCTTTGGCCGCATCGCCATATTGGGGGAATTTCTGGCGGTGGCTGCGGTCACCATGTGCATCCTGTTCATCGTGGTGGACCTCGGGCGGCCGGACCGGATTCTCAATGTACTGAAATATCCCACCCCCAACTCCGTGCTTTTCTGGGACATGGTGGTGCTGAATGGGTATCTGTTTCTCAATCTGTTGTGTGGTTGGGTGATATTGGAGTCGGAGCGCAACGAGGTAGCGCCGCCCAAGTGGATCAAACCCTTTATTTACATCGCCATCCCGTGGGCGCCCAGTATTCACACGGTGACCGCCTTTCTGTATGCCGGTTTGCCGGGGCGGGGTTTCTGGCGGACGGCCATCATGGCGCCAAGCTTTCTGTCCTCGGCCTTTGCGTCCGGCCCGTCCTTGTTGATCCTGCTGTGCCTGTTGGTGCGGCGCTTCACCAATTTTGACCCGGGCAAAGAGCAGATTCAGACCTTGGGCAAAATCGTCGCTTATGCCATCATCATCAACGTGTTTTTCTTTTTCTGCGAAGTTTTCACCGTCTTCTACAGCCAAATCCCGGAACACACCCAGCACTTCTACTACCTGTTCAAAGGCATCGGGCCGTACGGCAAGCTGGTGCCCCTCATGTGGGTGTCCATTGTGGGCATGATCTTCGCCGCCTTGGCCATCGTGGCCCCCAAGGTGCGTCAGAATGAAACCACCCTGGCCTTGGTGTGCGGTCTGATCCTCCTCACCACCTGGCTCGAGAAGGGCTTTGGATTGATGGTCGGCGGTTTTGTGCCCAACCCCTTTGGCAAAATCACCGAGTATTGGCCCACCCTGCCCGAGGTCCTCGTCGCCCTGGGCGTTTGGGCCACCGGCTTTTTCATCCTGACCATCCTCTACAAGATCGCCACCTCCATCAAGGAGGAAATCCGGGCCTAGCCGTCTGGCAGTAACCAAGGAAAACCAGGGCAGGGTCTCCGCCAGGGGCCCTGCTTTTTTAGTCGCCGAGGTTGCCGAGGCAGATAATTTTATCTTCTTGATCTAAAAGTAAAATCTGCGTAATCTGTAGCTAAGCGGGAAGATTTCACTAAGCGGTGGTTGTTGTGCTCAGTGAGCTGCGTATTAAAAACCTGGCTATTTTGGATGAGGTGGCACTATCTCTTAAGCCGGGGTTCAATGTGCTCACCGGGGAGACGGGGGCCGGCAAGTCTATGATCGTCCAGGCAGTGCATTTGCTATTGGGGGCCAGAGCGAGTGAGGACTTGATCCGCCATGGTGCTGAGGAGGCGGTGGTGGAGGCGCGCTTTGGTGGGAACCTGGGAGAGGCAGGGGAGGGTAGGGGGGAAGAAGCGGGAGAGTCCTTCAGCCCCGAGGCGGAAGGAGAAGTACTGCTGCGCCGGGTGGTGGTGCGAGGCGGGCGCAGCCGTTGCTACATCAATGAGCAAGCGGTGACCCTGAAGACTTTAACGGCTGTAGGCCGGCGACTGTTGAGTCTTTCCGGCCAGCATGAGTACCAGACTTTCCTGGCCCCTGACAATCATTTGGGCATCCTGGACGCCTTTGGGGGACTGGAGGAGGAAGCTCAGCAGTTTCGCCGACTTTATCAGGAATGGCGGCGCCTGCAGGAGGAATGGCAGGCCTTGGACGATAAGCAGAAAGAGCTGGCAGCCCGGCGGGAATTGGCCGCCTTTCAGCTTCAGGAACTCGAGCAGGCTGATCTGAAAGCGGGGGAGGAGGAGAATCTCCTGGCCGAACGGGAACGGCTGCGCCATAGCGTGCAATTGTGGGAGGCGTCCCAGATAGTCTATGGCCGGTTGTATGCAGACAAGGGGGCGATACTGGAGAAGCTGGCGGAGACCAGGAAAGCGCTCAACTATATTGCCGGCTTGGAGTCAACCTGGCAAGGCCGCTTGGTGGAGCTGGAGGAGTTGACCATCCGCCTGGAGGACCTGGCCCTGGCGGCCCGGGATTACGGCTACCAAGTGCGCCTTGACCCCCAGCGCCTCTTGGACATTGAACAACGATTGGATGCCTTATCTCGGTTGAAACGAAAGTATAAAGTGACTTTGGAGGAAGCTCTGGTTTTGCGGGGGCGGCTGCGCCAGGAGCTGGCGGCCGTGGAAGATTTAGGGGTGGAAAAAACCCTGGTTCAGAGAAAATTGTCTGACTTGGCCCGACGGGTGAGCGAAGAGGCAATGAGGTTGTCGGCCAGGCGTCAGGCTGCCGCTCCTCGCTTGGCCAGGGCGGTGGAAGAGGAACTAAAACAGGTGGCCATGCCGCTGGCCCGGTTTGAAGTGTCCTTTGGGGAAGAGGCCGGGGAAACCTCGTCGTCCGTAGGCTTGACCGCCCCGGATGGTCGAACCATTTCGGAGAGCGGGGCTGATCAGGTGGAATTTTTTCTGGCTCCCAATCCCGGGGAGCCGCCCAAACCCTTGGCCCGCATTGCTTCCGGCGGTGAGCTCTCCCGTTTGCTGTTGGTGCTGAAGAACCTTTTGGCCCAGAAGAGGGCGGCAGAGACCCTGGTTTTTGACGAGGTGGATGCCGGTATTGGGGGCGGGAGTGTGGCCAGCGCCTTGGGGCAGAAATTGCAGCGACTGGCCAGCAGCAGTCAGGTCATTTGCATCACTCATTTGCCGCAGATCGCCTGCTGCGCGGCCGAGCATTTTTTGGTGGCAAAGCAGATAAAAGGGGAGCGGACGGTGGCCCAAGTCAGGAAGTTGGGGAAGGAGGAACGCCTACAGGAACTCGCCCGCCTGCTGGCCGGAAAGGCCATCACCCCGGCGGCCTTGGCTCAAGCCCGGGAACTGCTGACCGTCAGCCAAGGTTAGCGGTAAATGACGTTAATTTGTGGCCACTATTTTTGGAGGAGGAGGAAGGGGAGCAAGCCCCCTGCCTCCTCTCCGACAGATTAAGTTAACTTGACGATGCGGCCTCCAGTTCCGCCAGGCGTTTCTGAATGGCCTCCAGTTCACTTTTCAGGTAGGTTTCTTCTTGGCGCAGGGACTGGGCTTCTTCGGCGGGAGAGGGGTTGTAGGGTGCCGCGCCGTACCAGGCGGGGCCGACACCTCCACGCCACCAACCACCGCCTCGGCCCATGCCCCAGCCCCAGGGGCGGCGTCCGAAGCCTCGTCCCCAGCCACCCCGGCCAAAGCCGAACCAGCCACCCCGACCGAACCATGACCGGCCT
>DYLF01000045.1:3894-20081 GCA_020722205.1 Desulfobacca acetoxidans
CCAGCCACCCCGGCCAAAGCCGAACCAGCCACCCCGACCGAACCATGACCGGCCTCCTGCTCCACAGGGACCAAGGCCCCAACCGGTGCCCGGTCCCAGGCCTCTTGGGCCAGTACCATCATAACCAGGCATAGTCTTTACCTCCTAACCATAATACTGGAGAACTTATTTCCAGGGTGAGTTCCGTGCACCCTTAACCATGAAAGTCATTGCAAGCCAGAGCCCACCCGCCAGGGGTTAGCAAATATGACCAGCCCTCACTCTCCGAGTATGGAAGGCGGGCACCGTTTCCCGAGGCTCACCAATGGGTGTGCACATCCGGGCCTTTGGCAGGTTGCAGTTGGCCAGCTTTATATCTTTCCACGGCCTCCCGCACCGTGCCCTCCACGCCCACGATCACCGGTATGGAGGCGGCCTTAAGGGTCTGAAAGGCCTTGGGGCCGCAGTGTCCGGTGAGCACTGCTATGGGTTGGTGACGGGCTACCAGGGCCGCGGCCTGAACCCCGGCGCCCTGGCTTGCTTGCAGGTTTTGTTGGTTGACCAGCGCTTCATACGTCATGGTATCCAGGTCCACCGCAAGAAAATAAGGCGCCCGCCCAAAGCGGGAATCCACCTGGGAGTCCAAATCCGGGCCGCTGGCGCTGACTATAATCTTCATGCCATCTCCTTTATCCTTTAGAGAATTACCGGCCGAAATTAATCAGCCACTCCTCATGGCGGTAGAAGCTTTATGTGAGGGAGGTCTGACATGCCGAGAAAGTAATGCCTGCCGCCTCCACCGCCAAGAGGAAGTTTTAAAGAGGCCCAGGGCAGGCCATCCCGGACCTTAATCAGTTTCAATGGTCACACACGTTGGGACCGGTGAGCAAGTTGCCAGCCAGATAATTTTTTACCAGGGTTTCAGGTTCTTGGTTGGGTGCGCCGGTAAGCACTTTAATGCCCCTGTCGGCAAAAAGTCCCAAAGCCCTTTGACCCATGCCGCCGGCAATGATGAGGTTCACTCCCAAATCTCCCAGCCAGCGGGGCAGGAGCCCCGGTTCGTGAGGCGGGGGGGTGTGCCATTCTTTGCCTTGAATCAGGCCTTCCTTGACGTGAATGATGGCGAATTGCTCACAATGGCCGAAGTGGTTGCATAAGACGCCATCGGCGAGAGGAATTGCGATCTTAAAAACATCTTTGCCGGACATCAATACCTCCGATGATAACGGCGTGCCAATTCTTGCCAGAGCCTGTGGCTCTTGAGGTTGCACACGCTCCTCCACTTCCTTCAAAAGGCCTTCCAAGGCCTTAACAAAAGGGCTGTTATCAGGGTTTACCAGGAGCGGACGACCCGTATCACCCCCTTGCACCACTCTGAGGTCAAAAGGCAGGCTGGCCAGTAGGGGGACATGCATCAAAGAGGCGGTTTTTTGTCCCCCACCTTGGCTAAATAAGGAAATTTCCTCACCGCAGCGGGGACAAAGGAAGCCGCTCATATTTTCCACCAATCCTAGAATGGGCATCGACACCTTGCGGCAGAAATTGATGGCCTTGCGTACATCAGCCAGGGAAATCTCCTGGGGAGTGGTGACAATGACAGCCTGGGCTCCCCGAATGGTCTGGGCCACGCTCAGGGGTTCATCTCCAGTGCCGGGCGGGGAATCGATAATCAGAAAATCCAAAGGCCCCCAGTTAACCTGGGAAATGGCCTGCTGAATAAAACTGTGTTTGAGAGGGCCCCGCCAGATCACCGCTTCATCACGATCGGGCATAAGACACTCAATGGAGACCACCCGGAGATGGTCGTTATAAACAAAGGGAGTCAGATGCTCATCGTCGTCCATACCCAAGGAGCCTTCAATGCCCAGCATGCGAGGGACGTCCGGGCCGTGCAGGTCTACGTCCAGCAGCCCCACCCGGAACCCCCGCTTGGCTAGTCCCAGGGCCAGATAAACGGCCACGCTGGTCTTCCCCACTCCACCTTTGCCGCTCATCACCAAAATCTTATGCTTAATATTGTCCAACTGCTGATTGAGCCTGGGGTCATCCTCCGCCGGACCGCGGCGGTTATCCTTCCCCCCATGGCTACCTTGATGGCTGTGACAATTGTCCATAAAAAAACTCCTTCTGTGAAAGTACACCAAAATGTATCTTAACAATTTCTGTGCCAAAAGAAGACCAGTGGCTTTAGGTGATTTATCTGGGGATAAGGGGGCAAGAAGGAACATAACGCACCCAATGAGTATTGATAAAGGTGCATATTGTTCCATGAAAATATTTCGGTGGAATGGGATGTAGTTAGGGGCTTAAGTCCTGTTTGACCTCCACGTATGGTTTGAGGTCCAGGATGGGGGTGCCGTCGAAGGTATCCAAGCCTTTAACATGAATGATATTGTCGTGCAGGCCCAGGACTTTAAAGATAGAGAGGCCGATGGGGTTAGGGCGGAGGGGGGAGCAGGTGCTGAACACCCCACGCATTTCTTCACTATGGGGAGGTTTCTGGACGAGATGGCGGTCCATGAAAGGGCGAGCCTGGTGGAAGTGAAAGATCACGATGATGTGCTCGCCGACCTTAATGTCCCTGAGGCCTTCCTGGTATTGCGGATCGATTACCAGGTCGCCTTCCAGTTCGGACACGCTCCAATGACGAGGAACATGAGTTGCCTGGGTATGAATAAAACCGATGGGTTTTAGAGTGATATTCATAGTTACTGTTTCCAGAGCGTGGCAGCCATGAAGGCGCCGGTGGGAAGATGGAGTTTTTGGCCCAGGTTTTCGAGATAAGGATAATAGCGTAGCAGGCGAGGATTTCCCCAGGGAGGAAAATAAACCGCCTGGGCGCTACGAAGTTTTCCCAGGGCTGTTTGGCTGAGGAGCAATTGGGTGAATTTAGTTGGGGTAATGAAATGAACTCCCCGCCACAGGGAGGGCTTAAGCCAGGCTTGGAGGAGGCGCTTTATGGTCCAGAGGCTGAAGCGGTTCAGCATGGCCAAAGTCAGGAAGCCGCCGGGACACAGGACTCGCACCATTTCGTGCAAAGCCGCCTGGCGGTCAGGGATGAAATCCAGGGCCAGGACAGACAGCACTCCCTCAAAAGTCTCATTGGGAAAGGGCAGGCTATGGGCCGTGCCCTTAATCCAAGTAACCGGCAGGCCACTTATCTTGCCTTTGTCAAGAGCTGCGGCCAGCATGGGCCAGGATGGGTCAAGCCCCGTTACCCTGGCGCCGCGGTGAGCCAGGGCCAGAGAGATATTGCCGGTGCCGCAACCCACCTCCAGCAGCCGCCGCCCCTGAAGGTCTGGCAGGAGGGCAAAGAGAGTATTCTTCTCCACTCGGTCTACCAGGCTTCCCAGGGGGGTGGCATACCACTTGTTGTAGGTGGCTGCCTGATCGTCAAAGAGCGAGTTCAAGGGTTTAATAAATTAATGCTCAGTGGCGGTAGGCTTAAGGCCGTAGCGTTTGATTTTGCGGCGCAGGGTGTTCTTGTCAATACCCAGTTCCCGGGCGGTGGCCAGTTTGCGCCAACTATTTCGTTCCAGGGCCTCCCAGACGGCCTTTTTATCCAGGTCTTTGAGGGTCAGGCCGAGGGGTGGCATGCCGGCGGCTGGTTGGGGACGCAGATGATCCGGCAGATGTTGGGGCTGAATCAGACCCTGAGGGCACAGGATAAAGGCATATTCAATAGCGTTTTCCAGTTCCCGGATATTGCCCGGCCAATCATGATGCATGAAGATGGCCAGGGTATCGTAGCTCAGTCCGAGGATTTTTTTATCGTACAGGGTGTTGAACCGGCTGATGAAGTGTTCGGCCAGCAGGGGGATGTCTTCTTTTCGGGCGGCCAGCCGCGGCAGGGTGAGCTTTACCACGTTGATGCGGTAGTAAAGGTCACTGCGGAAAAGGCCATCCTCCACCAAACGGGTCAGGTCTTTATTAGTGGCGGTCACCACCCGCACATCCGCTTTGATGCTCTTGGAAGACCCCAAGGGAACAAAGGCGCGTTCTTCCAAGACGCGCAGCAGCCGGACTTGCAGGGCGGGGGAAATGTCGCCGATTTCATCCAGGAATAGAGTGCCGCCGTTAGCCATGGCAAAGCGGCCCAGGCGGTCTCGTTTGGCGTCCGTAAAGGCTCCGGCGGCGTGCCCGAAAAGTTCCGACTCCAGCAGCGTATCAGGCAGTGCCCCACAGTTGACGGCCACAAAAGGCCCCCGAGCACGTCGGCTCAAGGAATGGAGGGCCCGAGCTACCAATTCCTTGCCGGTGCCGCTTTCACCTTCCAGGAGGACGGTGGTGTCTGTGCGGGCAATGTCCGGCAGCAGGCTGAAGATTTTATGCATCAGGGGGGACTTGGAAATGATGTCCCCCAGGCGGTAGCGCCGGGTGATTTCCCGGCGTAAATCTTCCACCAGGCTCAGGTCCCGGAAGGTTTCCACTCCACCAATGATCTTGCCGCTGGCATCTCTGAGGAGGGCCGTACTGACACTGATGGGAATTTCTTTGCCATCAGCGCGCAGGATGGCAATGGGCTGATTCACCACCGGGCGGCCGGTCTCCATAGTATGCCGGAGGACGCAAGCTGATTCGCAAACGTTGGCGCGAAACACTTCGCAACACGGACGACCCAGGGCCTCAGCGGCCGGGATGCCGGTAATTTCCTCGGCCGCCCGGTTAAAGGAAGTGACCCGCCAGTCGGGACCCACTGTAAAAACGCCGTCGGCAATGCTGTTTAAAATGATTTCGGTTTGGGAAGAAAGCTGGGCTGGTGGCTGGGGTAAAACTTCCCCTGCAGGGGGGACGAGCTCCTCCTTTAACTTTCTTTGGCCTTGCGCTTTTGGATGGCCGCGCTTAATCGTTCCCAGACCTCAGTGAGAAGTTGATGTAATTTCCGGTTATTATACTCCATGATGGTTTTGCCTTCAACCTGGGCCCGGGTGAAATCAGGATCAAAAGGCAAATGACCTAAAAAGGGATAGCCTTTATGGTCGCAGAATTGTTGAATTGCTTGCGCGGTCGGCTTGTGCAGGTCAGCCTTGTTCACCAGCACGAAGGCCGGCAGATCGAAATGGTCGGCCAAGGCGGCAACCCGTTCCAGGTCGTGCTGGCCGGCCACGGTGGGTTCGGTAACGATGAGGGTGGCGGTGGCGTCCCCCAGGGAGGAGATCACCGGGCAGCCGATCCCTGGGGGGCCGTCGGTTATGATCCAGCCACTTCCCTTAGCCTCTGCCAAGCGCCGGGCTTCCCGGCGCACCAAGGTCACCAGTTTGCCGGAATTTTCTTCGGCAAGGCCCAAGCGGGCGTGCACCAGGGGCCCGAAACGGGTGATGGAAATGTACCACTCACCGCAGAGATTATCGGGGAAATTAACAGCCTGCACCGGACACAGCTGCCAGCAGACCCCGCAGCCTTCGCAGAGCAAGGGATTAATGGTCAATTCCTCAGCGATGGCCCCGAAACGGCACCAATTAAGACACTCTCCGCACCGGATGCACTTTTCCTGGTCGATGGCGGCCTTATGACCGGCATAGAAGTCATGTCTTTCCCGAATTCGGGGGTTTAACAAGAGATGAAGATCAGCGGCGTCCACGTCGGCATCGCACAGCACCGGGTTGTCAGCCAGGGCAGCAAAGGCCCCGACCAGGCTGGTCTTGCCGGTGCCGCCTTTACCACTGAGCACCACCAGTTCGTTCAGGGGTGGCTTCATTTTGGGTCAGACTTTCCGCTGATGGTCAGGATTTGCTTGTACAACTGCTTCATCATCTGCTGCCAGGCGGGGAACGTTTCGACCAGCAGTTCTCCCCGGGCGTAAGCTGTGGCTACTTGGCGATCAAAGGGGATTTCCAACAGGATCGGCAGCCTCTCCTGCGCCGCATAATCGTGCACCCGGCGGTCTCCCAAATCGGCGCGGTTGATAACCAGACCCAAGGGGAGACCCATCTCCCTTACGGCCCCTACTGCCAGTTCCAGGTCGGACAGGCCGAAGGGGGTGGGCTCCGTCACCAGCAGGACGAAGTCACTGCCCCACAGGGTAGTCACCACCGGGCAAGAGGTGCCGGGGGGTGCATCAAGGATGGTGGGGTTCCCCCGACGAATGTTTTCCTTAACACGTCGAATCAGAGGTGGAGCCATGGCTTCGCCTACTCTGAGGCGTCCACCGGCGAACCGGACCTGGCCCCGGCTGCCGGTCTCGACCAGGCCGATGAGGCGTTGCTGGGATTTGACCGCCCCTTCCGGGCAGACCAGAAAGCAGCCACCACAACTGTGGCACAACTCCGGGAAGGTGAGGACCATTGCCGGCAGGACGGCCAAGGCGTTAAATTGGCAGATATCCTGACACTTGCCGCATAACGTACAGAGCTTCGGGTCAATCTCCGGGACTTCCAGGTAAACCTCAGTGCTTTGCTCCATCACCGGCTTCAGGAAGAGGTGGGCGTTGGGCTCCTCCACGTCGCAATCCAGCAACTGAACCGGCTGGTCCAAAGCCACCGCCAGATTGGTGGCAATGGTGGTTTTTCCGGTGCCGCCTTTGCCGCTGGCCACACTAACTATCATCTCGATTTTCTTGGCCGCCTCTGCTCAAGGCACGCCCACAGTTAGGACACCTTAGTCGGTGGCAGGGGAGACCCCTTTCACGGGGGACGGTGACCTGGCAGATGGGACAGATACAGAGGGCATGGGCGTTGGCTTTCACGTTGGTTATTCTTTCCGGGACGCCGACCCCCGACCGCCGGCAACGCCCTTGATTTCTGGCCAGCACTCCACTTCGGTGCCAGCGCAGACCTCGGCAGCCCGGCAGCCAAAACCGGGGTTGGTTCAGTTGATTCTGCCGATAGCACCGGCAGACCTCGGCAACTTCACCGGCCACGCCCCAGACAATGGTTATTCCCAATTGCCGGGCACAATGCAACAGGTCAGCACTCAAGGCGCCGCAAATAAGGACGGTGACCCCCTTATCCTTTAAGAATTTCAGCCTTGCCGCAGGGTCCAAATGGGGGAGGAAAAACTCCTGCCCCTCCTCTTCACCGGCTTGCTCCTGAGGAAAGATCTGAATTCGAGAACACCAGTCCAGGACAGGCGCCACCCGGGTATGCAAGATGGGGATGGCTAACATTTACCCAACAATCAGAGAAATATCATTATCCTTAGTTTCTGCCGTGTAAAAAAGCTGGTTAATAGCCGTGCAAGCTGAAGATTTTATTCAGGTTCTCCAAAGTTGTTTTAGCAGGAATTGTGCCAATCGTTGTTTCAACCCGACTGCTTGCAGAATCTGGTCGGACAAGGGGCAATTCTGTGAAGAGGCCCAGGCGAGAGGCCGGTGGCACCAGATTTCCGCTTTGACCATCTAAGTCTGGCGTTGGAGGGCACGACAGGCTGGGGGTGCAAAATGACCCCGGTCTTTGAAAAACTTTCAGTTTACCTGACCAGCTGGGTGAATCTGTGTTAAGAAAGGGTAAGCAAAAGAAAACCCGGCCTGAGGTCAGGCCGGGGCCTTTTTCCCGATAAATAGTAGGTGCTCAGATCTCGGTAACGGTAATCGCACCGGCGGGACAGACTTCGATGCAACTTTCGCAACCCAGGCATTCGTCTTCGTTTACGGGGACGGATTTGCCTTCTTGCATCTCAAACACACCAGCCGGACAGACATTAACGCATTCTTCATCGCCGGTGCACTTGTCATTGTCCACTTCCACTCGCCAAGCCATAACGTTTTACCTCCTTTAGGATAGTAACTTGGGAAGAGTCAAGCCCGAAATGATCTCCCTGGATTAGAAGCAAGAAACAGACCGTTTCAGGCAGAATAAAATACTTTTTATCACAAAAAAGGTCTATATCGTAAACCCTTGCAGGTTGTCAAGAAAAAACCGTCCGGGCGGTATTAGGCGACCCCCCCAATTTGGCTGTCCTCAGAGATGAGGTGGAACTGGCGGGGGAAGCCGGCAGGCGATGGGCGGCATAGTCGCGGGCCCGCTGCACCAAGGCCGGTGCCCAACCTGGGGCGCTCAGGGCGTGCAGATGAGTGTAAGTGGCCAGCACATTGCGGAATATCAAGCCATCCCGGTGGTTGCCGACACCCGTCCCGCGCACCACCCGGAAGGCCAAATGCTCTTCGGGGGCCGGTTCCGGCTGCAGGTGGGAATAATGAAATTCATGGCCTTTGAGTTGAGTGCCCAAGGGAAAGTAAGGATTGGGGTGACACACTTCCAGGATGGTATAACCGTGTCCCTGTGGTTTCTTGCCCATAATGAAGCGATAAGGGAAAACTCCCACCATGGGGTAGTGGTGGCCCTGAAGGTCTTGCAGGCTCTCTCCCAGGTACATGAGGCCACCGCACTCCGCATAAATGGGCAGGCCGGCTTGGGCTGCGTCTTTGACCGAGGCGCGGAAGGATTGGTTCAGGGCCAAGCCGGGGGCGTTGGTTTCAGGGAAGCCGCCGCCGATGTAAAGGGCGTCGAGGTGGTCGGGAAGGGCGGGGTCAGTCAGGGCATTGAGAAAGACCAGCTTGGCGCCGGCCTGCTCCAGGGCTTCGAGATTTTCCGGGTAATAGAACTGAAAGGCCGAGTCCCGGATGACGCCGATGGCAACCGGTTCCGGTATAATATCCGGGGCTTTATGGGGAGGGTCGGAAAAAGCCAAGGCAGGGGCGTGGCAGGCTACCTGCCACAGGGCCTCTACATTCAGGTGTTCTTCCACCAGGTCGCGGGCGGCGCTGACCGCGCGCTGGGCAGCCCGATGCTCCGGGGGAGGCACCAGACCCATGTGACGTTCTGGAAAGACGTCGCACCGCTGGCGTGGCACGGCCCCTAACACCTGGATGCCGCAATATCTTTCGATGGCGCTTTTGATGATGGCTGCGTGGCGGGGGCGGGCCACCTGATTTAAGATGACGCCCCGGATAGCCACCTCGGGATCGAATTGCTGGCACCCCAGAACCAAGGCGGCCAGGGTGCGGGTCGCCATGGTGCAATCCACAACCAGCACCACCGGGGTTGCCAGGAGTTTGGCCAACTCGGCGGTGCTAAAGGTGCCTTTCTCGTCCAGGCCGTCGTACAGGCCGCGATTGCCTTCGATCAGGAGGGCGTCAGCGGTGGCGGCGTAGCGACTTACTTGGGCCATAATCTGGTGGGTTGCCATGAGAAACGGGTCCAGATTATGGCTGGGGGCTCCGGCCGCCAAGGCATGCCAGGCCGGGTCGATATAATCGGGCCCTTTTTTAAAAGGGACGATTTTTCGCCTTTGAGAGCGCCAAACCGCCAGGAGCCCCAGTGTCAGGGTAGTCTTGCCGGCCCCGCCCCGGAGCGCTGCCAGCAGCAACCGGGGGCAGGGTCTGACCATTAGTGTTTGGCAGCGCCTTCCACATGGGGAATTTCGATGAAACTGCCCCCAAAATAGGTATAGACGCAGCGGCCGGAATCAATGAGCTCCTTAATGGCCATCTTGATCATGTTTTTATCCTGATCCGGATGCTCTTTGAGGACGGCCTTTTGGAGATCCATGGCCTTGAGCTGTTTCTTGCCCTGGGCCGCTTCCACCATCTTGTAGAGGTATTCTACAAGCTCTGCCTTTGCTAGTGCCATTGTTCAGCCACCTGCCTAAAATTTAAAATGCATGGACGTCCGATAGGTGTCATAGGCCCACTTATAGTCGTCAATATGCTGATAGGTGAAGGGGATATCGCACACCTCAAAGAACTTTTCCCAGCCGATGCGCTCGATCCACTCGGCCACCCGCTCATACTTGTTGGCGCCTTCGGCATATTTGATGAGGATCTTGCGGATGGTCTGTACTACTTCGGGCCAGCGGGGCGGATTATTGGGAATCCAGGGCACCGCCAGCCGGGAGAACATGGGCGGGCTCTTGGCATTGGAAACCTTGCCGCCCACCAGCAGGGCCACGCCGCCCTTTTTCGGATCAAAGAGGGGCATGGCCGGGCACATGGTGTAGCAGTTGCCGCAGTACATGCAGCGCTCTTCGTTCACGGTGACGCTTTTGAGGCTCTTGTCCGGATGGGGTCGGATGGCACCGGTGGGACAGGCGGAGATGGTGGTGGGGATTTCACAAAGGTGGCGCAGCCTGTCATGGTTGACCTTGGGCGGGGTGCGGTGAACACCGAGGATGGCGATGTCGGAGCAGTGCACGGCGCCGCACATGTTCAGGCAGCAGGCCAGGGAGATACGCACTTGGGCCGGCAGACGGTGGCTGCCGAAGTACTCGAAAAGATCGTCCATGACCGACTTGACCACCCCTGAAGCGTCAATCGCCGGGGTGTGGCAGTGAATCCAGCCCTGGGTGTGGACAATGTTGGTGATCGAGTGGCCGGTGCCGCCTTTGGGCATGCCCCGCTTGGCCAGCTCAGCCTTCAGGGGTTCCAACTTGGCCTTGTCGCTTACCAAAAGCTCAAAATTGTGGCGGCTGGTGAAGCGCAGGTAGCCGCCGCAGTACTTGTCGGCGACCTCGCAGATATCCCGGGCCTGCAGGGTGGTCAAGATCCGGGGGGAGGCAACGCGCACCGAATAAATCTCGGCGCCGCTTTCAGCCACGTGTTTGAGGATCCCAGGCTCAATGATTTCATGAGATACCCATTTGCCATAGTTTTCCTTGATGACCGGCGACAGAAATTTGCCGTAATGCGGCGGGCCAATATCAGTAATCCGTTCAGCCATGTTCTTTTTTCCTCCTTATCCTGAGTGGCGCGGCTTTAGGCGCCCAGCGTCCTGTCATTACTTAGTGGTGTAGTACTTCTTGCCGGCAGCTTCGGCATCGAAATCTTCCTGCTTCCAGTAGAAGAAGGGGTTGGCCCGGGGCCTGATCACGCTCTGGGGCACCGGCGGCAGCCCTACGGCCTCCAGGAAGGTCCGCATGCCGAGACGCAGGATCAGCTCGCCCACCCGCTCCCGGTTCTTGCCGTTTTCTGCCCACCACTCGATGATCCTTTCGGTCAGCTCCTTAATATTATCAAAAGGAGGCTCCACTTCCATGAAAGGTACGATGACCCAACTCATCTGGGCACCTTCCAGGATGGGGGCATGGGAGCCCATAAGGATTGTAACGCCTCTCTCACTGCCGGGCTTCAGGGCCTGGGGCATCATATTGATGCAGTGCATGCAGTGGTTGCAGTTCTTGTTGTCGATCTTGAGGGTCTTGCCGTCCCAGCTCATGCAACCGGTGGGGCAGAGATCCACCACATCGGCCTTGACATCCAGCTTGGCATAGGGAGTGGCCCCGCCCCGGGGTTTGAGTTCCCCGCCGTCATAGGCTTTCACCGCCGACTGGTCGATCTTGATGTCGTCCCGCCAGACCCCGATATGGGACTGGTCCGCCCGGGCCACTGCGGCCACGCAATCATTGGGGCAGCCGGAGAATTTCAGTTTATATTTGTAAGGAAAAGAGGGGCGGTGCAGGTCGAACTGGAAGTGTTGGGTGCATTCATAGCAGGCCTCCAGGGTGTCAAACATGGCCCATTCACAACGGGCCGGGCCCACACAACAGGAGGGGCTGCGCATGGCCGAACCGGAGCCGCCGATGTCCCAACCCTTGTGGGCCAGGGCCTGGAAGCAAGGCTCCAGGTTGTCCGTGGTGGTGCCCAACAATACCAGGTCGCCGGTGGCGCCATGCATGTTGAGGATGCCGCTGCCGTATTGGTCCCAAATATCGCATACCTCCCGGATGGCCTGGGTGGTGTAAAACCAACCAGAGGGGTGATTGATCCGCATGGTGTGGAAGTGCTCCAAGCCGGGGAACTCATCCGGCAGATCGGAGTAGCGGCCGATGATGCCGGAGCCGTAGCCCAGCACACCGACGATGCCGCCATGCTTCCAGTGAGTGATTTTCTCTTTGTAGGACCGCTCCAACTGCCCCAAAAGGTCGTTGACCTGGGGCTTCTTGGCGGCCAGCCGTTTCAGGTCTTTTACGAAGCTGGGGTAGGGACCGGACTCCAGTTGATCCAACAGTGGGGTTTTGTGCATGAAACTTTCCTCCCTCTCTTAAATGGGCCCCCAACATCTCAGGGCTTATCCTTTTTTTCACAAATTCATTCCTATCACATATCATTACAAAGGATTTGTCAACTAAAAAATGTCTTCGGCGGGAATTCTCGGCGAAAAGGCAGCCGGTTCGAACCGAACCGTGCCGTGACCGGGCTGAAGCCGAAAGTGATGGCAAGCAGGGGCGGCAACGCCATGACCTCGGTTGGCTGTAAGGAAAAACGGCGGTCATTGAGTCGTGGCGAGTTCAAACCCCTCGCCCAGGGGGCCTTGGGGAGGGAAAACAAAATTGGCCTTTAAAATTAGCCAGAAAACTATTTTCACATATGAACTAATGCTCAACCAAGGTTCTTAATTTTCGTCAATAATGGTCAAAGGTCCTAAATCTGCCAGAGCATCCTGGCATAGGGCGGCCGGGCCGGCGATCAGGGCGACCAGGGCCTCAGGGTGCAGATGTGCTTGGGCGGCCCGGGTGACGTCTGCCAACCCAACGGCGTTGATTCTCTCTGTATAGAGCTTGAGATAGTCCAGACCCAGGTTATGGAGATCCATGGACAGCAGGCGGCGGCTTAAGGCTCGGGGGGTTTCCAAACTCAGGGGAAAGTGTCCGGTAAAGTAGCTCTTGGCCTCGGCCAGCTCCTGGGGGCTGACCCCACCCTCCCGGAGGTCTTGGATAACGGCTCTGATTTCCTGAACCACTTGGGCGGTATGGCGGGCGGGAGTGAAGGTGGAGACGGTGAAGGGCCCGGGAGCCCGACGGAAGTGAAAGAGGCTCTTAATGCCGTAGGTCAATCCCAACTCCGAGCGGATGCGGGTCATGAGGCGGGAGGAGAAACCGCCTTCCCCGAGGATGTAGTTAGCCAGGCGCAGGGGGAAGTAGTCAGGATGGGAGCGCGGCAGTCCCAGGTGTCCCAGTCGGATTTCGCTCTGGCTCCACTCGGGGCGATCCAAAAGATAATTTCCTGGGGGGCAAAGGTTAGTCGGCGCCAACGTGTAAGGTGGACTGGCGGTGCTGTCTGCCTGCCAAGCGGACCAGAGGCGTTGCACCTCAGTTTCCACCTGGGTCGCCGGGATCATGCCCACTACCACCAGGCTGGCCGCAGCCGGGGAGAATTCCCGGCAATAGAAGGCTCTGAGGTCTGAGAGGTCAATGGCGTCAACGCTTTCCGGCTCGCCGCGCACGGCCCAGCCATAGGGAGCGTCTCTAAAAAATAACCGGTAGTAGCGGCGGGAGGCCAGTTCTGGGGGTTCATCCATAATCTGAGCCAACTCTGCCCGCCGCCGTTCCCGGAGCAGAAATAATTCTTCCTCCGGGAAGGCCGGAGTTTGAACCACCTCGGCCAGGATGGCCAACAGTTCGGGGAGGTCTTCCGCCAAGCCGTCCAGGGAGATGCAAGTGGCGTCCCAATCCCCACGGGCGTGGAGGTGCGCCCCCAAAGATTCCACGTCCTGGGCCAATTGTAACTGGGAGCGCCGGGTTGTACCGAGGGTAAGAAATTCTGCTGTCCAATCAGCCACGCCAGCCTTACCCAGGGGGTCGGTTTCGGCGCCTCGTTTGGCCATCAAGGTCAGGCTCACCCAAGGCACCCGCTGGTATTCCACTCCCATCAGATTCAAGCCGTTCGGCAACCTGAACTGGTAAATGTCGGGGATTGGCGCTCTCATAGTGGTTCCTTTTATCGTTTTAATGACTGCTGGCAAAGCATCCCAGCTCATCGCGGGCGGTGCTGGGGCAGCGGAGCAAAGAGAAAGTGAGGCCGGCTGCTTTCAGGCCCAAGCCGGCGGCTGGTTTTCGGGCCCGCAGGTCAAATCCTGGCCTTTGTTGCTTGCCGCCGGTCAAGCCAAGGACCCCAAGTTAGCGCTTTCCTCTGGAGAGACTGGTTGCAGGGTGACGACGGTCCGGTTGTCTTCCCGGAGGTAGTGACGTGCTACCCGGCTGATGTCCTCCATGGTGACGGCGTCAAAAAGCTTTAGCATTTGGTTGACATGATGGGCGTCGCCGGTCTTGAGATGGAACAGACCCACCAGCAGCCCCCGATAGAAATTTTTGGCCAGCGCCTGGACGGTTTGGGAGCGCAGGAGTTTTTTGGCCCGGGCCAGCTCAGCCGCGGTCACCCCAGCGTGGTGTAGATGCTCCAGTTGCTTCCAGAGATCGCCCTCCAATTCGGCCAGCGAAACGTCCGGCCCGGCCACCGCGGTAATCACCAAAAGATCAGCGTCCTGTGAGGTCCAAGGGGGCGGAGATAGCTCCACCTGCATTTCCGCCGCCCGGCCAGGGCGCACAAACTGCTGGTAGAAACGTGAGGAATTGCCCCCGGATAAGATGACAGCCAGCAGAGTCAGAGGATAGATGTCAGGATGGCCGAGCCCCACCACGTGGAAGCCGGCAAAAAAGGCCTCCACCATGGAGACTTTTTTAAAGACCGCCCGGCGCTCCCCGCGTTGCGGGGGTTCGACGACATTGAGAGGGGCGGGGGGACTAACGGCGGGAATTTGGCCGAAATGGCGGTCAACCAGATCACGGGCGTCATCCGGTCGGACATCACCGGCGATAACCAGGGTCAGATTGCCAGGGTGGTAGTAGGAGCGGAAGTAAGTGAGACAATCTCTCAGGGTGAGACGGCGCAGGTCCTGATCCCAGCCGATGATGGGCCAGGCATAGGGGTGCTGGGTGTAGGCGGTGGCAAAGAGCTGCTCCAGGACCAGACCGAAGGGACTGTCCACGGAGCGCAGCTTGCGCTCGCTGACCACCACTTGGCGCTCCGTCTGGAAGTTTTCTTCATCGAGCTTGAGGAAGCGCAGGCGGTCAGCTTCCAGGGAAAGGGCCAACTCCAGATGCACACTTGGCAAATTCTCAAAATAAGAGGTGTGATCCCGGGTGGTGAAGGCATTGATCTCCCCGCCTTTGGATTGCAGAAGGCGGGAGAATTCTTCCGGTCCCAGGGTCTCGGTGCCGCGAAACATCAGGTGTTCAAAAAGGTGGCTGATGCCGGTGATGCCAGGGATCTCATTACGAGAACCTACATGATAGTGCAACTGCACGGAAACACCAGCGACGGTGTCGTCCGGCAAAACAAAGAGAGTGAGGCCATTGTCCAGGCGATAGGAGACAATGGAGATCTCTGGCTGCCAGCCGGCGGCCGACAGGGACCGGGAACGGGTCATGCCGGAACCTCCTGGTAATATAGGGCTCGCAAGCTCTTGTCTTTCTGGCCAAGAATCTTTTAGCTGCCTAATTATATAGAAACTCTGGGTCCGGCCAAACCAAAAAAGCCGGGATTAGGGTCAAATTCTATGTCCTTTGAGATTCTTTTCACGATGATCAAGTAAACCACAAGAAATTTCGATAAGGATGACAAATGTCTTATGTGTGTTAGAGGTTTTCCTGCAGAGAGTATAAAAACAGCCTGAATGGTCAAATCACCAGGGAGGGGAGACGCCATGAGGAAGGAGGTTAGTAAACTCGATCAGGCCAAAAGACGGCCCAGGGAAAAGAAGGCCGCACTGGGGGAGCAGCGTGGGCAGGTGTTGAGTTTTGAGCACTTATCAGGAGGGGTGATCAGGCGGGTTCTGATTCGGCAGGCCAAGCGGGAAATGGAGCAGATTAACGCCATCGCCAAAATCACAGGAGGCTATCTGGATATATATCCCAGCCTGGATCAGATCCAGGCCTTCTATGAGGATGGCCTGGAGTATTAACAGAATTGGAAATCAGTCTGGGTTGATGGTCAAGGGAAATTATTTTTCTGAGGCCTGACAATGGGAGCAAAAATTATTTTATAAGGGGAGGGCTTATGGAAAGCGTGTTCAACAATGTGTGGGTGAACGACTCTGAGGTGGTGCACTATGCCCCCTGCCGGTTGTGCGGTTGTTACCATCGGGTGACAAACCAGGAAGAGATTTGCTGCCAATGTGAGTACCTGCGCTCCCGGGCGAAGAAGAAGGCCAGCAGTTGGGTGTTGCCGACTTGAATGACCGACCTCGGCAGAGGCCGCTGATTTTTCGGTGCCCAGTTGGTCATCGCGTTTAGGAGACCCGCAAAGAAGAGCTTAGCCACTTGCCGATTGCGGGAGCAGGGCGGCCGTCATATAATAAGCGGTGCAGACCAGCCGGATACTGGCTCCTGAATTGACTGCCAGCCCGGGTTGGCCCAGCCGCGCCTGTAGCTCAGTCGGACAGAGCAACGGACTTCTAATCCGTCGGTCGCAGGTTCGAATCCTGCCAGGCGCGCCA
>DYLF01000046.1 GCA_020722205.1 Desulfobacca acetoxidans
ATAGAGGCGACAGTGCGCCGGGACTTGGGCCGCCTGGGGAAGGGGAGCTTCAGCCAGCAAGTGCATCCCCTGAGCCTGGGCGATACCTCGAAGATAAGGAAGCCACTTTCTTTCGGCCGGGCCCACCACCCAAACCACATGCACCTGATGCTGCCAAGCCAAAGCCCTGGTCAGCTCGAAATAGTGGGAGAGGGGCCAGTTTTTGCGGGGATTGCCGCTGCCTGGGGCCACGGCCACCAGGGGAGCGTTGCCGACATGGCTTGGTGTGTTGAGAAATTGAGGGGGAGGGATGGGGGATGAGGAGAAAAGATTGGTAACCTCTGCTCTCTCATCCCCTACTCCGGCATTAAATGCTTTTTTATGCGGGCAGGCCGATGCCAGGGTCAACTTCAGAGGTTGCGGCTCATAGGCCAGACCTAGTTGACCCAGATGTCGGGCCTGAAGGAGAGGCACAGGGATCTTCGTCGTCTCGTCAAAAGAGGGCACCCAAACCACCCGGGAAACGCCGGCCAAGCCGAGACGGGCAAGCATCCGGTGGTGGGGTCTGGGGGTGAACACCACCGCCAAATCCAGGCCGGCCAGGGACTCTACCAGACTTGAGGGTGCTCCCTCCTGCTCAGAATACAGCCAGGTCCAGCGAGCTTCCGCCCCATCCCAGACGGCTGTCAAAGGAAGGGTCCCCCGGAACAGTGCCCAACGTTCCCGATGGCCCGTAGCGATAAAGTCAGCCTGGGAATAGCATTGGCTCAGTGCCACCAAGGCCGGGCCGGCCAGGAGCAGGTCCCCCAAGCCACCCTGGTGCCATACCAGGAGGCGGCGAACCTTATTAGCGGCCGGCAGGGGAGGATGAAGATTGCTGGTATTGTTTGGCTTTGGCGAACGCCTCTTGAGCCTCTTTTTCTCTGCCCCGTTCTTTAAGGAAAAGCCCCAGATAATAGTACCCCTCGCTATAATCGGGTTTGAGGGCCACTGCCTTACGCAGAGCGGCCTCGGCCTCGGTCAACTTTCCGGCCCGGGCCAAGGCGCTCCCTAACAGGCTGTAAGCCTCCGCCCACTGCGGCTTTAACTTAATGGCCTCCGAAAACGACTTGATGGCCTCCTCATCCCGGCCTTCGGAAGCCTGGATGGAGCCATGGAGAACATAGTCTTTGGCGGCTTTATCCAGCAAGACCTCTGACTTATCCGCAGAGAGGGCCGAGCTCGGCCACCAGCCCAAAAATAACAGGGCTAGGCTGAACCAGCCGATGCACCTGCAACTGTGCATGATATACCCCTTAGGTAACGTTTTTCGTGATTATTTGGTAATATCACTTACGGCTCACGGCTTATGGTTTATGGTTTCCGGCTGACAGTGGTCCCACCGCTGCCAAGTATAAGGCTACCTCCTCCTGGCCGTCCACTTCCACCAGGCGTTCCACCTCTTCATCAAAGAAAGCGCCCACCGGACAGACCCCCAGTCCCAGGGCTGTGGCGGCCAGCATCAGATTTTGGCAGATGTGGCCGGCATCCAGAAAAAGATAGCGCACCGCCCGCTCCCGATACTTCCACATGGCCCGATTAAGGATACCGGTCCAGATGCAGGCCAGGGCAGCGGTACCCATAAAAGTTTGGGAGAGGCAGGCCGCCACCAGCGGCTGGCGGAAATCCCCCGGCTTAATCAGCTCCAGGGCCCATTGCGGTACGTTCAGGTGCCACAGCCCGGGTGTGGCGTCTTCCACCCGGTGCAGGGCCAGATAGGTTTCCACCGGGTAAAGGGCGCCGGCTGAAGGCGCCGTCCGGAACAAGTAGCCGCGGGTTGCCAGGGTGATGCCCTGAGTGGCCCACAGTAAGGCGCTGACCTCCTCCCAGGTCAGTGGGCGGTCTTGATAATATCGCTGGGAACGCCGACGCCGCAGGCATTCCCACAGGTCGGCCGGCACTTGCCCGGCCTCGGGGTCCAGAGGGAGGCGCTGGGAGGCCGCCGGATATTCCTTGTAAAGAGGCGCCCGGGGATAGGTCAAGCGATCCCCGCAGCTGTCCCGCTGATAGCGCGTCTCCCGCAGGTAACGGCGGCCGATTCTCTGCTCCCAGTCCGTCATCTGGGCGCCTTCTCCCGCTCTTCCCGACGAGGGCGGTTTCTGTCGTAGATGATCTTCAAACCCTTCAGGGTTAGATAATCGTCCACCCAGTCAATGGTCTGGGTTTCGGTGGCAATGATGCCGGCCAAGCCGCCGGTGGCGATAACCTTGGGTTTATCACCCAGGGCTGCCTTGATGCGGTTGACGATGCCGTCCACCAGCCCGGCATAGCCATAAATTATGCCGGCATTCATGCTGCTGATGGTATCTTTGGCAATGATGTTTTTGGGTTTGGCGAAGATTTCCACCCGAGGCAGCTTCGAAGCCTTGATGAACAGGGCCTCACAAGAAATCATGATACCTGGCGCAATGCAGCCGCCCAGGTATTCCCCCTGCCGCGAAATGACGTCAAAAGTAGTGGCCGTGCCAAAGTCCACCACAATGACACTCCAGTGTACCTGATCATAGGCGGCCACGGCGTTGACGATGCGGTCAGCCCCCACCTCCCGGGGATTGTCGTAATGAATGGGCATGCCGGTTTTGATCCCCGGGCCCACCCAGAGGGGTTTGACCTTCAGATAGCGCTGGGCAAAACCCTCCAGGGTGTTGATCATGGGCGGCACCACACAGGAGATAATCAGTTCGGTGTCAGGCTCCAAAATGAGGTCCTGGGCCTTGAGCAGGTTGTTAAAGAGGATGCCCAGTTCATCGATGGTGACCTCTTTTTCCGTGCGAATCCGCCAGTGGGAGAGCAGTTTGTCGCGCTGATAAATGCCCACCACAGTATTGGTATTGCCCACGTCCATGACCACCAACATGGCGCCTACTCCGTTTTTCGTTTTTTCCGGGCCGAAAGATTTTCCCTGACAAAGGACTCTTAATGCAAGCACCTATCCAGGGTCTGAAACAGGTCCTGGGCCACTTCCTTGATCAGCCCTTCGTCTTCCCCCTCTGCCATGATCCGCAGTTTCGGCTCCGTGCCGGAGTATCGCACCAGCAGTCGTCCTTGGGCCCCCAGCCTTTTTTCTGCGGCCAGTATGGCTTGGCGGGCCTTGGGTAAACCCTTCAGGTCCTTCTTTTCCTTCACTGCCAGGTTGAGGAGGATTTGGGGGTAAGTCTCCATAATGCCGGCCAATTCCGCCAGGGGCTTGTTCTCCCGCAGCATCACGGCCAGTAAGCGAAGGGCGGTGAGCACCCCATCCCCGGTAGTGGAATGATTAAGAAAGACCAGGTGGCCCGATTGCTCTCCTCCCAGATTGTAGCCGCCTTTCAGCATGGTCTCCACCACGTAGCGGTCGCCCACCGGAGCCCGCACCAGACGCACTCCCATCTTTTTCAGGGCCACCTCCAGCCCCAGGTTGGACATCACCGTACCCACCACAGTCTTGCGGTACAGCCTTTCCCGTTTTTGCATGTCCTGAGCACAGATGGCCAGGATATAATCGCCGTCCACCAGGTTACCCTGATGGTCCACCATAATGCACCGGTCACCGTCGCCGTCGAAGGCGATACCCAAATCGGCTTGATGGCGTCTGACCAGGGTGGCCATGATCTCCGGATGGCTGGAGCCGCACTTGTAGTTGATATTTTTACCATTGGGACGCACCCCGATGGTAACCAAATCCGCGCCCAGTTCCCCCAAGACCTCGGGTCCTATCCGGTAGGTGGCGCCATGGGCGCAGTCCATGACGATTTTCAGGCCGTCCAGACGGAATTCTCGGGGAAAGGTGGCCTTCAAATAGGAAATATATCTTCCTCGGGCATCATCCAGACGAAAGGCCTGACCGATGGCGGTGGCTGTGGGACAGGCCTCCTGCACCTCCGGATCGGTAAGCAGGGCCTCCATGCGGGCCTCCAGCTCATCCGGCAGCTTGAAGCCCCGGCCGGAGAAAAACTTGATGCCGTTGTCCTGGTAAGGGTTGTGAGAGGCGGAGATCACCACCCCGGCGGCGGCGCGCATGGAGCTGGTGATAAAGGCTATACCCGGCGTCGGCAACGGCCCTAAAAGCAGCACGTCCACTCCCATGGAACAGATGCCTGCCACCATGGCGTATTCCAGCAGATACCCCGAAAGGCGGGTGTCTTTCCCTACAACAATGCGCTGCCGCCGGGAATCATCAGGCTTTCTGATGACATAAGCCAATACCTGGCCCAACCGCAGAGCCATTTCTGAAGTCATGGGGTAGACATTGGCTACCCCCCGCACCCCGTCGGTGCCGAACAATTGGCGCGTTTCCGTCATACCTTACTTATCTCCGGTTTAATCAGATTGTTAACCGCCCCAAAGCGCTCAAGGCAGGGCTTACTTTATCACATTTCTTGGCAGTTTGCCTGGCTCGTTTACCGCAACTGAGAGAGATCGGCCCTGTGTTTGTTTCTGAATGCTGACGCTTATCACCTTAACTTAATTACCTGCCCAGTCGATGCAGGAACTGGGGCAACTGTCCATCACTTCCTGGATTTCCTCCGCTGAGGCGCCGGTGGGGTTGATCACCAGAGCATATCCCAAGGAGGCGTTGAATCGGAAAACCGCCGGGCACATCTCCTCGCACACAGAACAACCCAGGCATTCTTCCTCTCTGATGACCGGCACGTCTTTGATCATGAATACCTCTGTTTTCAGTTTGAAAATGTTCAGATCATATTTTTTTGGCAAGAGTGGTACAAACCTGCTCCCACAGGTGATGTCCATAGAGTGGACAAGTAATTGGTCTTATTCCCAAGATTAAGCTTTTATAATTATTTACTTATAAAAAATCGTGGCCTGATGTCGTTCTTCGCCGCTGCGCCCTCTGGCGTAGCGACTGAGGGCGAATGATTTCCTGTGAGGTAAGCGCTGCCAGTCTTCCCGGGCTCCGGTGACCCCACCGCCCCCCTCGCCGATAACTATTAGATATCTCAACGACGGCGACTGTAAGAGAGGGGCCAGAGACTGCCCCGGCGGCGGCCAGGCGTAAAGCACCGCCTCCGGCTGAAATTCCCGGACCAACTGAAAGACATCACCACACGCCACTAGAGGCCAGCCCGGCAGGCCTGAAACAAACTCCCCCTCCCCCTTGTCCACCGCCTGAAAAGCCAGCCCAGCGGCCAAGCACAAAGGCGCCAGGGCGGCGCTGACATAGCCTCGGCCAGCTCCGGCTTCCAGCAACCGCTTCACTTTCAGTAGCTTGAGATAGCGCACTAATCGTGGCGGCCACTCCCGGGAGGGGAAGAAATAGACCCCGGTAGCTTGGGACAAAGCCGCCAACCAATCATCAGGCTCGGGCGCTGCCCTTAGCCATTGACGCCAGCTAGCTTCCGGCAGTAGGTGACCCCCCGGCTCCTCCCCTGGCTCCGGCAAACGTATCAGCCGCTGCGCCCATTCTTCAAAGCGCCGCCGCTCCCGAAAGGCGCCGAAGGGGGAAAACACCTTTTCTTCTTCCGGTGGGAAAACCACTTATAACATCCACTTGAGAATCAAGTCCCCTAACCCCCTTAACCTCTACCGGCTTACGGCTCACTAACCGGACCCAGATGCGCCATCACCTTGGCAATGGCGGCGAAATCATAATCCCCCCATCCCTGCCCCCAGGCCAGTCGATAAAGATGCAGCAACATCTGCCCCAGAGGTATCGGCGCCCCGGTGTCATAGGCGGTGTCCACAATGAACTTGCTGTCTTTGGTCATGTGCTTTAAAGGGAAATTCACCGGAAAGTCCTGGTTTCGCAGCATGTCAGCCTTCATCTGGAAAAGGCCGCAACTTAAGGGGCCGGAGAGTATAACCTCCAGGATGGTATCGAGAGACAGGCCGCCAGAGCCTCAGCCCGTGAGGTGGTGCGGTTAAACACCATCAAAGGATAGCCGGCCCGCCTGATATTAGCGGCCATGGCTGCACCCATAATTCCCAAACCCATAAAGCCGACCCTGACTTTCATGTCTCTCCCCCCAGAAATGGGACCAGATACTATTTACATGTTACATGGCTTTTCTTGCTGCTGGTTTCTGCCTGCCGGAGGAAGGCAGTGACGACAGTTTTCTGAGTATCCCATTCAGATGCATTTTTATTCGTATTTTTGGCATTATATCTTAAATCATGGCCTTCCGGAAAGGGTTAAGACACCTTAGCGTCAAAATTGGCAGACAGGCAAGCATTAACAAAACTGACCCTAAGAGGTGAAGGGAAATTGTCGGCGTCCGCAGCCCCAACTCTCCCCTGCCATCAAACGGATTATTCGTTCCAGCGCTTCTGGGGCGGTTTGCCGAAGAACAGGTCCGGGGGACGCTCGGAGAGTCTGGCGGCAAAAAGTTCCAGGGCGTCGGCGGTGCGTTGCAGACGCTCAGTGAGGTTGGTCATTTCCGTGAGGACAGTTTGTGTCCTGCCACCCACGGCGGGGAGCCGCATGGCTTTGATCTCTCGGTCCAAACTCGCAAAGAGCCGCCGGGCTTCGGCCAGGGTTTCCCGGGAGCCATCCAACGCGTTTTTCACCTGACTGTCGGTCACGAGCTTATCCAAACGAGAGGTGAGATTCTTGAGGGAGACAGAGGTGGCCTCCAGGTTGGCCATAGTAGTAGCAAGATCCTTTTTCTTTAAAAAATTCTCAACTTCTTTGAAGGCACTCTGCATCTGAAGAGAGATGCCTTGGGCGTCCACTTCTTTCAGCTTTAATAGGATTTCCTCCAGGCCCCTCATCAGGGTGCGGATTTCTGATGGCTTGGAGGGAATGACCGGATATTCGGAGGCAAACTCCACTTTGGGGGAGAGATCAGGTTCACCGGGCAGGCGATGATCCAGGTTGATGAACATAAGCCCGGTAATGCCGGTTAGTTGGAGGCGCGCCACCAATTCCTGTGGCGCGGTTCTCAAATTTATGCTCATAATCACGGCAATGAGGCGGTTGTCCGGGGCGATGGCGATGGTTTTTACCCGGCCTACCTTTACTCCCCGATATTTCACCTCGGAGTCCCGATCCAGGCCTTGGACGGACTCATCAAAATAAGTGACGTATTGGTCGCCTTTCTCAAAATACTTGCTGGCTCCCACCCAGATAATGGCCCCCACAATGATCAGATTGCCCAGGATGACAAACAACCCAATGAGGAAATTAGAGGTTTTTTTGGCCATAACGGTTTTCCCCACCCCTGGAGAAAGAGGGTTGACGGTTAAAAAAATTCCATACTCGAGGGTCGGTGGAGTGCTCCCGAAGATACCGCGGATCGCCGCGGGCAATTATGCCTCTCTCACCTTTGTCCAGCATTACCACGCGGTGGGCGATGGTGAAGATGGATAGCAGTTCATGAGTGACCACCACCATGGTGGTGCCCATGGCGGCATTAATGTCTTTGATCAACAGGTCCAATTCCACTCCGGTCACGGGGTCCAGGCCGGCGGAGGGTTCGTCGAAAAACACCACGGCAGGGTCCAAAGCCAGGGCCCGGGCCAGCCCCACCCTCTTCTGCATGCCGCCGGAAAGCTCCCCCGGCAAGTGGTGGTCGTAACCGGCCAGCCCCACCATTGACAACTTCAGCCTGACCAGACGATCAATGGTCTCCTGAGCGAGTGTGGTGTATTCCCTGAGCGGCAAGGCGATGTTCTCCGCAATGGTCATGGAGCCGAACAGGGCGCCGGACTGGAAGGCCACCCCGACATTTCGCCGCAGTTGTCGTAACTCAGTCTCATCGTGGCTGTTCACGTCCACCCCTTTGATAAGCACCCGGCCGGCCAGGGGTTTATACAGACCGATAAGGTTTTTCATCAGGGTGGATTTGCCACAGCCGCTGCCCCCCAGAATCACCAGGATCTCCCCCGGATATACCTCGAAAGAGACGTTTTCCAGGATGATCAGGTCCCCGTAACCAGCAGTCAAACCTTCCACCACAATCACCGGGGGACTATCGGCAGGCGTTGTTGGCCGCACTAAGAGATGGTTCCTTTACTGAAAGTGTTGTTACCCTTCTCCCCTCACCCTAGCCAATATAATGCAGGGCGATGGCAAAGAGCGCATCCACCACGATAATCAGGAAAATGCCGGTTACCACGGCGGAAGTGGTGAAAGCCCCCACGGCCTCGGCTCCGCCTTTGACCTGGAATCCCCGCTGGCAGCCCACGGCGGCGATAATGATGGCGAAAACCAACGACTTAAAGAGGCTGGAGATCAGGTCGAACAGATCTATGGCTTTGCGAGTCTCATTCACATAGGTGAACAGAGTGAGGTCAAGCAGGGTCACACCGACAATGATGCCGCCAAGAATACCGATGAGGATGGCATAGGCGGACAGGAGGGGTACAACCACCATGGCGGCCAGAACCTTGGGAGCGGCCAGGAAATGCATGGGGTTGAAGCCCATGACCACCAGGGCGTCCACCTCCTCATTGACCATCATGGTGCCGATTTCGGCGGCGAAGGCCGAACCGGAGCGCCCGGCCACCAGGATGGCGGTGAGCAAAGGCCCCAGCTCCTTCACCATGGCAATGGCCACCAAGGAAGAGACAAAAACGGTGGCGCCCAATTGTTTAAGCTGCAGGGACGACATGAAGGCCATGACCAGACCCAGAAGCAGGCTCATCATTCCCAGGATGGGAAGGGCATCCACTCCGACCCGCTTCATGTAAAACAGGACATACTGCCACCTGACCCGCTGGGGGTGGAGAAAGGCTTGCACCAAGGCTCGCAGCAGTTCCCCGGCAAAGGAAATAAGTGCGAAGAAATCATGCAGGATCGTTCTGGTGATCTGCCCGACCTGGTCAAGAAATCCAGGGGGTGCGAGGGCCTTCAGGGGTGGGGCGGCCAAGGCCTGTCGGTCGATAAGGTTGAGGAGACGTCGGCTGGCCTCGCTGAGCCGCACAAAGTCACAGGGCAGGGAGGCAGTGCGGGCAACTTCTTCCAGTTCTACCAGCAGCAGGGCGCCGGCGCTGTCCAGAAACTCGATGCCGCCCAAATCCACGGTGAGGCGATGGGGAGCATAGTGGCGCAGGAGGGCCTTAATTTTGGCAGCGAGAAGGTGCCGGTTATCCAGGGAAATACGGCCTGCCAAGCGCAGCGTAATTTCCCGGCCCTGCTCGCCTTCAGCCACTACGGAGCAGTGAGCTGCGTCAGCCGGGGTTTTTGTCATATTGTCAGCCAGTGCCATGGAAAGTCCATGCTGGGTTGGGGGTCAGCCAAACAGGAGAAAATCGGGGGGCTGGGTTGACATTTTGTTAGCTTTCCAGGGCAAAAGTCCTTATCATGTCAACTTATGGCAGACCTGCCTGGGTCTGCAACTCTTTACGACCAGAAAATGCATAATGATTTGTTGGGAGAGGCCCGCCATCTCAAGGAAAGACCCGCGCCGCCAAGGATGCCTTTTTTAATTATACATTATCCGGAGTTTATCAGGATTATATAATTACAGTTGGCAGGGAAGGCTCAGCCATTTTTTCCCGGATAAAATTTGCCTCCTTAAAACTCGAAAAAGGATAAAGGGGAGATACATGAGAACCTTTGGACTGGACTATCACGGCATCCGGAATGTCAAGGTAGTAGATTGGAACCTTTCCACCCCGGCCTTGTATGAAAAAATTGTCAGCCGGGAGGAAGGCCTCATCGCTCATTTGGGCCCGGTGGTGGTGCGCACCGGCGCCTACACCGGACGCTCCCCCAAGGATAAATTCATTGTTTACGAGCCGGGAAGCGCCGAGCATATCTCCTGGGGGGATCAGAACCAGCCCACCGCCCCGGAAAAATTTGAACTTTTATACTTGCGCCTGCTGGCCTTTATGCAAGGCAAGGAGATTTTTGTGCAGGACTGCTATGCCGGTGCCGACCCCATATACCGCATCCCCATCCGGGTGATCACCACCCAGGCCTGGCAAAGCCTTTTTGCCCGCAATCTCTTTGTGCTGATCAAAAGCCGGGAGGAATTAAAAAAACACCGCCCGGAGTTCACCATCATCAGCGCCCCCAACTTCCACGCTGTGCCTGAGGTGGACGGCACCAACTCCGAGGCCTTCATCATCGTCAACTTTGCCAAAAGACTGATCCTTATCGGCGGCACCAGCTACGGCGGGGAGATCAAAAAGTCGGTCTTCACCATCCTCAACTATTATCTGCCGCGCCGGGAAGTGCTCTCCATGCATTGCGCCGCCAATGCCGGGGAGGCAGGCGATGTGGCTCTGTTCTTCGGGCTGTCCGGTACCGGCAAGACCTCCCTCTCCGCCGACCCGGAGCGCAAACTCATCGGGGACGACGAACACGGCTGGAGCGAAACCGGGGTGTTCAATTTTGAGGAGGGCTGCTACGCTAAGGTCATCCGCTTGAATCCCCAGGCTGAACCGGACATCTACGAATGCACCCGCCGTTTCGGCACCATCCTGGAAAACGTCGGCATTGACCAATCCACCCGTCGCCTGGACCTGAACGATGCGTCCTTAACCGAAAATACCCGGGCCGCCTACCCCATCACCCATTTGCGGAACATTGTGCGTTCAGGCCTGGGTGGACATCCCCGGCACATCTTTATGCTGGCCTGCGACGCCTTCGGGGTGCTGCCGCCCATTGCCCGACTGACGCCGGAACAGGCCACCTTTCATTTTCTCTCCGGCTACACCGCCAAAGTGGCAGGCACTGAGCGGGATATGGGGAATGAGCCCCAAGTCACCTTCAGCACTTGCTTCGGGGCGCCTTTCATGGCCCTGCCGGCGGAAGTGTATGCCAATCTATTTCGGGAAAAGATCATTCAGCACAAGGTTACCTGCTGGCTGGTGAATACCGGATGGACCAAAGGGCCTTATGGGGTGGGGCACCGCATGGAGATCGCCCATACCCGGGCTTTGCTCCGGGCGGCCCTTAGCGGTCAACTGGAAAAAGTGCCTTTTCGCCAGGACCCCATCTTTGGCCTGTTTGTCCCGGAATTCTGCCCTGGTCTACCCCCGGAGGTGCTGACTCCCAAGGCCACCTGGGCCGATCCCTCCGGCTATGACCAGATGGCGGGCAAGCTCATCCAGCGCTTCCGGGACAACTTTTCCCAGTATGCCGCCGTGGTGGACAAAGACATTCTAAGAGGCCAGCCAGGGACTCATTAGGGATGGGGGTTGGGTTTCGGGTTTTCGGTGACAATGCCACATCTCCCGGCTTACGACTCGCGGAAAAACGG
Organism: Desulfobacca acetoxidans; assembly: GCA_020722205.1. Classification (GTDB taxonomy): domain Bacteria; phylum Desulfobacterota; class Desulfobaccia; order Desulfobaccales; family 0-14-0-80-60-11; genus DYLF01. The sequence continues at coordinate 11,166 of DYLF01000046.1, forward strand.
TTTACAGCCGGGAAGAGATATTTTATATTTTAACATTAAACTTTTTCGAAAATTATTCTGACCACACATGCACGGTGGGGCGAAAAAAAACATGCCGCCCGGTTTGCCGGGTTGTTTAAAGAAAAGGCGCCTTTTGAACGACAAAGAATTAAGACCCGAGGTCTGTCGGGAATTTGGCGAGAAATTCCTGGCCCAGGGCTGGTGGGATGACGCCATGGAATTCTTTCGGAAAGGCGACTGCCAGGAAGGTCTGGAAAAGATCAAGGCTTACTGTTTAGAGTCCGGGGATGCATATCTGCTTGCCCGATTGGGCAAGCAGGAGCCTGAGTTGTGGCGTGAGATGGCTGATCGGGCTCTGAGATCGGGCAAACGGTTTTTTGCCTGGCGAGCTTTGAAACAGGCGGGAAGGCATGAGGAAGCCGAGATTCTGGCTCACGAACTGAGGGAGGAAGGCTGGCTCAGCAGCCCCTGATTTTATGGGACTGAGGGAACATTACCGCATCCTGGGGGTATCCCAGCGGGCTACCTGGGAGGAGATTCGCCGCAGTTACCGCTCTTTGGTACGAGCCTTACATCCTGACCTCAACCCCCAGGACAAGGACGCCAACGCCAACCTGAGGCGCGTGATGGAGGCCTATGAGGCCATTCTGGCTGCCAGAAGCCGGGCATCGCGTTCCAAGTCCCGAGCTGCTTATTACCGTGCCCCCTTCACGGTTTCCCAGGAAATATTTTCCAACACTTTCGGCATCACGCCGGAGCCCTCGCCCGCCCCCAAACCGGTCGGGGTTGATTTCCGCTATGACTTGCGCATACCTTTCACCGCCGCCTTATTGGGGATGGAGACCGTCATCCAAGTCGCCCGGCCCATTACCTGCCCCCATTGTAACGGCACGGGGTTGGCAGCGGACGGGGATCATCAGGTCTGTCCCACCTGCGCCGGCCACGGCCGCCGCGCTTTGGGTGCCGGCATGTTGCGCTTCGGTCTCCCCTGCCGGCGGTGCGAGGGGCGCGGCAAGCTCCTGGAGGCGGATTGCCCGCACTGCCAGGGTCGGGGATATCAGTCACAATACCAAAGCTATTATCTTTCCATCCCGGCTGGGACAGAAGACGGCGCCCGTCTGTACATTAAGGGGGAAGGTGGCCGGGGCCTGGGTGACGGCCCCCGGGGCGACCTGGAAGTAGTGATCTCCGTTGAGCCCCATGCCTTTTTCATTCGCCGGGGGCGGGACTTGTATTGTCAGGTGAAGGTATCTTTTGCTCAGGCCGCCCTGGGTGGCGATATCTGTGTTCCCACCCTCACCGGCCACCGGCTTTTGAAACTGCCTCGGGGCCTGCAATCCGGGATGACCATTCGGATCCCCGGCGGTGGGGTTCCGGCCAGTCCTTACCAGGCCCCTGGAGACCAGTTCATAAGAGTCATTGTGACCACGCCAGAGAATCTTTCCCCGGGGCAGAGGCATCTCCTGGAGGAGTTTACCCGCCTGCGGCGGGAAGAGGTGAGTCGGGCCGCCCATGAGTAAGTTTACCCATCTGGATGAGGTCGGCCGCCTGCGCATGGTGGATGTGGGCGACAAACCAGACACTTGGCGGCAGGCTGCGGCCCGCTGCCGCATTACCGTAGGACCCAAGGTTTTTCCCCTGTTGGAGGCGGGGGAACTCCCCAAGGGCGATGTCTGGGCCACCGCCCGTCTGGCCGGCATCATGGCCGCCAAAAATACCGCCCAGCTTATCCCCTTGTGTCATCCTCTGCCCCTAACCGGCATTGTCATCGATTTCCGGTTGGAGGCCGACCGACAAGCCGTGGCCATTGAGACCCGAGTCCGCACTTACGCCCGCACCGGGGTGGAAATGGAAGCCCTGGTGGCTGCGGCCACCGCGGCGCTCACCATCTATGACATGTGCAAGGCCATAGACCGGGGGATGGTTATTGACGACTTATTATTGTTGGAAAAGAGCGGTGGCAAAAGCGGTAATTTTCACCGGAGTCCTTCTTTTCCCCAGCAGGGAGGGTGATGATCGGAGTCAAGCACCACAGACAGGGCAAATTAAGGGGATATCCTGTATCAGAGAAGGCTTCTTATGAATACTGAACGCCTTGAATTCTTTCGCAACCTATTACAGGAACACCTCCAGGATCTCCTGGGGAAAGCCGACGTTACCAGAAACGGCATGAGCGGTGGCGCCGTGCCTATGCCGGACCCATCCGACCGGGCCACGCTGGAAACCGACCGCAACTTTACTCTGCGCATTCGGGACCGGGAGCGCAAGCTCATCCTCAAGATCAGGGAGGCTCTGGAGCGGATTGATGAAGGCACCTACGGCATCTGTGAAATCTGCGGCAGCGAAATTGCCGAAAAGCGCCTCATCGCCCGCCCGGTCACCACCATGTGTATCGCCTGTAAATCCAGAATGGAGGCTCTGGAGCGCGCCCGCCGCCAATGACCTCAGTTTGCAGTGGTCGGTTTTCTGGCAACACCCAAAACCCGGAGCCATCAGCCGCCAGCCTCCCGCCCAACCCTGTGGACTTTTACGACCTCACCCTGGACGAACTCACTCAGGTTCTTGCCTCCTGGGGTCATCCTCCCTTCCGGGCCCGTCAGTTAACAAAATGGCTGTACCACAAGGGAGCAACGGATTTTGCCCAGATGACGGACCTGAGTCGCGCCTTTCGCCAAGAACTGGCCCAAAGCGTGCATCTTTACCCCTTGCCGGTGGAGAACTGTCAGGTCTCCGCGGACGGCAGTCGGAAATTTCTGTGGCGCTTGGCAGACGGCGAATTCATCGAGTCAGTGCTGATCCCGGAGGAAGGCCATTGCACTCTCTGTCTGTCCAGCCAAGTGGGCTGCGCCCTGGGCTGCCGCTTCTGTCTAACGGCCCAGCGGGGGTTTACCAGAAACCTCTCCCCCGGCGAAATCGTCAAGCAGGTTTTGGCGGGGCGTCGTCACTTGCCGCCGGGGAAACCTTTGACCAACCTGGTCTTCATGGGCATGGGGGAACCCTTGGCCAATTTTGCCGCCCTGACCAAAGCCCTCACTACCATCACCGCGCCTTGGGGCCTCAACTTTTCGACCCGGCGGGTCACTGTCTCCACCGTCGGTCTGGCGCCGTTCATTCCCCGGCTGGGAGAGGTCGTGCCGGTCAACCTGACCCTCTCCCTGAACGCCCCGGACGACGATACCCGAACTTTCCTCATGCCCATCAACCGCACCTATCCCCTCGGCGCCGTCCTGGATGCCTGCCGGGCCTTTCCACGGCCCCGGCACCGCCGCATCACTTTCGCCTACGTCCTCATCGACGGCATCAATGACGCCCTCTCCCAGGCCCGGGACCTGGCCCGACTGCTCAGAGGCTTCAAGGCCAAAATCAACCTCATCCCCCTGAATCGGGACCCCCGTCTCGACTTTGCGCCGCCCCCCCAGGAGCGTATGCTGGCTTTCCAGGACATCCTGCGCCGAGCCCATTACCCGGTGTTCATCCGGGAAAGCCGAGGGCAAGACATCGCCGCGGCCTGCGGACAGTTGGTGGGAGCGAGCCCGGCGCCGTAGGCGGTGAGCCGCCAGGCGTCAGCCGCTCCTGGTCATTCTCGGCGTCCTTTTCTTCATCTTTCTCTGCTCCGCGGAAGCCCGAAGTCACATCTGAATTTTCAAGGCGATGCCGGGCCGGCCAGCTGATTTCAGCCAGAATTATCAAAAAGGAAGAAGGCTGAGAGATCATTGCTGAAGAATACCGGACAATGCAACAAGCTGACTCCCATAAGGAGGCGCCGGTCGCTCACTGCTGCTTGCCGCCAGCCCTGGCCGTTTTTCATTGACTTCGAAGGTTGTTGCTGGTATATTTTTTCAAAAGGGGAGATGACAAGCTCTGAGGTGTTTGTGTTATGTCCAAACTTGCCAGTTATTTCAACAAGGCTGACCGCAAGAAGCTGTTTTTTGACTATCTCAAGCTTATCGGTATCCTGGAGATCGCCATTTTCATCGTGGTGGCCTTGTGGGCCACGGATGATAAGTACCATCGGGTTTACACCGCCTTTCCTTGGAAGGAATATCTCTTTGTAGCCTTTGCCTTTCCCATCATCTTCACCTTTCTCATGGGCGTCATAGTCACCGGGTTCAACTATTTCATGGGGGAAGACCCAGCCGCCGCCGGGAGCGAGGAGGATAGCGAGCATCAACTGGATGCGGTGGTGGGCTTTATTCGGCGTTTGCCTTTCCTGGCCATTCTTTTCCTGCTCCTGGTCACCATCCTGGCCCTTTACCACCTGGATTACATCATGAGCTGGCTTGCTTCCCTGGGATATAATACTTTCCTCTTTCTGAGTTATGTCCTGGCCGGCTTGGGCCTCATGGTGGTGATTTATCTGGTCTTCTTTTTATTCTTTAAATACCGTCTCAACCAGCGGCAGATGAAATATCAATACTATTCCGAGATTTCCGACAAGCACGGTCTGATTATTCTGGACGACCGCACCGTCCTCCATAAAAGCGGCAATCTTCTGGTGCAGGGGCGGCGTTGGGGCCGGGTTCGTCAGGTGGGGGCGGCACCGACAGCGGAAGGGGGTGCAGAGCCCAGCCCCACGGCCGTGGAAGCAGAACTGTTGCCGCCTGACCCTCCCCCGCGCTCAAGCCTGCCAGTGGCCAAATCCGAATGAATTTTCAGCCCCGGCCGCAGCTAAGGCAAGTTGACTCCCACCTTTTGCTTACACCGGATGGCAGGGGTTGATCTCTCCGGCATTACCTCTGCCCCGCCGGTTGACGTCGCTCTACTGGCTGCACTACCTTCGGAAGTGCGGCCTTTTTTGCGGCGCCGGGGCGCCCGGCGGCTGGGACCGGTGTTCCTGCCTGGGTGGCTCTTCTCGCTGGGGCAAGTTCAGGGCCTTCTGGCCCTCACCGGCATGGGGGGTGACGCAGCAGCCAGAAAGGTCCACTTCCTGTGTGATCGCTGGCACCCCAAAATCCTCATCTCCTGCGGCTTCGGCGGCGCCATCACGCCCCAGCTCTCCCCCGGCGACTTGGTCTTAGGCGAAAGCCTATACTCTTATGACCCCTCCACCCACCACCTCACCCCTATTCCCCTTGACAACTTATTACCGGCTTACGGCTTACGTCTTACGGCTCACTTACTCAAGGCCGGCCTCCCTATCTTTACGGGCGCCCTCGTCTCCACCCCCACCATTATCTACAAAGCGCGACATCGTTCCTTCCTGGCGCATCTGTCCAACCCTGTGCTTGATCTGGAAACCGCCGCTGTGGGCAGGGTGGCCGTGGAACGGGGCCTCCCTTTGTTGAGCCTGCGCGGCATCACCGATGGCGCCGACGAGGAAATTCCTGAGTTCATCGCCCAGGCAACGGTCACCGGCCACCCCCCCGGCCTCCGCCAGGCCCTTGGCTGGCTGGCCGCCGACCCTTGCCGCTTCCTCACCCTCCTCCGCCTCTGGCGCCGCGCCGCTTGCGCCGCCTACCGCCTGAGTCAGGCCCTGGAAATTGTCATTCCGTTGGTTCTTCAGCCTGGAAGCGCGCCCCACCTCGGATTATGTGGCGCCAAGGGGGCAGGCGACATATGACCAAGGTCAGAAACGGCCCATAAATAAACACCCCCACCCACCCCAGGCAATATTCGCCGATCCAGAAGGTCATGAAGAGATTGAAGCCCAGGATGCCCAGGTACAGCCCCGGCCCCAGCAGGGCCTGGCCGGGCCAGGTCCGGCGGCCCCACTCCCACCAGGGTGGGGCTGTTAGGGGAGCAGCCAGAACCTGCAGGATGGCGAGGAGAACCAGGGCCACCAGAAACCAGCCAGCGAAATTGCTGAGGGGCACCCCGAAATAGGTGCCGGCTTCCGGATAGCCATAAATTTGCCCCAGAAACCAGCGATGACCCCTCAGGGCCACAGGGTCGATGACGACATCCAGGGTGGTCATCAAGACCGCCCCCAACAGGAGGGAACGCCAGCAAAAACCCTTATCTGTTTTCTGGTGACTATTTTCTGGGGAGTGGGCGCCGCCGACCAAAAACTGAAATTTTCCCTGGCTGTGGCCGATACCCTTCAAGTCCTCCTTGTTTTCGGCAAAATGCCTTTCTCCCCCCGCAGCCCCTGCCAATGCCAAGCTCGCCATGGTGTAGCTGGCATAGGCCAAGAAAACATAGGACAGGGAATCCATCAGCGGCACCCCGGCCACCCACAATTCCTGTCCCCGGGTGGCCGGCAGATAAAAATAGAGACCGAAGGGGAAGCCCGTATGAATGGAACAAAGCTCCGCCCCAAAAGACACCAAATACCCCAGCAGCAAAAAGGCCAGGGTCCGCCCCCACCCCAGGTGCCAGGTGGCCAGCAACAGATAAGTTCCCAAAAATACAAACACATAGGGTCTGAGACACACCGTTCCGAACAGCAGCTTACCAAACGTCAGCATAATCCAACCTTTTGTTTTCTGGTTTCTGTTTTTTTTGTATATAAGAAATGATGATGGCCTCGAGAAAAGCCATTTCCCCCTCACCCGTCCCCTGGTTGGAAGCCTGCGGCCACCGGCGGGGAGGGAGCAGACCGACTTCCCCGACACCGGCATGGGGCACACTTTGCACGACCATCATAGCTGATGAGACGAAATAACAGAACTCCAAACCGAAAACCCGAAACTGAAAACCAATGAAAATACTTTTGGCCAAAACCGCCGGCTTCTGCATGGGGGTGCGACGCGCCCTGGAGACGGTCCTCAGGGCCATGGAGCAGAACCACCAAAAAATCTATACTTATGGCCCCCTTATTCATAACCCGCAAGTCCTGGAACTGCTGGCCGAACGCGGCATCATGATTCTTCAGCCGGGGGAGGCGCCTTCAGAGGGCCTGGTGGTCATCCGGGCCCACGGCATTCCCCCCGACGAACGTCAGACCCTGCAGACCAGTGGCGCTTGCGTCATCGACGCCACCTGTCCCCGGGTAGCCAAGGTGCAGGCCATTATTCACCGTTGGGCCAGCCAGGGTTTCTCCACCCTCATCGTCGGGGATGCCGACCATCCGGAGGTACGGGGTCTGATGGGCCATACCCTGGGCCGGGGCTTTGTGGTCTCCACTCCCCAGGACATCGCAGCCCTGCCGGCCCTGGAGAACGTCATCGTGGTGGCCCAGACCACCCAAAGCGAGGGCCTCTTTGACCACCTGGTGCAAGAGATCAAGACCCGCTTTCCAGAGGCCAAAATCTTTAACACCATCTGCGACGCCACCGCCAGCCGCCAGAGCGAAGTGGCTGAGTTGGCCCGCCAAGTGGAGGCCCTGGTGGTGGTGGGCGGCCGCAACAGCGGCAATACGCAACGGTTGGTGGAAATCTCCCAGGCCACCGGCATCCCCACTTATCACGTGGAAAACGAACAGGAGCTTGACCTGGAGGAGATGAGCCGCTACCGTCTGGTGGGGGTGACCGCCGGCGCCTCCACCCCACACTGGCTCATCAGCAACGTGGTCAGCACCCTCAAGCACGCTTGGGCCTTCCGGCCCGGCTCCTGGTTTAATTACCTCTTCCGGGCCTGGCGCTTTTTCCTGAAATCCAACCTGTATGTGGCTTTGGGGGCCGGCTGTTTGAGCTACACCTCCTCCCTGCTGCAGGACGTGGAACCATTGTTCATGTACTTTTTTGTGGCCTTTTTTTATATCTCTGCCATGCACATCCTTTATCACTTCACTGATGAAGCCTCCAAACTCAACGACCCGGTGCAGACCCTGTTCTATGGCCGCCATCGCCGCTTTCTCCGGCTGAGCGGCGCCGCCTCCGCCTTGGCCGCCTTGATCCTGGGGTTTCTGTTGGGGAAAGTGGCCTTCGTGTTTATCCTGGTCATGACCGGCCTGGGTCTGCTCTATAATATCAAGGTCATCCCCAAGACACTGGCGGGCTTGACCCACATCAACAAACTCAAGGAAATCCCGGGTTCCAAGCCGGTCTTCACCGCCGTTGCCTGGGGGGTGCTGGCCGCCCTCATCCCGGTGGTGTGCTCCGAGCAGCAACTCTCCGCCGCCACCGCCGTCGCCTTCTTCTTCGTCGCCGGCCTCATCTTTATCCGCTCCGGCCTTTTTGAAATCCTGGCCATCGAAGGCGACCGGGTGGTAGGCAAGGAAACCCTGGCCATCGCCCTGGGCCGGCAGCGCACCCTAAACCTCTTGTTCCTGAGCGCCGTGCTTCTTATCGCCTTGATGCTCACTGCGGCCTGGCTCAGGGTCATCCCCACCTTGGGCTATGTCCTGGTACTCTGTGTATTCTATGCTTTGGGGTACCTCCTTTTCTACCGCCAGGGTCTCATGGAGGCCGGCCTGCTCCTAGAAAGCCTGGTGGAAGGCAACATGGTCCTGGCCGGCTGGCTGGCCTTCCTGTGGGACCCGTATTATCGTTTGTTTTAAAAATCCTCCGGCTTACCTTCCCGGAAAAAATTCTAAAGTTATTGGAGACCCAGCCGAATAAGAAGAATATCCCAAAATTCAAACCCTAGGGGGGGCCTGCACAGCCCGGCAGGGGGGCCGGAGCTGAGGGCAAAAACGATAATTTTTTTGAAATTTTTTGTTGACAAATATTTCCGGCCAATTTAATATGGCTCTGGACTTGTCCCACAAAAGAGGGAAGGAGGTGAAAGATCTCATAAGTTACTGCAAGTTGCTGTAAAGTGGAAGGGAGAAATGGTAACCACTTAACCACATCCAAGGGGGGATAACGATGAAAAAGTGTGTATTCTTTTCTGTCCTGGTCGCCCTGCTCGCCCTGCCGCTGGCGGCGCAGGCCGCCGCCCCAGGCGCCACCACGGGCGGCTGGGAGTTCACCCTGGGCGGCTATATCAAGATGGAGACCATCTGGGACTCCACCCAGGTGAATAAAAACCT
>DYLF01000132.1 GCA_020722205.1 Desulfobacca acetoxidans
CAGCGAGGAAACCATGAACCGCCCCCTACGCATTCTCACCTATACCGGATTTAGCGCCCACGGTGTGGAGCGCTCTTACGCCAAGGTGGCCGAAGCCCTGGCACAGGGGGATTTTCGTGCAGCGCAGGTCAAAAAACTGCAGCACGTCACCTATGGCAAACTCTACCGGGCACGCCTGAATGATGCTGACCGCCTGCTGTTCTCGCTGGTGCGTCACGAGGAGGAAACCGCCCTGCTGATGCTGGAGGTCATTCGTCAGCATAACTATGCGGGATCCCGCTTTTTGCGGGGTGCGGAAGTCCTCTCTGAAAAAATGCAGGAGGCTGATCTGGATGAGGCCCGAAAGGACGCCGCGCCATTACGCTATCTGCCAGAATCCCGAACCGCCATTCATATCCTCGATAAACCGCTTTCTTTCGATGATACCCAGGCGGCGCTCTTTGCTGCGCCCGCACCTCTGATTCTGGTGGGTGGTGCAGGGAGTGGTAAAACCGCCCTGCTGCTGGAAAAGCTAAAGACCATTCCGGAGGACGTGCTCTACATTACCCACTCGGCCTATCTGGCTGAACATGCCAAGGAACTCTTTTACGCCCACGACTTCGTGCGCGAGGACCAGGAAGTGGCTTTCCTGTCCTATCGGGAGTATCTCGAAACCTGGCGGATTCCCAGCGGCCGTGAGGCGCAATGGCGTGATTTTGCCCAGTGGTTCGCCCGCATCCGCCAGAACTACAAAGGGATTGATGCCCACCAGGCCTTTGAGGAAATTCGCGGGGTCATCGCGGCCCGGGCCGAAGGCATTATGGATGTGGCCACCTATCGGCAATTGGGCATCCGCCAGTCCATTTTTACCCCCGGGCAGCGCGATCAGGTCTATGACCTGTTCGAACGTTATCAGGACTGGCTGAGTCGTACCGGATTGTATGATCTGAATCTCGTGGCCCAGGCCTGGAAGCCTCTGGTGTCCCCCCGCTATGATTTTGTGGTCATTGATGAGGTACAGGATCTCACGCCTGTGCAACTGTCCCTCATCCTCGCAGCATTGCGCACACCGGGGGCCTTTGTGTTGGGCGGCGACGCCAACCAGATTGTCCACCCCAATTTTTTCTCCTGGGCGCAGATCAAAAGTCTTTTCTGGGCCGACCCTCGTATGACCAGCGGGCAGGACTTGCAGGTGCTCACCCATAACTTTCGCAATGGCCGTAAAGTGACCGGGATGGCCAATCGTCTATTGGAGATCAAACAGCAGCGTTTTGGTTCTATTGATCGGGAAAGCAATTTTCTGGTGGACCCGGTAGGCGATAGCGCCGGACAGATCCGTTTGCTGGACGCAAAACCGTCAGCGTTGCAAGCCTTGAATCGGCAGATTTCCCAATCCACCCAATATGCGGTGCTGGTTCTCCGCGAAGAAGACAAGGCCGCAGCACGGGCGGTATTTTCCACGCCATTGCTTTTTTCGGTGCAGGAGGCCAAGGGGCTGGAATATCCGCACATCGTCCTGTATCGCTTTCTCTCGGATCACCGTGCACCTTTCGCTACGCTCTGTGAGGGGGTCAGTAAGGCAGGGCTGGGGGCGGAGACACTGACTTTTCGTCGTGCCAAGGATAAGGGAGACAAGTCCCTGGAGGTCTACAAGTTCTTTGTGAACGCGCTCTATGTGGCCATCACCAGAGCGGTGGAGAGTGTGATGCTGGTGGAATCAGATGACCAGCATCCGCTATTGGATTTGCTGGATATTTGCAATGGCGGAGAAGAGGGCGTGCAGGTGCAAGCCTCTTCCCGGGAAGACTGGCAAAAGGAAGCGCGCAAGCTGGAACTGCAGGGCAAAGCCGAACAGGCGGAGGCCATCCGTAGCCGTATCCTGCAAGATCAAACGCCACCCTGGCCGGTATTTAATGCGCGGGGTGTTGAGGAACTGACCCGGAAGATCTTCATCGATCAGGTCGTTGGGAACAAATGGCGGCAACAGTTATTTGAGTATGCCGCCTTCTATGATGCGCCCGAATTGAGTGAACGTCTGGCCGTGGAAGGACGTTTCAAACCTGCCGGACATTTTCTGGCCCAACGCCCCAGAATAGTCACCAATCGCCTGGCGGCTTACAGCCGTCGCCAGTTTCATGAGGTATGGGCAGATTGTGATCGTTATGGACTGGAACATCGCACGCCCATGAATCAGACCCCGCTGATGGCCGCCGCCCGGGCCGGAAATGTCCCCCTGGTGGAGGCCCTTTTGGAGAAGGGGGCACGGCGTGATGCTACGGATCATCTGGGTCGCAATGCCGCCCATCTCGCCCTGCGTGAGGCCTTTGCCCATCCACAATTTGCCCAGAATGCCTTACCGGCCCTCTGGACCGTTCTTGCGCCCCTGAGTCTGGATTTGCGCATCGGGGATCGCCTGGTGCGTCTGGAGCGGCACCAAGCCGAGTATTTTCTGGTACAGAGCATCTGGGCGCTGATTCCCATTACCCCGGTGGAGGACCTTCTGATGCTGGGATTTAACCGGGAGGTCATTGAACATGCCTGGAAATTCCTGCCGGAAGCGGTACTGCCAACCTTTCGTAAAAAAAGAAACTACATTTCGGCCATTCTGGCCCGCAATGAAGTGCAGCGGGACTACGCTTATAACCGCCACCTTTTCTTGCGCGTGGCCTCTGGAGTGTATCTTTTGCAGCCTGACCTGTTTCTCCGCGATCCTGAGCAGGATGGGCAGTGGCAGCATTGGACCCTCGCCCATAACCTGCCTTTTCTGGAACAGCACTTCCCGATCGGCAAGGCGGTGCTCAACAGAGTGCTTACCATCGCTCAAGCTCCGCTGGATGACTCGCCCGCCTCCATGCGTCCGCCAAAGAACCGGAAACCTCCCAGGACCTCACGGGCCAACCCTGACGGTGCCCCGCAAAAAACGATACCAGAAACCCGGGGCCGGAAGATTCCCAAGGTATCCGGGAAAGAAGCCCTGCAACGTCTCATCAAGATGGTCCATCAGGTGCAGGACGATACGCCTCCGCAGAAGACTTCAAGCAAC
>DYLF01000047.1 GCA_020722205.1 Desulfobacca acetoxidans
CTCGTAGCGCCTGAAATAGCCGCAGAGATCAGACATCGGCCGCACCCCCTCCGCCATGCGCCCCCGCATCTCTCTCCGGCTCCATCTCCGGCGCCGTGATCAGAGTGTCCCTCTCCGCCTCCACTCCCCAGGTCACCGCCGCATTGACGCACCCCTGGCAGCGGGCGTAGCACCGCCCCGTCACCGTGAGATGAATGACCAGCTCCCGCCTCTCCGTGTAGCCCCCCATGGCCGGCAAACGCCCCACCTCGGGCATCATCACCCCGGCATGGCTGAACAGATGGTGCCATCCCTCGTGCCAAGCACAATCAATACACATCTAACCAGCTCTCCGTTTCCACTGACGGCCGACCTCTGCCTTCTCGCAGCTTACCCCTCCGGCTCAGGTCTCCAGAACCACCAGCGCCATGGCATGGTTGTCTTCGTCGGTCAGCGACACCTGCATATTCTTTATGCCGGCTTCCCGGCACATCTCCCAAGCCCGGCCGCTTACCGACAGCTTCGGCTTGCCCAGCCGGTTCACCACCACCTCCACCTCCCGCCAACGGATGCCCCCCTGACGCAAGCCCACCCCCAAAGCCTTGGAAAAGGCTTCCTTGGCGGCAAAGCGCTGAGCCAGCTGATAGACCCCCTGGCGATGCCGCCCTTCACAGTAAGCCAACTCCTGGGGTGTATAAATCCGCTCCAGAAACCGCCCCCCATAACGCCTCACCGCCTTCTCAATCCGGTCCACCCGCACCAGATCAATGCCAACCCCGTAAATCATAAAATCAGGCCCTAGGCTAACCCTTAACCTGTTTTTTCGCCCCCTTCCCCTTGGCCGGGGCGGCCTCCACTTTGCACACCCCACCCACCTCCCCGCACTGCGGGCACTTCTTGGGCTTGCAGCGGGCCTCAAACTGCTGACCACACTTTTCACAAGTAAACACCGCCATCTCTAACCTCCTTCAGGTTTTTTCTCCCCCTTTGCTCCACACCGGCTGCCACTTACTACCCACGCCCCCCCGCTTTATGCTTCCGCAAAGGCAATCCTCAGCGCCTCCTCCAGCCTCTCCACCGGGTGGAAAATCAGATCCCGCCGCACCTCCTCGGGTATCTCCTCCAAATCCACTTTGGCGTTCTGGGCCGGCAGGATGATCTCTGCCAAACCGGCCCGATGGGCCGCCAGCACCTTGTTTTTGATACCCCCCACCGGCAGGACGTCCCCCCGCAGGGTAATCTCCCCGGTCATGGCCAGCCCCTTTTTCATGGGCCGCTCCGACAACAGCGACACCAGGGCCGTCAGCATGGCCAACCCGGCCGAAGGCCCGTCCTTGGGGATGGACCCCGCCGGCACATGAATGTGCAGGTCCACCTCTTCAAAAAAATCCTCTTCTATCCCCAAAAACGGCGCCCGCGCCCTAATGTAGCTCAAAGCCGCATCCGCCGATTCCTTCATCACCTCCCCCAACTGCCCGGTGAGCTTGAGGCGACCCTTGCCCGGCATGCGCACCGCTTCAATGAACAAAATATCCCCCCCGGTGGGCGTCCAGGCCAAGCCGGTGGCCACCCCCGGCTGAGGGTGCTCCAAGGCCGCCTCCCGAAAAAACCGGGGAGGACCCAGATAAGCGGCCAGCTGGGAAGCGTCGATCTTCACCGGCGCCGCCGCCCCCTCCACCAGCTCCCGCCCCGCCCCCCGGCATAGGGAGGCAATCTCCCGCTCCAGGTTCCGCAGACCCGCTTCCCGGGTGTACGCCGCGATGAGCGTCCGCACCGCCTCCACTGTGATCTCCACCTTCTCCGCCGTCAAACCATGCGCCTCCATCTGCCGCGGAATGAGATAACGGAAGGCAATGTCCAGCTTCTCTTCTTCCGTGTAACCCGGCAGTTCCAACACCTCCAGGCGATCCCGCAGGGCCGGCGGCACCGTGTCCAACATATTGGCCGTGCAAATGAACATCACCTTGGACAGGTCAAAGCCCACGTCCAGATAATGATCTGAAAAAGCATAGTTCTGTTCCGGGTCCAAGACCTCCAGCAGGGCCGAGGAGGGATCCCCTCGAAAGTCCGACCCCAGCTTGTCCACTTCGTCCAAAATGAACACCGGGTTGTGAGACCCGGCCCGCCGGATGCTCTGCATGATGCGGCCGGGCAGCGCCCCCACATAGGTGCGCCGATGACCCCGGATTTCCGCTTCGTCCCGCACCCCACCCAAAGACAGCCGCACAAACTTGCGCCCCAAGGCCCGGGCGATGGACCGCCCTAAAGAGGTCTTGCCGGTGCCGGGCGGCCCGACAAAACACAAAATGGGCCCCTTCATGTCCGGCTTGAGCTGCCGCACCGCCAGATACTCCAGGATGCGCTTCTTCACCTTCTCCAGATCGTAATGGTCTTCGTCCAGGATCCGACGGGCCTGGGACAAGTCCAGGTTGTCTGCCGTGGCCACACTCCAGGGCAGCTCAATCATCCACTCCAGATAGTTGCGGATCACCTGGTGGTCCGGGGAGGTGGGCGGCGTGCGCTTCAGACGCTCCAGTTCCCGTTCCGCCTCCTTCAGGGCAGGGGGCGGCAAACCGGCCTCCTCCAACCGCAACCTGAGTTCTTCCACCTCCCGCTGGCGCTCATCCGTCATCCCCAGCTCCCTCTCCAGCACCTTGATCTGCTCCCGGAGATAATATTCCCGCTGGGCCTTATCCATCTCCACTTTGACCTGGCTCTGAATCTTTTTCCCCAACTCCAAGATCTCTATCTCCCGCTTGATGAGGACCAACACCTTGCGCAGCCGCTCCCTCACCTCAATGGTCTCCAGCAGCTCCTGTTTCTCCAGCTTGCTGACGTTGAGGCTGCCCCCCGTGACGTCGGCCAGCACCCGCGGATCCCCCATCTCCCTGACCAGGGTGCCCAACTCCGCCGGCAGATACGGCGACAGCTCCAGCATCTTCAGAAACAAACCCTTGACGCTGGACACCAGCGCCTCCAGCTCCGTGTCCGGTTCGTAGTCTTCGCTGATCCCCCTCACCCGCGCACTGAAATAGGGCTCATAAGCCACCCAGTCCTCCAGCCGAAAGCGATACAGACCCTGGATGAGCAACCTCACGGAACCGTCCTCCGGCTTGCGCATCTTCAATACCACCGCCGCCGTGCCCACCCGAAAGAGATTGTCCGGTCCATACCCTTGCGGCTGCTCCTCCCGGCTGGCCACCAGCCCCAAAATCTTGTCCCCCAGCAGCACATCGTCCACCAGCTTCTGGGCCGACTCTTCCCATAACGCCAACGGCATGATGACGCGCGGAAACAACACAATATCAGAAACGGGCAGGATGGGCAGCACTCGACCCGCTGGCCCGGCTTCCTCCTCCCTGCTCTCCGCAACGTTTATATTTTCAGGGTTTTCTTCCGCCAAATTCATACCCCTTCCTTCTTCCTCTGAAAAACTGTCTCTAGCCTTGGGGATTGGGTGGTTGCTCTTCTGAATCTACTACCACCACCCGGATTATCCTTTTATCCCTCTCCCCTTGGCGGTCTTTTCATGTCCTTCCCTGACCCGCCGTCCCATGCGGCCCTGCACTGCCTAAACCTCATGTCCGATTAAAAGCTTATCCCAAATTTTGGGGGCGGGCCAGAAAGCGTGGGGACCTTTTTCAACTACCTGCTAAGAGCTCCGCCCCCACCAGGTTCACAGGCCGCCAGCCGCTCCTCACTCCCCCTGCACCGTCACCGGAATACGTCGGCTCTCCGGAGCCCGGCGCGGCAGGATCACCTCCAGAATACCTTGGAAATAGCGGGCCTCTATCCTTTCCACCTCCACCGCCCTCGGTAGGGTAAATCTCCTCTCAAAGGCCCCGGAGATGATCTCCTTATGGAGATAGCGGTTAAGGGCCGCCGGCCGCTCCGGGCGTCGCTCCCCACTGATCACCAGATTCTGGCCGGTGATGACCACTGAGAGGGAGTCCTCAGCCACCCCGGCCACTTCCAAACGCACCACTAATCCGGTCGCCGTTTCATAAAAATCCGCCGCCGGCCGCCAGACGTGGGCCTCCTCTTCCGTTCCCAGCCAATAATGCCGAAAGCCCCGGGCCTGGTCTTCCAAATGCTCCAGATCACGCCTGATCCTGATCTTGATGAGACGGTGCATCAAACACCTTTCATAATGGCAATATTGTCTTTATTCTAAGACCTCCCCAGCAAAAATCCAGGGGAGCCGGGAAAAAACCTGACCTTGCCCCAGCCCCGGCCTTGCACTCCCCCTCTGACTTTGGCCTCTGCACCTTGACCGCCTCGGCAAATCCTGATAGCCTTCCACTTATGCCGCCCCGGATTTTCTGCCTCGGCGCCGTCAACCTGGACCTGCTCTACCGGGTCCCCGACCTGTCGCCTTTCTTATCCACCTGGCCCCACCTGAAACCCGGAGGCGAGATCCCCTTGCCACCGCCGGAAGAAGAGGTGCTGCTGAGACTTTTGGCCCGGCATGCCGAGCCGGTCGGCCGGATGGGGGGCGGCCAGGCGGCCAACACCGCCTTCGCTTTGGCCCGCCTGGGGCTGCCCGTAGCCCTGCTCGGCCGGGTGGGGGCGGATGCCGACGGAGCTTTTCTCAAAGAGAGTCTCACCGGCGTCAACCTGGCTTACCTGGTGACCGAGGGCCGCAGCGGCCGGGCTTATGTCCTCCTGGACCCCTCCGGAGAGCGCACCATCCTGGTCGCCCCCCACACCAACGATGACCTGCGCTTGCAGGACCTCCCCTGGGAGGCTCTCTCTCAGGCCAGCTTCCTGCATCTCACCTCTTTTGTGGGCGAGGGCCCCCTGGCGGTTCAGGAAGAAGCCGCCCGCCGGCTGGTGGCCCCGGCCGAGCGCCAAACCCGGGGGCCTGGTCAGCAAACCCCGGTTATCACCTTGGATGCCGGAGAGTTGTACGCCCGCCGGGGACGCCGCCCCCTGGACGTTCTCTTGGATCAGGTGGATACCCTGCTGGTCACCGAACGGGAGTGGCAACTGCTGGGCGGCCACCCCTATCGCTACTCAGAATGGGCGCCCCCCATCGTCCTCATCAAACGCGGCCCCAAAGGCCTCCGGCTGATTGACCCCAGACACTATCAAGACTTCCCCGCCGCCCCGGCCCCGACCTTGGTGGACACCCTCGGCGCCGGGGACGTCTTGGCCGCCGGGTATTTGGCCGGCCGCTTCTTAAACCTCCACCTCAAACCCGCTATTGTCCTCGGCCTGCGGGCGGCCGCCCACAGCCTCGCCGGCCAGGGCCGGGAAGCCTACCCCAACCTCAAGTTCCTGGAACGAGAACTGGCCGGCTTGGCTTAATCCACTCTCCTCAGTGAAAAGTCCTTGACATTTATTGAAATTATATTTTATTTATAAACATTAGCTAGTTTGGGGATGAACCCCTGTCAGCAGCTTCACCCAACTCGCATTAACTAATTAACTAAAGAATAAGCCACGAAGGCCCAGCCACCTGCAGGTGGCGGCAGTCGTGGTTTTTTTTTGCCCGGCCGATTGGGTGTTCAAAGTGGGGAGGCCTCAAAAAAGATCCGGGTGGTGGCTGACTAACAGGAGGGATGATCATGGGGGAAATAAGGTTTATCTGGCCCAGGGCGTTGTCTGGCGGTCTCGCCGCCGGAAGGAAATTATCGATTCTTTTTGCAGTGCTGATCTTTCTGCTGGCAATGCCGGCCACTCCGGGCCTGGCGCAGGAAAAGGTGGAAGTCCTGGAGGAGATTGCCGTGACCGCCAGCCGCTCCGCAGCGCGGGTGTTTGATACACCGCAAAGCGTGACAGTCATTACGGAAAAGGAGATCCAGGCCTCCCCTTTTGAACGCGTGGAGGACATTGTCCGCCAGGCGGCCGGCATCTATAACTTCCGGCATTTCACCTTGCATACTAACGGCATTGTCAGCCCCCTCAGGATGCGCGGGGTGGGCAACAACCGGGTGCTGCTCCTGGTGGACGGCGTGCCCCAAAATGATAATTTCAACAACGCCATCGCCTGGGTGAGTTGGGGATATATTCCCAAAGACGCCATTCAGCGCATCGAGATCGTCCGGGGCCCCATGTCCGCCATGTACGGCTCCGAAGGACTGGGCGGGGTCATCAACATTATCACCAAAAACCCGAAGACCCAACGGGAGGCCAAATTAACCGGCAAAGTGGGCCGGGGCGACACCGGCGGCGGCGATCTCTTGTTTGCGCAAAAAGTCAAAAACGCCGGCCTCCTGATCGCCGGGGGCTATGAAACCAGCCAGGGCTTCTATCTTGATGAACCGAAACAAGATTACCACGTCCGACGCTATGGGGAAATGGGCCGCATCTTCGGCAAGGCCTGTTACGATTTCACCCCCCGCTCTCACCTGACTTTCAGCGGCCAATTTTACACCCATGATCAGGGCCAGGGCCGCCCGTTCTTTCATAGCGAATTAAGCTTGGACCAGTATTCCCTGACCTACGCCCACAAGTGGGATAAAGTTCACCTGCAGGGGTTGGCTTTTTTAAACCGGGCCCACAAAACCGCCTTTCAGGACAAGGCCGGAGACAACTACCAGTCATTATTCCGCATCGAAAGAATGCGGGAGCCGTCGGTCTGGGGCCTCGATCTCCAGACCACCCTGCTGCCGCTGGACTGGCTCACCACCACCATGGGGGTGACCTATAAGAGGGTTTCCTGGACTTACGATGAAAAGTATCCCGCCAGTTGGCGGCTGGGGGGGGCGGAAGGCCAGCAGAGTTTCATCTCCCCTTTCATCAATGCCGATCTACGGCTTTTTGGCGGCAAACTGGTGGCCAACGCCGGGGCGCGCTATGATTGGATTGCCTGCTTCAATGGCAAAAACTGGGACACCCAACCGGAAGGGGGACTGACGCCTTTTGACAACAGCTACGACACCACCCGCTGGCGCAATTTTTCTCCCAGAGGCGGCTTGGCCTTTCACCCGGACAGCCGCACCACCATCCGGGCCTCGGCGGGCACGGGCTTTCGCGCTCCCAGTCTGTTTGAGCTCTACAAAGTGCACGTCCGGGGTGGGGGAAAATACTTCCGCTTTGCCAACCCTGATCTGCAACCGGAGAAAATCACCTCTTATGATCTCGGCCTGGAAAGGTTCTTCACCGATAGCCTGTGGGCCAGGGCGACCTTTTATCAGTCCTTTGCCCGCGACTATATCGGCGATCGTCTCCTCCGCTCCTATCAAAAGAAACAGAAAAAGAAACTGGTCACGTTCAATGAATACAAATTGGAGAACATCAGCCGGGTTAACATCCACGGCCTGGAAACCGAAGTCGAATGGCACCTCCGGAAAGATTTAACCCTCTTCGCTAATTACACCTATAACATCTCCAAAATTGCCGAGGATCTGGAAAATCCGGGCTTGGAGGGGAAATATGTCACCACCGACCCGATACATAAAATCCATTTCGGCCTCTGGTATCAAAACCCCCAGCTCTTGAATGTGTATCTCTTGGGCAATTACTACCTCAATATTTACTATGATACTGAAAACACCTATAAAACAGGGGGTTATTTCACCTTGGACTTTTCTCTCTCCCGGCAGTTTTTCAACCATGCCACCCTGATCCTGGAGGTGGAAAACCTCTTCAACCGCAAATACCCTTTATTTATCTCCGTGGACGGCACCACCATTGTCCCGGGGCGCCTGATTATGGGCAAATTGGCCCTGAACTTCTAAGTTGCCCTGCTTATAAATTCAGTCACCTTTTCTCCCCACTCCCCCGCTGGCAGGGAGAGAGGGGGGATGAGAGGTCTCGGTAAAGACGTGATGATAATAGCGAAATCCTGTGCTAAGTTGGCCAAGGTGGGTGACGTCACTCTGAAAAAAACAGCGCTGGCTCTGTTGATCGTGGTTCTGCCGGCGGCGGCGGGGCAGGCCCATTTTCTCTGGGTAACCTCGGAAAACGGGGTTTACGTGGTCGCGCGGGGTCTGCCGCCCGACCAAGTCGAACCTTATGACCCGGGAAAAGTGAAGGAAATAAAGGTATTCAGCCGGGAGGGGGCCCTTCTCCCCTTGACACCCCAAAACATCCCCGGTCAGGCCGCGGTGAAGGTCCTTGGTGCACCGGCCCTGGTCGCCGTGGTATGTGAGTGGGGATATCGGGTGCACACCCCGGAGGGTAAGAAATTTCTGGACAAAATCACCGCCCGGCGGCAGGGCCTGAAGGTGGAGGAGGCCTTTTTTTCCATCCAGTATGCCAAGTCGATCTTTGCTTCCGGCACGCCGCTGACCAAACCTTGCGGGCTGCGCTTTGAGATCGTGCCCCTGAAAAACCCCCTGGAGTTGAAGCCGGGGGAGGAATTGCCTCTGCAGGTCATTTTCGACCGCCAACCCCTGGCCGGCTGTCGGGTGAAAGTGCTGAAAGGGACGGATTTTCTGGAAACTGACCGAAACGGCCAAATAATTGTCAAATTGCCGCCCACCGGCTGGCAGGCGATTTATGCCGCCACCCGGGAACCCACCCCGGGGCGGGATGATCTTGATTATCGCCAGCACATGACCTTCCTGACTTTTCAGCGCCCGTAGAGGGCAGCCCACCGGGATTAGAGGGCAGGCCAGGGGCTGAGTCCGCCCCGTCAAGGGCGGCCGGCCCCAGCCATTGCTCGACTGTCGCCAAAACGTCGAAAATAGGGTATCTTGTT
This sequence comes from Desulfobacca acetoxidans, assembly GCA_020722205.1. Lineage (GTDB taxonomy): Bacteria > Desulfobacterota > Desulfobaccia > Desulfobaccales > 0-14-0-80-60-11 > DYLF01. The sequence continues at coordinate 8,630 of DYLF01000047.1, forward strand.
TCTGCTGAGGAGGTCCTTCATCATGGCAAAACAATTAGTGGTGGCCATGGCGGCGCTCGTCGGCTTGGTGGCATTTCTGCCGCTGCCGGCCATCAGTCACGGGGTGGAAGGTTCCATCGCCCCGGGAGGGTGGGTGGTGACAGCCCGCTATGACGGCGGCGAACCCATGAGCCACGCCAAGGTCACGATTACCTCCCCCACCACTGACCAGACCTTTCAGAACGGCAGGACCGACCGCAACGGCAGGTTTGCCTTTTATCCGGATGCTCAGGGTGTCTGGCAGGTGGTGGTGGACGACGAGATGGGCCATCGCCTGCGGTTGTCTGTCAACGTGGAGGGGGACACCCTGCGGGCCGGCCCTCCGGCCCCGCCGGCGGCCGCCGCGGAGCCTGCCAACCGGCTGGGAAAAGCCTTGTTCGGCGTCTCCCTGATCTTGTTTGTCGGGGCAGGGCTGCTTTGGCAGCGGACCCGCAAACTGGCCACCAAGACCCACAACCCTTGACCTTAATCTTATGGTTTCGCCCACCCGCCTGACCTGAAAAGAACCAGGCGGGGGGATAATCCGAAATTTAGGCAACGCCCAACTTCAAGCTGACACCAACAGGAATAATACTATGACAAGGTGGTACACGCATGTTATGCTGCTACTCATTTGTGGCTTGACCGCAGGGGCCCCGCCGGGGCCGGCGGCCCCGGTGGCGGCGGGGAAATTTTACCTGGTGGGGCTGGGGCCGGCGGGGCCGGAACACGCCACCCTGAAAGCGCTGGAGACCATTCGCCAAGCCGATCTGATCCTCTGTCATCCTGAGTTGGCGGAGCCATTCCGCACTTATTTGCAGGGCAAAAAGATTCTTGATCCCTGGAAGGACTTGTGGCTCAAGCCCCAAGAGAGACGGCTGCCGGTGGAGAAACGGCGGGGGCTGTGGGCGGCCAAAAAAAACCAGCGGGATGAATTTGTCAAACAGATGCAAGGCTTATTGTCTCAAGGAAAAAATATCGCTCTGCTGACCGGCGGCGACCCCACGATTTACAGCCGGGCTTTCTGGCTCCTGGAAGGTTTTCCGGACAGCCAGGTGGAGGTAATCCCCGGCCTCGGCGCCATGGGCGCCGCTTTGGCGGCCCTGAAACGAGCCGGCACCGGGGCAGGGGCCCGCTTCCTCCTGCAGACCGCTCCCTCCTCTTTTTTCGGCCGAGAGGACCATGACGAGCTGGCCCGGAAGCTGGCCAAATATTCGGCCACCCTGGTCTTTTACATGGGACTGAAGGACATCGGCGCCCTGACGAATACCTTGAAGAAATATCACCCGGCCGATCTCCCGGCGGCTGTGGTCTACTATGCAGGAGATGCCCGGAAAGAGAAGGTGGTGCAGGGCACCCTGGACACCATCGCAGCCCAGGTGGCCTCGGAACCGGAAAAGTGGCGGGGGCTGATCATCGTGGGACAGTGTCTGCAAGGGCCGGCCTTTGATATTCCAGAATGACGCCCCCTAGGACTATCCCTTCACCTGGAGGCTGGAACTTGAAATCTGAGACTTTCTCCTGCGGCTGGTTTTCCAGCGGCCGCGACCAGGCGGCCATCGATCTGTTCATTACAGCCTGGGAGCACATGGCTGGCGGTTTCCTTCCGGCGGCCATCGCCTATGTCTTCTGCGACCAGGAACCGGGGGAAAGTGCCGCCAGCGACCGCTTTCTGGACGCGGTGCAGGCCCGGGGGGTGCCGGTGGTGACCCATTCTTCCCGACAGCTGCGGCGGCTCATCCGACAGAGCGGCCCGGAGGCGGAGACCGCCAGGGTGAACTTTGACGCCCAAGTGATTGCCCTGCTCGGGGATTTCCAGGCGCAGGTGGTGGTGTTGGCCGGCTACCTGCTCATTGCCAGCCCTTTGCTCTGCCGCACCTATCTATGCCTCAACCTCCATCCTGCGCTCCCGAACGGCCCCAAAGGCACCTGGCAGGAGGTGATGTGGCAGCTCATGGAAGCCGGCGCTCAAGAGACCGGCGCCATGATGCATTTGGCCACCCCTGAGCTGGACGCCGGCCCGCCGGTGGCCTACTTCCGGCTGCCGCTCAGCGGGCCGACCTTTGAGCCGCTTTGGCAGGAATTTCAGCAGAAGCGGCAACGCCTGAGCCTACAGGAGATCCGAGCCCAAGAGGGGGAAAGGGAACCACTATTCGCCCGCCTCCGGCAAGAGGAGTTGCGCCGGGAATTCCCCTTGCTTTTGCTGACCCTGAAGGCCCTGGCCGAGGGCCGGCTGCGCCTGACCCCGAGCGGGGCGGAAATTCAAGGGAAGCTGATACCAGGCGGCCTTGACCTTACCGCGCAGGTGGAGGAGTTTATTTCCGGCGCCAGGCGATAGGTGTGCGGTCAGGGTCAACTTTTAGCGCCATTAGGATTGTTATGATGCTCGCTTTCCCTTATTTATTTCCTCCCCCGGCTGCTGTCTCCAGCCTGTTGTTTATGGCTGATCCCCTGATAGCGAGGTGAAGATGCGCGCCATCCAGGTTTTTACCGACTGCGAAGGGCCGTTGGCCCTCAATGACAATGCCTTTGAACTGTGCCGGGAGTTTCTTAAGCCCCACGGGGAGAGGTTTTTTCGCCAGGTGAGTAGATTTGACGACTACCAGGCGGACATCGCCCGGAGAGAGGGCTATAAGGCCGGGGACACCCTGAAACTCATCCTGCCTTTCCTCAAAGCTCATGGGGTGGACAACACCACCCTCCGCGAGTTTTCCGCCCAAACCCTGAGGGTGGTGCCCGGGGCCCAAAAGGTTTTTCGCTTCCTGGCCGGCCAGGGGTTTACCCTCCACATGATCAGCACCAGTTACCGGCAGTTTGCCGAAGCCGCCGCTCAGAGGCTGGGTTTTCGCCAGGACGCGATTTTCTGCACCGAAGTCGACCTGGATCGTTATCCCCTGTCGGCAGAAGAAGCGGCGGAGCTGCGGAGGCTCAAAGAAGCCATCGTGGGGGCCCCAAAGATTGAATTGCCGGCCAAGGCCAAGGCCTTTGGTGATCTGCCCAAAAAGTCCCAGGAAGGCTTAGCTCTTCTGGAAACCATATTCTTTGAGCAGATTCCCCAACTGGCCATTGGTATTCTTTACCAGGAGGTCAATCCCCTGGGCGGCCCGGAAAAGCACCGGGTCATAAGAGAGAGTCTGAACCGCCTCGACGCCGGCTGGCAGGAGACCATCTACGTCGGCGACAGCATCACCGACGTGGAGGCCCTGAAAGCAACCGCCAAGGGCGGCGGCCTGGCGGTCTCCTTTAACGGCAACCGCTACGCCGTGCAGGCCGCCGGCTTCACCGTCATCGCCGACAATGCCTGGCCGCTGGCGCTGCTGGCCGTGGTCTTTCGCCTTTGGGGGCGAGAGGGGGTCATGGAGATGGCCACCCCTGGCCGGGCGGCGCACTCCCGCATTTTGGCTTTGCCAGCAGCCACTGTCGCCCCCATTATGAACGGCCTGGCCGGCCGCAATTTTTCGCTTTATCCCTCCCAGACCGCCGACCGCAAGGAGGTGATCAAACAGAGCCAGGCCATGCGCCAGCAGCTCCGGGGGCAAGCAGCGGGGGAGCTGGGTTAGTCAGTGATGATCATTAAACAGTTAGTAGTGAGCAGTGGGTGGGGAGTAAGGATTTAAAATCGGTGAGGTGTAGGCCCCCTGCCGTAATCATGGCCTTCAGGCGGGGGCTTGTGAGGGCGGCCAGTTCTGCCTGGCGCTGATAGCGGGGAGCCCACCGGAGGAGTTCGGGGTCAGGGTACAGGGCAGGGTGGCAGCAGATTTCAGTGAGACCGGGCTTCAGGCGGGGGAGCAATTTCAGTAAATGCTCTTCGCTCAAGCGACCATCATGGGTGAGGCCGAAAAAATGGTCATTGCTGAGCAGACCAGCGGCCTGAACTAGGCGGCGGGCCTTTTTGGTCAGCCACGCAAAGATGAGACCCTGGGCCGCCTTGGACAAGGGGGCGTCCGGAGCAAGGATCAGGGTGGTAAGCCAGTCCTCGCGGGGCAGACGCACCGCCGGAATACCGTATTCCCGGGCCAATTCCACCACGAGGGGGAAGATCCGAGGGTGTAGATGCAGGTTGAGGTGGCTGTTCAGGTGCCAGAGGCGCAGACCGGCCTTAAGGGCGGCCTCGATCTGGGCGGCCAGCTCCCGGCGGATTTCAAAGAGTAATTGAGGCTGGCAATAATAGCGCCAGCCGGTCTTGATGGGGGCGTTGGGAAAATTCCCACCGGCGTCCACCAGGTGGGGAACGGCCCGGGGGGACAAGACGGCTCGCCCCTGAATCAGGGTGAGGTGCACCCCCAAACAGAGGTCAGGCAGTTCCCGGGCCAAGGCCACGGCATGGTCCCAAGCCGGGCCGGTGACCATGAGGCTGGCGGAGGTCAAGAGGCCGAAGCGGTGAGCCAGGGCCACCGCGGCATTAAGACCCGGGGAGAGGCCGAAGTCATCCGCGGTGATTATCAGATTTCGCCCTTCTGCTTTCATTGCTGTCCGCTTAAACCAGCGCCAGGCATAACTGTTTCGTAACCTTCATATTATCCGGCATTGGACCGGGCACTCCAAAGAGTTCCTGCAAGGAGCAGGTGTAAAACAACTTGACGCCTAAATTTGGCTCCTCACCGCGCCATAAGACCCCCATGATGTTTTTTTTGACCCTTATCCCTACTCACCCCTCTTGCAGCCAATGTCGCGCTTCCCACAGGGAGGCAAGAGATAAGAAGTTGTAAGGATGCAGGAGGGTACAAAGGGCCCGGCGCCAGTCTCCACGGCTCAAGGCCTTAAGGGTGTCGGCGACGGACACGGCGCAATACTGGTAAACGCTGGGGTCGCGGTAGCAGTCGATGGTACAGGCGGCGCAGCCGTTGCGCTGCGGGCTGAAACGGTGCAGGTCAGTCATTGCTCCCAATACCTGGGACTGGTAATGGCAGGGATAGACCATGAGATGCCAGTCCACGTAGAAATACTTGAAGCCGGCCAGGCAGGGGAAGCGGGGCGGCCGGCGGCGCAACTGCCGCTGCAGGTCAAGGAGAGAGACCTTGGGGTTCAGGATGGCCAGGGGGGCTTTGTCCTTGAGGGTTATGATTTGAGCAAAGAGGGCATCCAGCTCCTGGGGGGTGAAGGTGACGCTGTCGTGGTCAGCATAACCCAGATAGGAGGAATAGAGGTTGGTGAGGGGATAGGAGAAGGTCAGGCGGCGGAAACCCAAGCCGTGGACAAAGCGGGCCATGGCGTTAAGATCCGGGATGAGGCGGCTCAAGGTCACGGAGGCCACGGGTTTGAGGCCGACGGCAGTTATCTGGGGGAGGAGGGTCCGCAGATGTTGGGTCAGGCCGGGCAGACCGCGGTGGTCGTCGTGCTCCCGGGGCGAAGGGGCATCCAGAGAAATAATCAGGGTGTCAAGGCCGGCCTGTTTAAGGTCAGCCACCAAGGCGGGAGTAAGCAGGGCGCCGTTGGTGCACAGAAGGGTGGTAAGGCCGGCGGCCTGGGCGCGTTTTAAGAGAGGTAGCAGGTCCGGGTAGAGGAGTGGCTCCCCACCGGTGAGGATGACATAACGTATGCCTGCCTGCACCAAGGAACCCAGCCCCCGGCAGAGTCCCTGAAAGTCCGCCATCATACGGGCGGCGGGGGGTGTACGGGAGAAGCTGCAGAAGCGGCAGTGGGCGTTGCAAGCGTTGGTGAGGGCCAACTGAATTACCCCCGGCCCACCCTGCAGGGCAAGACTGAGAGCTTGGATCAGCCTCATAGCCTTGCCGGACTGGGGCGGGGCTTTTCCTGACTCTGACGGCGCCGGAAGAGAAAAGTGAGAAATTCCCGGCCCTCCCGCCACAGACGGCGGCGCTCCGCCGGGTCGATGAGCATGGTGCGGGCCGCCCGGGCCATGTAAGCCGGGCGGAAATAGAAGCGCCGATAAAAGCGGGGCACCGCCTGAAAGATGTCCGCGGCCGCCAAGCCGGGGTATTCCACCACGCACTGTTGATAACCGGTGGCTCCCTGGAGCAGGTCCTGCTCCTTGAGGTAGCCGCGCTCCCGACAGAAGTCGTAGAACTCGGTGCCCGGGTAGGGGGTGGCCAATGAGACCTGAATGGTATCCGGATCCAGCTCGCAGGCAAAGCGCATGGAGGCCGCAAGGCTGTCTTTGCTCTCGCCGGGCAGGCCCACTATGAAGGTGCCGTGCACCTGGATGCCGAGGTCCCGGCAGGAGGCCATGAATTTTCGGCCCATGTCCAGGGTGGCGCCTTTTTTGATGTTGGTCAACACCTGCGGGTCGCCGCTCTCAAAACCCACCACCAGTAATCGCAGGCCCCCTTCTTTCAAAGCTTTCAGGGTGTCGTAGTCCGTATTGACCCGGGCGGTGGCGGACCAGGTGCAATTAAGGGGCCTCAGTTCCTGGGCCAGGCGCCGGGCCCGTTCGCCGTCGGCGGTAAAAGTGTCGTCGTCAAAAAAGATTTCCGCCGCTTGGGGGAAAAGCGTAAGGGCCCGCCGCACTTCCGCCACTACATTGCCCACGCTGCGGGTGCGGTAGCGATGGCCGGTGAAGGTCTGGGGCCATAGGCAATAGACGCAGCGGTGGGGGCAGCCACGACCAGTATAGATCGAGACATAAGGGTAGCGCAGATAAGGGATGTTGTATCTTTCTATCTTCAGGTCCCGGTGATAGACATCCACCACAAAGGGCAAGGCGTCCAGGTCTTTGATCCAGGGGCGGTCCGGGTTGTGGCGGATCTCCCCGTCGGACCGGTAGCTGAGGCCCAGGATGTCGGCAAAAGGGCGGCCCTGGGCCACTTCGCGGAGGGTGTAGTCGAATTCCCGGCGGGCCACAAAGTCCACCTGGGGGGCAGCGGCCAAAGACTGCTCAGGCAGGACGCTGACCTGGGGTCCCACCAGACCGGCCAGCAAACGAGGATTTTCCTCTTTCAGGCGACTGATGGTGGCCAGATCGTGGTGGAAAGAGGGGCTGGTGGTGAAGAGGACCGCCACCTCGAACTCCTTGGCCAGGGTGGCCACCGCCTCAATGCTCAGGTTCTCCGGCGGGGCATCCACCACCCGGGAATCTTTGATCAGCCCGGCCGGATAGCACAGCCAGGTGGGATACCAGAAGGAGGTGACTTCCCGGGTGGCCTGGTAACGGGAGCCCGCGCCGCCATCGAAGTCCTGGAAAGACGGGGGGTTGAGAAGCAGGGTGCGTTTCATAGGTTGGGTTCTGAGTTTTAGGTTCTGGGTTCTGGGTTATCTTTCAAGGTCATGGAGATGTGTTCCCTGAGTATGGCCAATTTTAACACTGGCGGGGCGAGAAACCAAGGTTAAAAAAGGTGGTGGGGGCCCGCCAGGGGCAAAGCCTCCTGATGAAAGGAGGCGCCACGGTACTGGGGGCTTTCTTTGACCAGCACCTACCGGACCGATTTTACTTCCTCTTTGCCCCCGAATTTCTGGAAGGCCGGAGAGCCAGCCGCCTGCCCCATGCCCAGCAGGCCCATAATCCCGAAGGGCGCCGGGTCGACCCAAATCTCCTGGTCTCCGGCCTGATGGTCTATCCTCTTTAGATCTCTACCTGGGTTCCCAGTTCCACCACGCGGTTGGGCGGGATGCCGAAATGGGTGGCCACATTCCAGGCGTTGCGGGACAGGAAGACGAACAGGGCCTTCCGCCAGGCGGCCATTTTTCCTACCCCGGTACGCAGCAGCGATTCCCGGCCCAAATAGAAGGAGGTGGAATAGGTGTCCAGCTCCAGGCCTTGTTCCGTGGCAGTCTCGAGGATCTCCGGGACCTTCGGGGTTTGCATGAAGCCGTACTTGGCAATAACCCGATGAAATCCCTGGCCCAGGTGGGTGATGCTCAGCCGTTTCCTGCGAGGTACATAAGGGGTGTTGCCCGAAACGATGGAAAGAAGAATTACCTTTTTGGGCAGGGACTCGGTGTGCTTGAGATAGTGGAGCAACACCCGGGGGGTGCCCACCGGCGAAATGGACAAAAATACCGCTACCCCCGGAGTACGGACCAGTTTGTATTTCTTGATGTCGTCCAAGATGACCTCCATGGGCACCCTTTCGTCCTCAAACCGCCTGGCCAGGATGGCCCGGCCGTCCCGCCAGGTGATCATCACCACGCTCAGCAGCAAGGCCACGCTGATGGTAAACCACCCGCCGTCGATGAACTTGAGCAGGTTGGCGCTGAAATAGGAAACGTCGAAGAACAAAAATATCCCCGTAAGCAAAAGTGCTTTCCAGGCCAACCAGCCCCAGTTATAGCGGGTGACATAATAATAGAGCAAGGTAGTGAAGGCCATGGTGCCCGTCACCGCGATGCCGTAAGCCGCGGCCAAACGGCTGGACTCCCGGAAGGTCAGGGCCAAGGCCAGACAGCCCACCATCATCATGGTGTTCACCCAGGGAAGATAAATCCGGCCCCTGGTCTCGCTGGAAGTGTGCACGATGTGGAGTCGGGGGCAATAGCCGATCTGGCTGGCCTGCTGAGTGAGGGAATAGACCCCGGAGATCATGGCCTGGGAGGCGATGACCGTGGCGGCGGTGGCCAAGGCCACCATGGGATAAAGAAGCACCCGGGGCACCAGTTCATAAAAGGGATTGTTGGCCGCTTGGGGGTTATGCAGGACAAGAGCGCACTGCCCGAAATAATTGAGCAGGAGGGCCGGGAAAACGAGGACCAGCCAGGAAAGCCGGATGGGTCCGCGGCCGAAATGTCCTAAATCGGCGTAGAGGGCCTCGCCCCCGGTGATCACCAGCACGACGGCGCCCAGGACTACCATGCCGTGCCAACGGTTGGCAGCAAAAAAGGCGACGGCGTGGCGCGGATCCAGGGCGGCCAGAATGTCAGGACTTTTTACAAGCTCCAAGAGGCCAAAGCTGGCCAGGGAAGTGAACCACAGGAGCATGACGGGCCCGAACACCTTGCCGATGCGCCCGGTCCCGTAGCGCTGGACGATGAACAGGGCCACCAGGATGCCGCAGGCGATGGGGAGCACGAGCGGCTCCGCCGCGCGGCTGGCTACCTTGAGGCCTTCCACCGCAGAGAGCACCGAGATCACCGGGGTGATGAGGCCGTCCCCATAGAGCAGGGCAGCACCAAAGATGGCCAACAACATTAGGCGTTTCACTGTCCTTTCGGACACCGCCTGGCCGCCTTTCCCCAAAAACAGCGCGGCCAGGGCAAAAATGCCCCCCTCTCCGTCATTGTCGGCCCGCAAGATGAAGGTCACGTACTTTACGGTGACCACCATGGTCAAGGACCAGAAAATCAGGGACATCACCCCCAGGATATTAGCCCGGGTGAGCGCGACGGCGTGCAGGCCGTGAAAACATTCCTTCACAGCGTATAGGGGGCTGGTGCCGATGTCGCCATAGACCACGCCCAAGGCGCCCAGAGCCAGGATCAGGGTGCGACGTCGGCCATGGTTGTCAGTGGCGTGGGGGGAGGGGGTGCGCGAACCGGCAGGTAGAGGAGCAGACGTGGAGGCACTCGGCCCCTCCGGCGTGCAGTGGTTGTTCATCAATACCTCCGAACCATGTTGTGGGAGGGTAGACCTCCGGGCCCACAGTCCGGAAGGCTTCTCCCCATCGACGCCTACGGGGTTAGCTGACGGGCTCGGACCGATGAGGTTGTCCTACGCCTGAAAGGCGATACGCCCCATAAACCTGGGTCCCCCGTTTCCGCCGCTTGCGGCGGAACTCGGCGCTGAACGTAAATATATTTCTTGACTCCCCGGCCGGCAAGCATTTTCTCCATCCATCCCTTTCCAAGAGGGATAGCACGTCCAGCAGATTCGTGAAGTTGAGCGGACCTGGCTCGTTCTCGGCCGAGGCTTCAAAACCAAGGCACCGGCACATCTTATATCCCGGCTTTTTGGGCGGTCATCAGTCTGGTGTCGCCGTCAATCACCACCTGGTCCTCATCCCAAATAATGATGGCCTGGGATTGGTTACCCCCCCTCGGGCCATAGTCTGCCAGCCGCCTGCCAACCCAGCGAGCGAGATGGGGAAAAGCCTGGAGAAAAGCGCGCCCCATCAGGAACCTTCCTTTGACCTTTCCAGCATTCTTCGTCCCCTCCACTACTAATACCTGATATTTTCCGGCTTTGTTCAGGGGTAGCATAATCACCATGGAAGAAATCCGAAAAAATTCCATACCGACCATACTGACCCGGGTGATAGGATTCTTATCGACAAGGGGTAAGTCAAGCCTGCGGGCCGGAGGGGGAACGAAGGCTGACCACCGTGAACCATGGCAAGTCGGCCAGGATGACCGACCAACCAACACCTGGTAGATGACTGCCAAGGAGGTGAAACCTTGGTAAGCCAAGACGGCATGGATAAGAGTGCGGTAGCAGGGAACTGTGCCAAAGGGTTCTGCCTATAACCCTTCGATGATTCGGGCGGTGCTCCAAAAGCTATGTTGTCTGGCGCTGTCCAACCTCTGACGCTGGGGTCCAGGGACCTCTTTCCTTCGTTTCCTGCTGTCCTTGACCGCTAACATTCATTTGCCCTCTGCCGGCTTTTCGGATTCCCCATGGCCGCAACGGATTAAAAGCCGGTATGTTCTCCACCGTGGGCTTGCTTTCCTTTTGCGCCTGGGGTTGGTCCCCAGGCAATTAGGACGTCAGGGCGGTAACCTCTAAGAGCTTTCCAGGAATTCACAATCGATATGCCCCCTCCCCCCGATGATCCAACTCCCTGGGGAGGATGATGATTGATAATGGGTTTTCAGGCTGGGGATAGTGCTGGGGAACAATAAAAGAGGTTAGGCCTTATGGCATAACCTCTTGGTGTTTCTTGGTAGCGGGGGTTGGATTTGAACCAACGACCTTCGGGTTATGAGCCCGACGA
>DYLF01000048.1:0-16974 GCA_020722205.1 Desulfobacca acetoxidans
CGGAAGTGCCAGGCTCACTGGTGGGGCCCCCGGACTTCAAATCCGGTGTGCCGTCTGAGGAAGGCGGCAGGTGGGTTCGATTCCCATGCACTTCCGCCAATTTTTGTCAGCATTTCAGATTTTTTCCCGAGTCCTTGCCAATTACGGATAGAAAAGTTATAAAAAAATAAACAAAGTCTTGGGCCCGTAAACTTTTCCCCTGGGAGGAACGGATTGCTGGCCGTTCCTCTCTTTTTTTTCGCCCGCCCGCCTCCTTGGACGGCAGGGACTCAGATTAAGGAGATTTCATGATGCAAAAGGTTCAAAACGGACACTATGTCCAGGTGCACTACACCGGCCTCCTGGACGACGGAACAGTCTTTGACAGCTCTGAGGGGCGCCCGCCCCTTGAGTTTCAGGCCGGTGTCGGCCAAGTAATTCCTGGTTTTGACAACGCCGTGCTGGGAATGGAACTGAATCAGGAGAAGAAGTTCAAGTTGGAGGTGGACGAGGCTTATGGCCCCCGTCGGGATGATCTCAACCGGGAATTTCCCGTCGCCATGCTGTGTGGGCAAACCGTGAAGGTGGGCCAGGTCTTGTGGTTCAACAGCCCCCAGGGCCCGATCAACGGCAAGGTTTTATTGGTGGACGAGGAAAAATTCGTGGTAGATTTCAACCATCCCTTGGCCGGCCAGAACCTGCAATTTCACATCAAAGTGGTCGGCATCAGCGATCGGCCCACCCAAACCAGCGGCTGCGCTTGTGGCTCGGCCCCCGACGGCGGTTCCGGCTGCTCCGCCTGCTGAACTTGCAGCTTTGAGCAGGAATAAACTCGCCGGGGCAGGCTAACCACCCCGGCGGGGTTATTTCTCCATTATCCGGTTCGGGCTTTACTTGGAGACCTTACCAGGGTCAGTCCCCTGGAGGCAGGCCCGATAACCGGCTTGGCCTTTTTTCCCCTGGCCTCTTTTGCCGCCCCGGAACTTGCGGGCGCCTGTTTGCCCTTGCCCTCGCGACCGATAAGCAGGGTAGTGGGGGCAGGCGGGGTCCCCGGGGCCCCGCCCTTGCCCATAAACCTGCTCAGAGGCGCTCTGGGAGGCGGGGCCTGGAGTTTGGGGGTAACCGAAGCCAGCCCAGGAAAGCAGCGCGACTGCCATTAAGGCGGTCAGACCAAGCAGCCATTTGCGTTTTTGCATAACTCTTTTTATCATTTGGTAATTTCTCCTCTCAAGACCGTTAGCCTTCGCTGACGTCAGTTTTTGTCTGCTCATGGGGATTGGTCAGTAGGCCTGGCCGGCGGCCCACCAGGTCCATGACGGCCGTCCTTTTCGCACCGGCGTCCTGGATGATGACCGGCTGGGAAAGGACCTCCCATAAAGTGCAGTAATTTTTTCTCCAATAATCCTAAAAAAGCCGCCTTTTGCTCAGGTGTCAGTTGCTTCTTAATTTTAAGCAGCAACCCTACCAGCTCTTCTTCCAGTCTCCCCTGGACTTCCTTGATTTCACCGATCTTTCCCTGCACCGCCGCCCAATTTTCCGGTTCCTGTTTGATCAACGCAAACAATTCCTGCCTTTTCTGAGCCATTGCCAGTCTTAGGGTGCGGACCTGTCTATGGTGCTCCGGCAGACAAGACCGCAAGGCACGGCGTTGCGACGGGGATAGGCCGAGGGAGTTCCAAAGTTCCCGCCACGGCGTAGGAGGTGGCGGCGGTTCCGTCCGCCAGAAGGTCGGCTGCTCCTGCAGACGCCAATAAGCCAGGGTACCGATGGTGCCCAGGTTTAAGGCGAGGGAAAAAATAACCAGATAAAGGAGCCAGTCCCGCTTCATGCGCCATTGCCCTCCTCGCCGTTTAAGGAGCCGAACAGTTCACCCCAGGAGCCCAGGGGATATTCCATAAAAACGTCGGCTATTGCCAAATCCCCGACTTGGTTCCGGTTGGGGAGCAGATATAGCGTCCCGGTCACGGCATGCCCCAAATACAACCCCAACACCAGCGACGCCGCCAGCGACAGCGAACGCCAGCCACTGCGGCGGCGGCGCCGGGGCAGGTGGCGCAAGACCTTGGCCGTCACGTCCGGAGGTGACGGCGCCGTCAGATTCGCCAAAGCGTCATGCAGGCGCTGGAGAATAGCCAGTTCCCGACGGCAGACGGCACACTCAGCCAAGTGAGCCGCCATTTCCTGCGCCACCTTCTCCTCCAGCTCGCCGTCCAGCCAAGCCGACAGACGCTCCTGAACCTTTTGACAAGACATGTGCTGATTTCCCTTTAATGATAATAAACCCCGGGAAATAAAATTTCCGGCGTTTTTCCTTACGCTAAGAATTCCCGCAAGGATTTTTTCAAAAACTGGCGCGCCCTTTTGAGAAGACCGTCCACCGCATCCGGACTCAGGCCCAGGAGCTCCCCGATTTCCTGATAAGACAGCCCGCCGAACTGCTTGAGCATCAGAGCCTGGCGCTGCCTTTCCGGCAGGGCCGTCAGCAACCCTTCCAACCTCCGGGCCAGCTCCTCTCCTTCCAAGGCTGCCAAGGGATCGGCGCTGGAGGCAGGCAAAGGCGCAGCCTCGTCGTCGTCCAGGGAGTCCAGCGGACGCCTGGACCGCAGGCGATTCAGACAATGATTGGCGGTGATGCGGTGGAGCCAGGCACTAACGGTGCTTACCGGCTCAAAACGACCGGCCTGCTCGAATACTTTAAGAAAAACTTCCTGGAGGACGTCTTCTGCTTCTAACGGATCTTTCAGGAGACGATAGGCGAGTTGGTACAGCCGCCTCTGGTGGCGGCGGATCAACTCCGCCAAGGCCTCTTCCTGGCCCCGGGCGATGCGGAGAATTAAGGCATAGTCAAGATCAGTGGGTTTAACCTGCAAGGGGGACGCACCAGAGAAGGGTAAGTATTCGGTGGTTAAGGAAATTTTTCGGCGGACGGCAAGAATCGGGGCGGGAAGACCCCGCCCCGTCTACTTTTCCTTACCCCTTTTGCCGGCTACAACTCGTACTCGCCTTCCATGTCCAAAATAAATTCCCTGGCCTTGTCGGTGGGTTTCACCGTAAAGGTGCCTTCGCCTTTGAGGGTCGCCAGTTTTCCCGTGCCCTTATATACCTTCCAGTTGCCGCTGGTAACTTTGGTGACGCCATCCCGTTGGCCCTCAAAGCGGCTGTAAACCTGGCCATATTCAAAGGTGCTGATGGCATAACCCTCCATGCGGCCGGCGCCCTTGATCCGGTCATGGAAGCCCACACTGCGCCGGGAGATGAACTGCCCGGCAAGACCCACCTGCAATTCGATGGGCTCTCCCTCCAACTCGGTGAGCATCAGGCTGTGATCGGGCTGATCGCCCACGTACATCATCTCCCGTCTCACCACAGTGATCTTATAAATCGCCTTCCGGTGCGGCATGTTTCGTTCTCCTCAATTGAGATTAATTTCCTGAGTCTTGTTCTTCGCCAGAGTCACTCCTTTGGCAACTCAATTTCTCCGGCTTACGGTTTACGGTTCAGATGTCCAATTGATGCAGTTCCAAAACATTGTTCTGGATGAACTCCCGCCTGGGTTCCACTTTGTCTCCCATCAGGATGGTAAAAATTTCGTCGGCGGTGGAGGCGTCGATGAGATTGACCTGCAAAAGGGTGCGGGTCTCCGGGTCCATGGTGGTCTCCCAGAGCTGTTCCGGGTTCATCTCCCCCAAGCCTTTGAAGCGCTGAATGCTGATACCTTTCTGTCCCTCCTCCATAATAAAGGCGACTAATTCTTCCAAAGAACCATATTCCCAGCTCCGGTTTTTGTCTTCCACTTTATAGGGCGGGTTTTTGAGCTCGGCCAAGTCCCGGTCCAATTTTACCAGGGTCTGGTAATCGCTGCCCCCTAAGAGTTCCCAGTCCAACCTTACTGTCAGTCCCGGTGGTTCCCGGCCAGCCAAAACCAAGGTCCACGCCTGGTGCTCTTCGTCGCGTTCCAGGCTTACGGCCCAGCCCACTCCCTCCAGCACGCCCATCATGCCGGCCAGGGTTTCCTCCTGACGCAGGCTCCACTTGTCCACCAGGTTGTGGGCCAGTAAAAGTTTTAACACCTCCTGCGGCAGCCCGCGTTTTTCAAAACGACTCAGATATTCCTGATATGTCAGCAGCTTCTCAATCACAGTTCTCAGGGCCTCGCCCTCCCACACCCGAGCAGCTCCTGACAACAAGCGCTTTTTCTCGACCCCCCGCCTGATCAGGTAAGCCTTAAACTCCGCCTCGTCTTTCAGATAAACCTTGTCATTTCCTTTGCTCACCCGGTAGAGGGGCGGCTGCGCAATGAAGAGGTGGCCGTTTTCAATCAGGGTTTGCATCTGCCGGTAGAAAAAGGTGAGCAGCAGGGTTCTGATGTGTGCCCCGTCCACATCCGCGTCTGTCATGATGATGACCTTATGGTAACGCAAATCCGCCGCTTTAATCTCTTCCTGGGAGAGGTCTGAGCCCAACGATGAAATCAGAGTGCGGATTTCTGGGTTTTCCAACATCTTGTCAAAGCGGGCCTTTTCCACATTGATGATTTTGCCCTTGAGGGGGAGAATAGCCTGGAATCTCCGGTCCCGAGCCTGTTTGGCGGAGCCGCCGGCGGAGTCTCCTTCCACCAGGTAAAGTTCCCGGCGCGCCGGGTCTTTTTCCTGGCAGTCGGCCAGCTTGCCGGGTAAGGTCATCTCCCCCAGAGTCCCCTTCTTACGCACCAGATCGCGAGCTTTGCGGGCCGCTTCCCGCGCCCGGGCCGCCTCCATCAATTTGGTCAGGATGCGTTTGGCCACCTGCGGTCTTTCCCCCAAGTAGGCCAATAGATGCTCATAGAGCAAGTTCTCCACTAGGCCCTTGACTTCACTGTTTCCCAGCTTGGTTTTGGTCTGCCCCTCAAACTGCGGGTGCGGCAACTTCACACTGATAATGGCCGTCAGACCTTCCCTCACATCCTCTCCCTGGAGATGACCCCTGGAATTCTTGGGCAGGTCGGCAGTGCTAATATACTGGTTGATAGCTCTGGTCAGACCTGCCTTGAATCCGCTCAGATGCGAGCCCCCTTCCCGGGTGTTGATGTTGTTGGCAAAGGAAAAAATCTGCTCATTGTAAGAATCGTTATATTGACAGGCAATCTCGATGGTAAGACCGTTTTTCGTGCCGCTCAGATAGATAGGCTCTGGATGGATGGGGGTCTTGTGGCGGTGCAAGTATTTAATAAAGGAGGTAATGCCGCCCTGATAGAGAAACTCATCCCGGGAAAAGCTCCGCTCGTCTTCCAGAGTGATGCGCACTCCGCCGTTTAGGAATGCCAGCTCTCGCAAACGCTGGGCCAATAGATCGTAGTTGAAATTGATATCCGGAAAAATGGCTGGGTCCGGGCGGAAGGTGACTTTGGTGCCGCGGCGCGCCGTTACCCCGGTGACCACCAGCTCCGTCTGCGTTATGCCCCGGGCGTAGCGCTGATGAAAGACCTTCCCGTCCCGACGGATTTCCACTTCCAGGTACTCGGACAGGGCATTGACCACCGACACCCCGACGCCATGGAGCCCCCCTGACACCTTGTAGGCGCCGCTGTCAAATTTGCCCCCGGCATGCAGCCTGGTCATCACCACTTCCACCGCCGGCAACTTTTCGGTGGGATGCTCGTCCACCGGAATGCCCCGGCCGTCATCCTCCACAGTAACGCTTTGATCCAGGTGAACCTTGACCTTGATGTTCCGGCAATAACCGGCCATGGCTTCGTCGATGGCATTATCCACCACCTCATAGACCAGATGGTGCAGGCCCTCCGGACCGGTGTTGCCGATATACATGGCAGGCCGTTCCCGCACCCCCTCCAGGTCTTTCAACACTTGGATCTGCTCAGCCCCGTACTCCATAGGAGTTGGTGGGGCAAAGCTTTCCGTCATCGCATTGAGGTCGGCCATGATAAAATTCCTCATCATATTTGCCGCTGACGGCTGAAGACAGATAACATCTGACCTCGCAGGGCCATACGATTACAGACTCCAGGGCATGATAACGGCAAAATAATCTTCATCCCCCTTTTCCCAAAGTTTACAGGGTTTATCTTGATCATTGATGGCCAACAACACCACGGGCGATTCCATCATGGCCAGGGGTTCCAACAAATAACGGGCATTAAAGGCAATGTCCAGGGGAAGGTGGGTGAGCTCACCCTGCTCCAGGGTAATCGGCATGACCTCTCTTCCTTCCCCCACCTCCGGGTTGCTGAAGGTGGCTTGCAACTGATCGGCGGTGAGGTGCAACACCACTCCTTTGAAACGTTCCGTCGAGAGGAGGGAAATCCTTCTCACAATATCCAATAAATCCTTGCGCTGGATGGCAAAACGAAAGGCGAAGACCTCCGGGATAATGCGACGATAATCCGGATATTTCTTGTCCAACAGGCGGATAAAGAGATACTTGTCATTGGCTTTGAGGGCCAGACTTTTTTGCGTTAAGGCCAGCTCAACCTTTTCTTCCTCTGCCAACAGGCGGGAAATTTCCACCACTCCTTTGCGTGGCACAATGATCCCTTCTTCCAGGGGGAATTGTTCACTTTCCGGGAAGGGTCTCTGAATCAGGGTGAGGCGGTGGCCGTCCGTAGACACCAGACGAAGCTGATAACCTTGTGCCGTCTCCAAACGCTCCCAAAATATGCCGGAAAGATGATATTGCAGGTCATCCACCGAAATGGAAAAACCTGTTTTCTCCAACATTTCCCTGAGGACTTGGCTTTCCAGGGTCACCAAGGTTTGTGCCTCCACGACGGGG
Source organism: Desulfobacca acetoxidans (assembly GCA_020722205.1). GTDB lineage: Bacteria > Desulfobacterota > Desulfobaccia > Desulfobaccales > 0-14-0-80-60-11 > DYLF01. Next base: position 6,748 of record DYLF01000048.1, read on the forward strand.
ATGGCAGGAAATTGCTCCTTGGACAGGCCGTACAATTGATAATTGGAGGATCCCACTTGAATCTGTAATTTCAATTTTTCCGTCCCTGTCAGTTCCAGGGTCTCGCCGGGCATATCTTTGATAAGATTGAAAAAATAATGGGCCGGCAAAGCCAGCGCGCCGGTCTCCTCCACCTCGGCGGGATAAAAGCCGCGAAAGCTCACTTCCAAATCGGTGGCGGCGACGGTTACCTGAGTTTCTCCCGCTTGAAGAAGAAAATGGCTCAATATCGGCATAGTTGCCCGCCTATCCACCACCCCCAAAGTCCTTCCCACTCCTTTGACCAAATCTTCCCGCGCCATCTTGACTTTCATTTGATAACTTCCTTTAAAAAGAAGTTGATAGAAGAGATAAACCCTTCACGTTTAGTTAATAACTGGTGTAACTCATTAATTTTTTTTATATTGTTATCAACAAAGATTTTACCCGCTATGAGGTGCATCGACCTCCCAGTGAATAACCGGTCCGACCATTCGGCTCGTTTTTGTTTATAAATGAGGTAAGGCACCCCTAAACGGCTGGCCTTATTGACAGACGGCCCCGCGGCTGCCGGAACTGACCAGGCGGCTGTAACGGGAGGCATAACCATGGGTTATTTTGGGCGGGGGTGGCTGCCAGCGGTCCCGGCGGCGGGCCAGTTCCTGGTCGTCCACCAGGAGGGTCAAGGTCTTGCCGGGGATGTCAATCCGGATGCGGTCTCCTTCCTGAACCAGGGCCAAAGGTCCGCCTTCTGCAGCTTCGGGGGAAATGTGCCCGATGGCCGCCCCCCGGGTGCCGCCGCTGAACCGGCCGTCGGTCAAGAGGGCCACTTCCTTGTCCAGTCCCATGCCGGCCAGCGCAGAAGTCGGAGTGAGCATTTCCCGCATTCCCGGTCCCCCTTTGGGTCCTTCATAGCGGATGACTATAATATCTCCGCGTTTGATTTCCCTTCCCAAAATGGCCGCGGTGGCCTCTTCTTCCGAGGAAAACACCCGGGCCCGGCCTTCGTTGAGCAACATCTCGGGGGCCACTCCGGATTGCTTGACCACCGCCCCCTGGGGGGCCAGATTGCCCCTCAAAATGGCAATGCCGCCTTCTTTATGGTAAGGATTGGCCAGGGGCCGGATCACCTCTTCAGCCAAGACCTGCGCCGTTGCCAGTTGGTCTTTCATATTGACGCCCGCGACGGTTAATGGTTCCCCCGAGATCAGGCCGCCCTGCCAGAGGACTTTCATCACCGCCGGCACTCCGCCCGCCCGGTCAAGATCCTCCAGGTGATGAGGCCCGGCCGGACTAAGATGAGCCAGATGAGGAGTACGTTGGCTGATCTCATCAAATAGTTCCAGGGGCAGCTCAAGCTCAGCTTCCCTGGCGATGGCCGGCACATGCAGCACTGTGTTGGTGGAACAACCCAATGCCATATCCACGGCGATGGCATTTTTAAAGGCGTCCAGGGTAGCGATTTGCCTGGGGGTGATCTGTCGCTGGACAAGCTCCATGATTTTCATGCCGGCCAACTTGGCCAGCCGGAACCGAGCTGCGGCGATGGCCGGAATGGTGCCGTTGCCGGGCAACGCCAGGCCCAAGGCTTCGCTGAGGCAGTTCATGGAGTTGGCCGTAAACATACCGGCGCAGGAGCCGCAGCCCGGGCAGGCGCAGTCTGCCATTTCCTTCAGCTCGGCCTCGGTCAGCCGGCCGGCCTGCACCGCGCCCACCCCCTCAAAAACGCTGATCAGATCAACTTCCCGTCCTTGGAACCAGCCGGCCAGCATGGGGCCGCCGCTGATCATAATTGCTGGGATATCAAGGCGTAGAGCGGCCATCAGCATGCCTGGGATAATTTTGTCGCAATTGGTCACCAATACCAGACCGTCAAAAGGGTGGGCCATGGCCATTACTTCTACGGAATCGGCGATCAATTCCCGGGAGGGGAGGGAATATTTCATCCCTTGGTGATGCATGGCCAAGCCGTCGCACACGCCGATCACCCCAAAGGAGAGGGGTGTTCCACCGGCCAGACGCACCCCGGCCTTCACTGCTTCAGTAATTTTGTCTAAATGAATGTGGCCGGGGATGAGTTCATTGTGTGAATTGGCCACCCCAATCAGGGGACGATCGATTTCCTCATCCGTCAGGCCCATGGCCTTCAAGAGAGACCGATGCGGGTATTTCTCCAGGCCCGCTTTCATCAGTTGGCTGCGCATGGCGGCCCTCCTTTCTTTCGCTCTTTTCGCTGCGGTTGGCTTGTTCACCGGCCTCCGCTTTAACATATTCAAGCTGAATGTTTTGTCCCGTCAAGCTGGGGTGTCCGGAAAGAGTTATTTTCACATGGTGCTGCTCTTCCAAAGCCAAAAGGTCCTTTCTTTTCTGGTTGAGAAGAAAGTCTGCCACTTCGCTAGGCAGGACACCCCTCACCTCCTGCACCGGGTTTTGGGCAATCTGCCAAGTGATTTGGCGCAGCACCCCCAGTCCCAGAGCCTCCGCCGACTTGATGCGCCCCCGCCCTTGGCAGTGAGGACAAACTGAGTAGGTGGTGGATTCGGCCGTGGGGCGCAGCCGCTGCCGGGAAAGCTCCAACAGGCCGAAGCGGGAAATATGACCCACGGTTACCCGGGCCTTGTCTTTTTTCAGCGCCTGTTTAAGGGCCTGCTCCACCTCCTTGAGGTGTTTTTTGTCTTTCATGTCGATGAAATCAATAACCACCAGTCCTCCCAAATCCCGCAGCCTAAGATGCCGGGCTATTTCTTCGGCGGCCTCCAGGTTGGTTTTATATGCGGTCTCTGCCAAATCTTTGGGACCGAGATAGCGGCCGGAATTGACGTCGATGGAGACCAAGGCCTCGGTGGGATTGATGACTATGCTCCCCCCCGACTTTAACGGAATGCGTTCCTCATATAACTGCTCCACCTGTTCCTCCATCTGATAGCGCACAAAGAGCGGCAGCTTGTCCTGATACAATTTCAAGGCGCGCAGCTGGTGGGGGGCTACCAGACGCAGAAATCCTTGGAGCTCTTTGTAGACTTCCCGGTCGTCCACAATGATGTTTTTGATGTCGGCAGACAAATAATCGCGCACTGTGCGGGTGATCAGGTCCAGGTCTTTGTATAACAGACAGGGTGCGGGTTCTGTTTTTGCTTTCTTATTGATGTCCTCCCACAATTGTAACAGGAACTGCAAGTCTTTGCTGAGAGAGCGAATCTTTCCTTCTGTCCCCACGGTGCGGATTATCACCCCCATGTCCGGTGGCACCCCCAATTTCTGGGCCAGCTCCCGCAGCCGCTGACGTTCTTCTTCTTTTTCAATCTTTCGGGAGATACCCAAATGGCTCTGTCTGGCCAGTAGCACCAGATACCGTCCCGGCAGTGAAATATAGGTGGTGAGATAAGAACCCTTGGTGAGGGTGCCTTCTTTGAGCACCTGAACAATAAGTTCCTGGTTTTTTTTCAGGGCCTGATTGATGCGAACCCTGGCCCGATTTTTGACCTTTTCCTGGTAATAGTCGGGATGAACTTCGGGCAGGGGCAGAAAGCCGTGCCGCCGGCCCCCGTAGTTTACGAAGGCCGCCTGCAGACTGGGTTCAATATTCACCACCACCCCTTTGTAGACATTGCCTTTGGTCTGCTCCCGGGTGGCGGCCTCCAGGGCAAAATCCACCAATTGGCCTTCTTCCACAATGGCTACCCGGAATTCCTCCGGGTCGGCGGCATTAATCAACATTTTGCGGGCCGGACTCATGAAATCTCCTTAGGTCAACCAGCCAGCGCTTACAACTGTGCAGAGGCAAACAATCCGAAACGACCACACACCCCACCCTTCAGGTTTTGGCTCAAGTTGGTAGGAAGACGATAATAATGGTAGGTCCGCCAGGCCGGACAAGGGCGAAGGATAATGTCTGTTGGACAGGACAAGGTTATCGCAACTCGATGATTTTTTCTCACCAATCTTAAATAGTTATTATTAGAAAAATTAACATTTTTGATCTGGTTTGTCAAGAAATATCATTGGTAAGTGAGCGGGGCGGGGCAAAGGTGAGATTAAAGAATCACCGGCTGGTAGCCCCGGGAAGTGATGGTGGCGAAATAAAAGGGCGGTCCCACCTCTTCCTTGGCGGCGGCCATTTTCACCAGGAAATCTTTGGCCAGCGCCAGCAAGTCTGACAAAGAGGCTTGAGTCGAAAGGGCTTTGAGCAACCGCATCTCCATACCCAAGTTCCGGGGCATGACCACCAGGTTGGCGGCGGTCATCAGCCTCAGGGGCAGTTCGTTTTCTTCACTCCCGAGGAGAAAAAGGGCAAAGCCCGGGGGCGGCCGCTGGGGAGAATAGCCGGCAATGATAAAATATAAGCGCCGATAACCTTCCGGTTCAGGACCGTGTTTATCCAGGTAACGACCATATGCTCGGGATAGGAAGGGAAGGGCGAACTCCACGATCTGCTCCACGTCCTGAAGGCCGCGGCGTCGGCTGATCTCATGGCGCAGGGCCAATGAGAGGGGCACACTGAGGCCGGCCCCGCCGCTCAGCACGGCGCTAAAAGCTCCGAGAGCATAGAGTTTTTCCACGTGGAAAAAATCCGCCTGTTTGGTCCCGGTGAAGCGGGTGGCCAGGCTGTCCGTGGCCAGCACCACCCCGTGGTCGTTAAAGCAGGCTAAGGCTTGGGTCATGAGTTGCCTCCGGGCGACACAAATCGTTTTCGGGTAAAGAACCGAAAAGTTTTTTTATATTGAAGAACCGTTAGTTATCCTCATCCCCCCCTGGGGGGAGGGGGGCAAAGACTTGGCTTTAAGAAAAAGCAGGGAACAAGTCTGTGTCAGCCAAGGGTGAACCCCCAGGATGGTAAAAAAGACGCATTTCATACGGCCCCAGGGAGAAAACCGGAGAAGGGGTAAGGGTCAGGGGCACTGCCAGGGGAGTCCGGTCTTGCCAGGAGCCGGCCGGCTCACCCAAAAGGTCGGTCAGATTCGGCAGGGCCGCTTGCTGTACTTCGGAGGTGGTATTGATGACCGCTACCACCCGGCCTTTATCCTTCTCTCTGGATTTCACCAACACCACTACCGCCTCGCCGGGGGGGTTGCCCCGCGCCTGAGGTCCCTCCTCCAAGAGCACCGGGCAGGCCTTCTTCAGGCTATTCACTGCGGTGAGGTAAGAACTTAGATCATAGGTGCCGGTTTCCCAATCCTGAGGGCGTGTGTGGACCACGTGCAGCCGCCGGGTGAAGCCGAATTCAAAGCCCACGGGGATCATCAAGCCGGTCGAGAAATAGGCGGCAAAAAGATAGCGCTGGCGGGCCACCTCGGGAACACCGCCGCCCTCCGCCGCCAGCCGCGCGGTGTCATGGGTTTCCGGAAAGCTGACAGAGGGGGCGATGCGTCGGAAATCATTGTACTGTTCCAGACACCAGTCGGCCTGAAAGTCCCACCACTTGGAGCTGTTGTAGAGAAAGTCAAAGCCGGCGTCGGAGAGCTGCGCGCACTCCTCCAGACGGCATCCCAGGGTTTCGGCAAAGAACCGTACCTCCGGCCAGAGACTGCGGGCCTCGTCAATCAGGCGTCCCCAAAACCAGCCGGGGATCTTATAGGCTGCATCCGCCCGGAAACCCATGAAACCCAAACGCAGGTAATGGCTCACCACCTGATGCCAATAGTGCAGCAAACCTTCCGGGTCCGGCACCGGCCAATACTGCAATTCCGCCAGGTCACCCCACACCGTTTGCTTGCTGGCGTCTGCCGGGTCGATACAGCCCGGATGCTTGATGCGGCCTTCATCATCCTTGGCGTACCATGCCGGGTGCTGCTCGGTGAGAGGGGAATCAATGGCGGTGTGGTTGATCACCAGGTCCAGCATGACTTTCAGGCCATGGCGGGCAGCTGCTTTTAAAAAATGACTCAGAGCGATTTGTGGGTCTTCTCCGGACTCCGGCCAAAAAAGAGGATTTATGCCGAAGTAGTCTTTGACTGCATAGAGGCTGCCGGACAGCCCCGGGGTATGGATGGGATTGAGATAAATCCAGGTGAAGCCCATACCCGCTATTCGTTCCAGGTGTTCCTGCCAGCGGGGGATGGGCCCGATCAGCGGTGGAAAAAGATTATAGATCAGGACGGGTTCGCTCATGACTGGCCTCGCAATGCATTTTCCCAAGTTTTGCATCCCTTAAGAGGGCATAATCCAATAATTATGCCAGCCGCAACCCTCACCCTGACCGTCTCCCAGAGGGAGGAGGTAGAAAGGGGTAACGCCAGGCTGGGCTGGCAATACGCCCCCACGTGCTCCTTACCTTGATATTATTACCCGGGGAAAGAGATTTATTAACCAAAAAATGCGTAGTGCCACCTGTTGCCAGTCAAGAGACCCATATAAGGCTGTGATTCAGCACTGAAATTTTTCTCTTGGAAAGCTGACCAGGACGAAGGGCGATGGATGAAAGCGGGTGGTCAGGGGGAAGAAGGGGTGCGTCTATTCTGCAGGCAATGGGCCAAGCGGGCGGCTTGGCGCGTCCTGCGCAGCTCTGCCAGAGAGAGCGGGATTTTCTGGCGCCAGTTGGGGTGTTCCAGGGTGGTGCCGGGCAGATTCTGCTGGGCGCTGACCCCCAGGACCTCCTCGAGGCGCACTTCCAAAAGGGCGGCCCGGCTCCGCCCCAGATACTCCAGGAGGCCGAAGCGGACATCTTCCGGGCAGGGAGCGCCAGGGTCAGGGTGGGGAGCAAAGTCTGCGGGCAGGAGGGCTTCACGCTGCAAAGCTGCCACCAAGGCCCGGCGTTCATTGGGCCTGGCGTTTTCCTCTGCTGCGGCCAGCGAAGCGGCAGGGTAAAGGCGGTAGCGGCGCTTCAGCCTGATATCCTCACCCTGCCAGAAACCCGCCAAAGTGGGCAGGTCATGGGTGGTAACGGCGGCCAGGGCTTGGCTGGGGTAGTCGTCGGGGGGGCGAAAGTTCCCCTCCTGGTTGCGCTCGAAATAAAACACCCGATAGGAGAAGACCCCCCGGCGTGCTAACTCCCGGCGTACCCGGGGGGGCACCGTGCCCAGGTCTTCCCCGATGATCAGGGTGCGGCGGCGCTGACTTTCCAGGGCCAGAATGGCCAGGAGTTCCCGGGCCGGGTAATAGACATAGGCCCCTTCTGCCCCCTCTTTCCCCTGTGGGAGCCAAAAGAGGCGGAACAGACCCATGACGTGGTCCAGGCGTAAGATACCCTGGGGTGGACAATTGGCCCGCAAGGTGTCAATGAACAGACGGTAGCCGGAGGCTCGCAGGGCCTCCGGAATCATGGGGGGCAATCCCCAATTCTGTCCCTTGGGGTTGAAGGCGTCAGGCGGGGCCCCCATGGCCGCGTTTAGGGCAAAGAGGCCGGGGTAAGCCCAGGTCTCAAAGCCCCCGGGGTGGGCCCCCAAGGCCAGGTCCTGATAAAGGCTGAAAGGCAAGCCGGAGGTAGAGGCTTTTTGGCGTACCTTAGCAAGCTGGGCGGTGGCCAGCCACTGCACGTACTGGTGAAACAGGACCGCTTCAGGATGGGCCTCGGACCAGGCGGCCACCGCCGGGCCAGTCGGGTCTTGATATGATGCCGGCCAGCGGCGCCAGTCGCCCTCCTGAAAAATATCCGCCAAGGCTTGGTAGCGGGCATAAAGACGGCTGGCTGGCGGGGCGGTCTGCACGTAGGCGGCGAAATCCTGTCCTCTTCTAGTAAGTGGGTGCTGGGGGGCGCCGTGGTGATGGAGAAAGGTTTGGAAGAGCAAAGTGAGCACCGTGTTCTTGAGCCGGTGCACGTTCTCATAGGCCACCTGCGGTGCCTGCCGGAGGCGTTGGCGGTCGGCCTGCCAGAGCGGGTCGGCCAACAGGTTTTGGGCCTGGGGGCAGAGAGCCAGTTCCGGCACGGCCTCCACATCCAAGTATAAGAAATTGATCCCCAGGCGGGTAGCCGGAGAGTAGGGGCTGGGGTCGGCGTCGGGCCTGGGCAGGGGTGCATGCAGGGGATTAACCCCGACAAAGGCAGCTCCCAATTCACCGGCCCAGGCCACAAGCTGGGTTAGGTCGGTAAAATCCCCAATTCCCCAGTTACGGGCGCTTTTTAAGGCGTAGAGGGGAGCGCTTAAACCCCAGAGGCGCCGGCCGTCCCTTAAAAAGTCCGGGAGATAAGTCTGCTCCGGGGCGACGATGAGAAAGCTGGTGCCCTCTTTCACTCGGCCGCCGACCTTGACCGCCAGTTTCACCTCATAATAGCCCATCTCCAGCGGAATCGGCAGAGGGATGGCAAAGCGCTGAGGCCACCTCTCCCGGTGGGCCGGGCACCGCAGCGCCTGGCCGTTCAGCCCGCTGGTTTGCCAAGAGATTAGCTCTCCGGTGTCGGAGCGAAGCTCCGCCTGGACCTCCAGGGGGGGAGGCGAGGCTGAAGGGGAGGACACGTTGAGAGTGAGGAGTTGGGGGCGAGGCACCGGCGGGAGCAAGCTCACCGGGGGCAGCAGGCGCTCCCGGAGGGCGCGGCGGCGCTGTTCAATCTCTTGGGCCAGGTGCGCCGGCTCCTCCCAGGCCACGCCCATGGCGCGCAGGAGTGCTTGGTAAGTGGCGGTGGAGGTGGCCCAGCGCCGCCCCCAATTGTCTCTATACTCCGGGGCGATGCCGCAGAGTCTGCCCAGGACGGCGATTTGTTCGGCCTGCCGGTCAGTTAAGTTGAGCAGCAAGTTTTAATCCCGACAAGAGAGGAGTCAACAGGAGGCATGGCAGGAACCAAAAAAAAGGAGAACCGTCGGCTTTTTGCCTTCCGGGTGGTCACGGTCAGGTATCAGGGAGTTTAACCTGCCGGGGGACCGTTTCCACCACCTGCGGCGCCGGCAGGGCGTCGCTGGCCACCCCCAGCTCCTGAAAGCGGCGGGCGGCAGGCAGGAGCCGATTTTCAAAGGAACCCACAGCGGCGTTAAATTTGGCCACGGCGCTGTCCAGTCCCTTGCCGATGCCGACCAGTTGGTCAGCAAATTTATACAGTCGCTGGTGGAGGACTTTGCCCAGGTCAAAGATGTGCCTGGCGTTATCAGTAATCTGACGCTGTTGCCAACCGGCCGCCACGGTCTTGAGAAGGGCGAAGAGGGTGGAGGGGGTGGCCAGCACAATGCGCCGCTGGAAGGCATATTCCAGCAGTTGCCCATCCTGCTCGAGAGCGGCGGTGAGACAGGCGTCGCTGGGCAAATACATCACCACCAGCTCGAGCGTTTCCGGGAGGCGGCGCCAATACTCCCGTTGGGAGAGCTGGTCCACGTGCCGGCGGATGTTTCGGACGTGTTCCTGCAGTTTTTTCCCCTGCGCCTCTTTGTCCACCACTTCCAGACTTTCCAGATAATGAGTCATGGGCGCCTTGGCGTCAACGCCCACCATCCCGCCGTGGGGCAGGTGCACCGCCACATCCAGACGGCGCTCCCCCACCGGCCATTGTACTTCGAAGTCCACGTGTTGCTTCAGGCCCGCCATTTCCACCAGCCGCTGCAACTGGAATTCCGCCCAGCGCCCCCGCGGTTGCACCCCGGTCCGCAGGGCGTGGCTAAGACGGGCGGTTTCTGCTTGCAGGCGGTGGTGCACCTGCTGGAGCTGCTCCAGATGGCCACGCAGCTCGCCGTAGGCCCCCTCTCTTTTGCCCTCCAGCTCCCGCACCTGCCGGTCCAGGGCCTTCAAGGCCTCATCCAGAGGCTGCACCAGGGTGGTGAGTTCGGCTTTATAGGTCTGCAAACTGGCGCCCAGGGAATCCCGGGCCCGCCCCAGATATTCTTCCGCATTGGCGCGCAGCACCTCTCCGGAGAGGGCCAGAAAGGCTTCCCGCAGCACCTCTTGGGCCCGGTTCAACCAGGCCACCTTGTCCGTCTCCGCTTGCAGCGAGGTTTCCTGGGCTGCCAGACGGGCATGCAACTCAACCTTCTCTGCCTGAAGTACCTTCACCTGCTCTTCCAAGTCAGGCAGGCGTTGGGCCTTTTCCTCGCTCTTGGCCCGGGCCACCTCGGCCTCCTGCCGCTCCTGCTCAGCCGTTGTGGCTCTGGCCTCCAGGGCTTTTACCCGTCGGCGTAAAACCAGCCACCCTGCCAAGGCTCCCAGCAGTAACCCGAGCGTCAGGCCGGCCAGCAAGTTGAAGCCGAGTGAGTTGGGCATAAAAAAGCTTAACCGTTAGTCTGAGAAGTTATCTCCCAACCGCTCTCCCCCAAGGGGGGGGATAAAGGAAAACCCCAAAGTTATTCAATTTTT
>DYLF01000048.1:17074-19304 GCA_020722205.1 Desulfobacca acetoxidans
AGCACATGATGTGTAATATGTTCTTGGGCGGTGGTGTTGTCAAGCAGAATAACATGGGCCGGGGCCGGCGGTATTAATAGACGAAATAAATACGGCAGGCCCGGTCCAGGTTTTCCCGGCTCAGGGTGGGGGTGAGGCCGTGAAAGCGTGAGTAATCGATAATCTGTTCCAGCAGGTCCCGGGGGTGACAGGCGTCCATGGGGCGTTGGCCGCCGTCATAGTAAGTGGTCAGGAGGTATTCCACGGCCGCGGCCTCGAACTCCACGTTGTAGGAGCGGCAGACGAGGCGGAAGATTTCCACGAACTGTGTGCGGGTGACGTGGTCCACCTTCACCTTGGAGCGGATACGTCTTAAAAAGGCATCATCCACCAGGGTACGGGGGTCCAAATTGGTGGCGAAGACCAGGAACTGATCGAAAGGAATGGCGAATTTTTGGCCGGTATGGAGGCACAGGAAATCCTGGTGGTTTTCCAGGGGGATGATCCAGCGGTTAAGAAGCTCTTGGGGAGAGACCTGCTGGCGGCCGAAATCATCGACAATGAACATGCCGTTATTGGCTTTGAGCTGCACCGGGGCTTCGTAGTACTTGAGGGTGGGGTTGAAGGCCAGATCCAGCATGCCCAGGGTAAGCTCTCCGCCCACGATGACCGTCGGGCGCCGACACCGCACCCAGCGCCGGTCTGCCAGTTGATCTGGCGAGTCGTCGGTGGCCGGTTGATGGGTAATTTCGTCGAAGAGGCGGATGACATTGCCTTCCACATATATGGCGTAGGGCACCAGCACGACGTCTTCCCAGACCTGGCCCAACCTCAGGGCCAGGGTGGTTTTGCCGTTCCCCGGGGGGCCGTAGAGAAACAAGGGCTTGCCGCTCACCGCCGCCGGCCCCAAAAGCTCCAGCATGGCCGGAGAGACTACCAAACCTTGAAAAATTTGGGCAAGGCGGGCAGGGGTTACGGAGGTCAACTGGATGCTCTGGCGGGTGACCTGCTGCCAGTAGTCCTCTAAAGAGACCGGGGCCGGGCCGACATAGGCGTCATATTCCAATAGCTGCGCGGCCCGCCTCTTGCCGCCGTCCAGCAGGGCGTAACGATTCGCCAGGCTGAAAGGATTGGCCGTCGGCTTCAAGGGGTCGGAGCCCCGCACTTCCAAGTATTTCTCTTTTTTGAGATAGTCCAGGAGTTGGCTCAGAATGGTGGTGGGCAGCTTAAGGCGCGCCACCAGGTCGGCCAGGTGGAAGACATCCAGATAAAAGCAGTGTTTCAGGACCAGGTTGGCCAGAAAAATCTCCGGCACCCCCAACTCAGCCAGAGACTGGGGCAAGGGACGCGCCAACGGCGAGGGCTCGGAAGGCGGGTGGTCCGGGACGAGGGCGCTGCCTGAGAGGGACATGGTTTCACACCTCCTGCAAGTGGTTGCTGTGCTGGGCGGTAAGGGCAAGGTAAACCTCCGGTTAAACCCTAGCGCCGAGGGTATATTAATCTTTTTCGACTTTTTAAGGCAAAACTTAAGGATACAAGTTTCGCACCCATAAGGTGAGATAATGCAATAATCATGGTGCGAACATAGAAGAGGGGAAACGAAGGGGAGAATAGCCAGCCTCACCCTGGCCCTCGGCCGAAGGGAGAGGGAGAAGGGAGTAAGGGGGGGGAGCCAAGGCCTGACCACCAAACCTGAATGAAATTAAAGGTGTTTCCGAAAATGCCGATATACCAGGCAGAGGTTGAAGGCCACCGAGAAAGGCTACCTGTCTCGAAAGGGCAGGGCGCAAAGTCACCGGCCTAAAGCTTACCAGCCAGGGCAGCGGGATTGCCGAAGTGGCCACCAAGATTACCCGCGTGGCGGGTTGCTTCTTTGGTGAACTCGGTGAGCCGGGACGGCCCCAGGAAATTGCGGCTGCCCGAAGGAGGTGAGGGCAAGTAAAAGGCGGCCATTCATGTCCGGGGAATCCAGACCTCCCTTAACACCCCAAAACCAAAGAAGGAGAGCAAGACACATGAAACAGAAAATTATGAATTTCCTGCGGGAGGAAGAGGGTGCCAGCGCGGTGGAATACGGCCTGCTGGTCACCCTGATCGCTTTGGCCATCATTGGCGGCGCCAATACATTGGGCAAAAGCATAAACACGATGTTCAATAATGCGGCGGGCACGGTTGCCAATCCACATCCTACGACGCCATAAAGGCAAGGGCGGGCCGGGCTGAGCAGAAGCCGGGCCCGCCATGGTCTCCC
>DYLF01000133.1 GCA_020722205.1 Desulfobacca acetoxidans
CGCGCCTTCGGCTTGCCGGGTCGACCCCCTTCGGGGACTGCGTCCCCCACTGCCTACGGCAGCGGCTCCCCCGCCAGTTTTCCAAAAAGCGGGTAAATTTGGCGCAGAACGTGATTTTGGTGGTTGAGTGATGGAAATGTACCGGAATAGGATTTACGTGGGTTCTGGGGCGGTTTCTGGGCCGTTACAGCGGGATTCTTTGTGGGCTTTTTGATCGGTTGTCGATTCATCGTTGGGGCGGTTCCTCTTGTAGTCGTTACAGTCACGGGTTATGCTCTGCTTCTGTAATCGTTTTGGGGGTTCTTAAAATGGGTAAAAGCCCGGCTGAACGACAAAGAGAGAAGCGGGAAAGAGATTATGCATTGGTCTGGGGGGGAAGGGGTGATGAAACCCAGTTGTCCGATACCGCCTTACTGGAACAGATCGCTATCGCCTATCGCAAGGGACGAAACCTTCCCGGTGAGAACGCCATCCTGCGGGGATTGATCCGGGAACTGATGCAACGGGCGCGGCTGTTGTCAAAATGAAGGCAAGGACCCCGCAAGCCCGCCATCCTCTGGCGGCTCAGGATATGGGGCGGATTCTTGCCTGTCTGCAGCAAAATCCCGGTACCTCCGTGGAGATTGCCCGGGCCTTACGATTGACCGTGAATCGGGTGAATGGATTGCTGCTGGAGTTGCGAGCGCAGGGGCTGGTTCATGCACCTTCCTGTACGATCGGCAGCAAGGGCGGTACGGTCAATGTCTGGACCTGTAGGGAAGCGGAATAGATGCTCCGGTAAGGCGTATCGCGTTTTGGATTCCGCTATGAGGTTCTCATTCACCATTCACAGGAGATCGGGATGCACAACAGCTCTACAGATTCTACCTTTTACAACTTACAAATCCTTCCCGACAACCCCTCAAAAACGCCTTTGTCGGCACCGCAAAAAACTTTTAACCGGCTGAGTCGGCAAAGTGCCCGGCTGCAACAGGAAATCCAGGATTGGGACTACACCCTGACGAAGATCCAGCAGCGTGCTCTACAGGAACTGCTTCCGGTCCAGGAACAGTTACAGACCCTGCAGGCGCAGGGTCTGCTGCAATTGGCCGATAGCTATCAATCCGTTCCCCTCGGCAAAGTGGCGCGGGAAACCTTGGCTACGGTCCTGTGGGAGGGGGCCATGGCATTACTCCATGAGGGGCCTTCGCTAGATCCTGGATTACAGGCCGCATTGGAGCAGATCTGCGCAGAATATGGACCAAAGACGGTCCCCTCTGAGGACCCCGGCGGGGGCGACGCGGATGGATACGCCCCCCGGGAAGGGGAATCTTTTACGGACTTTATGACGCGCTTAGCCCATGACTTTCTGGCGTCTCAGGGCGAAGCACCGCAGACGGAGCAGGCAAAGAGGGTTGCGGAAGAGACGGTGTCTGGTGACCATGGATCTGCGGCGGCCGGGCAAGGAGCGGCTACTGCCCGGCAGGGGGCCCGGGAGGCGCTACAGGCGGCAGAGGCCCAGCGCATCCGCCAGTCCCTGCAAAGCCTTTACCGACAGTTAGTGCGGGTGATTCATCCAGATCGGGAGTCCGATGCGACCGTGCGGGCGCACAAGACGGTCCTGATGCAGCGGGCCAATCAGGCGTATGCCCAGAAAGATCTCTTGCAACTGCTGGCCTTGCAGCAGGAACTCGGACAAATGGATGGATCGACGATGGGCAGCTGGGGAGAGGACACGCTCAGGACCTATAACCAGGTCCTCAAAACCCATATCACCGGACTCAAGGCTACGATTGGGGAAAAGCAGGCCCGCGCCGCAGCCTGTATGGGAATGACCCCTTTCTGGGCCGGTTCACACCGGGCTTTTGTGCGGGACTTTGAGGCCACCCTGCGGGACATGCACAGGGCGGTGAAGAAGGTACAGCACGAGATGAAAACGCTGCAGTCACCCCCTGCGCTGAAAGCCTGGCTGACGGAACGACGGCGGGAAATCCGCTGGTTGGAGCAGATGGAACAGGACACGGCCTGGGGTAACGAATGGCCTCCGGCGTTTTAAGCCGGACCGGGACCCGAAAGGTTATGCGGAGACCCGGGGTAGGGGGCTTCATGTCGAAGCGACACAGTGCGCCGGATTTGGTCGGGGTGACAGGCTATTCACCTGGGGCTTTCTTGGGTAAATACCTTTCGGTACGGTCATCTGAAGCGCTCCACCCCGTCCCGGGCAAAGATAACGATTTTTAGCTCCGAGGCCAAGTGATTATTTTGAATACGTAAACAGACTGAGCGGCGATTGAGCCAAACCGGATAGCACTTACTGTGGGAGAAGGACCGCGCATGCATCTTACCGATCCTGTATATGATCTGTCTCGCTGGTGGTGTGTGACCTGGCAGAAGGTAGAACCCGATGCGGTACCCCCGGTCTTTCGCTATTACCGGCTCTGTCTGCAGCAGGATCTCTGGGGACAATGGGAGCTGCTCCGCTGTTGGGGCAGAATCGGTCAGAAACCCTCCCGCGAACGGCGCGAAAGGGTGGATTCTCCAGAAGCGGCAGCCGCCATCCGACAGCGGGTCCAAAAGACCCGGCGGCAGCATCGCTATGGGCCGGTAGATGCTCCGTAATGGGGAGAAGTCTCGTACGTTCTTTCAGGACCCTACGGATGCCGACCCTTCTTGCCATCTCTCAGGATGCTTGTGGGTGGCAGGATGATTCCTGCCGATCCAAAAACCGTCTAGTATAAGCGTTAAGGGCTAAGTGGGGGGCAAGTGGAGGCTTGTCCTGCACTGATGATCGATACTCAGAGGAGTACCTGAAATGCATGCCGTCTTACCTTCTATCCTTTCCGAATTTGAAACCGCTGATCAGGAGGCGAGTTACACAACCTGGTTGC
>DYLF01000134.1 GCA_020722205.1 Desulfobacca acetoxidans
AACAACTGACAGGTGGTATAGGGGGCCAACCGCGCCGCCGCCTTGTCCAGCACCACCGGATCCCTATCCAGCCCCCAGAGCTCCCCCTCCCCGGCAAGCCTCTCCAAAATGGCCTGGGCATGCCCACCCTCTCCCACCGTCCCGTCCACATATAGCCCAGCCGGCCGCCACAAGAGGGCCCCCAATACCTCCTCCAACATCACCGGCTCATGCACCGGCCGCCACTCTGAACCTAAATTAATAATTCGTGCAACACCTCTTCGTTAATGGACTCCTCCAACTGCTTCCGGTGCGCTTCATAAGTGGCCCGGTCCCATATCTCAAAACAGCGCACCGCCCCCACCAGCGACACCTCCCGGCTCAGCTTGGCATAATTACGTAAATTCTGCGGAATCAGAATCCTGCCTTGACGATCCAACGCACACTCCTCCACCCCGGAAATCAAAAAGCGCTGAAACGCCCGCAGGTCCTTGCGGAACAAGGCCAACTCCCCCAGCTTGGCCTCAATCTTGACCCACTCAGATTGCGGAAAGGCTAACAAATAGCCATCAAAATTGGTAAGAATAAGGTAGCGGTCTTTCCGTTCCTGCAGAATCTCCCGGTAGCGCGGCGGAATGCTCACCCTACCCTTGTTGTCCATGACGTGATGAAAACTGCCCGTGAACATAAGGCCCACCCGCCGCCGAAGCCACTACCCGCCGGCATCCGACCGCTTCTCAACCACTTTTCGGATAATAATCCCCACCCTTAGTCCTTCTTTACCACTCTTCCCCACAAATTCCCACTCAGCTTGAATAAAGGCCTTTTTTAGGGAATTGTCAAGCAAAAAATTTCATGCGAAAAGATTCACAAAAAAAACCTCCAGGCTGCTCCCTGACCCCTACCTCTTCACAAAGCGCCCTCTCATTCGGCCATTCGGCTTGCCGCTTGGCCGGGCTTCAGCAGGGATAAGGCAACTTCCGGAGGAAAACCATCTACCACGGGGGAAATATGAAGGCCGGAATCACCCGGCCTGCCATGGGCTTAGCCCATACCCCAAGCTGGGGTTGGAAACTTGGGGAAGAACAACTGTCTTAATCATCCCCTCTCCCCCTTGGGGAAGAGCGTGGGCACGGAGCTGATTGCCTGGGCGATGGCGCTGACGCAGGTGTAAACCCGGACCTGCACCCGGTAAGGCGGGGTCAGTCGGTCGGACAGCTCGCTGGTGAAATTGTGGGGGGGCTGGCAGAAACGACCGGTGGCCTCCTGAAAATACGGCATTTCACGTCGTGCGACCGCGCTGCCCCCCCACCATGCCGCCCACCCCCCCCCATGATTCCCAGCCAGCGCCATCCCTTCTTGTGGGGTCTATTTTCTGACTACATTATCTGGGAAGTTGGCGGGGCGGTTAATTCGGCGATTACGCGCCTGGAGTGCATGTCCGCTCACAATTTGTCACCGGGCAAAAAAAGAGCCGGAACCCCCCCCCGGGATTCCGGCTTGTTTTGCTTCCTCCTCGCCCGAAGGCTCTTCTTATCGCTGTAACCCCTACCTCCTTAAAACAAAGAATTGGCCGCCAGTTCTATGTCTGGGGCGAAGAGGTGAAGCGCTCCCTGGATTGGCTCATCAAGCGCCTGCTCAAAGTGGGGGCCAGAATTTCTTACCACACCCGGCGATGGTATGTGCATGTCGCCTCCTCCTTTCCCCTGGCTCACCATTACCGGGCAGTGCTGGCCTGGGGTCCTTAAGCTCCATCACAGTGAGGCATCCAGGGTTTAAGGGGCAGATATGACCAACTTATTGGAAAAATTACTATGCCCGGCTGGTCGGTTGATAACTTCATTGAAATTTGTGCTATCATGGCTGCCACGAGACAATTTGGCTACCAAAGAGGAAACTTGTCGAGGTTAAACTCGGTGGGTGGGCTCCCCCAACCATTTTTGCACTGCGGTGGGCAAACCTGCCGCATAATCTCGGATTAGATTTTCTCTCCAGGAAGGGGAGTCGCTTATGCGAGAAGTCCTTTTCTATCATTCTGAGCACAGCGCAGAATCTCAAGATTCTTCACTCCGCTTCGCTCCGTTCAGAATGACAGCCTAAAAGACTTTCGCGGAAATCTCGACTTGGCGCCAAGACCCCCTCACCTGGGAAGGAAAGAAACATGGGTGAAATCCACTGGACGGAAGTAGTCTTCGGGTCGGCCACCTTCGCGGTCTTGACCGCTTACCATCTCTACTGGCTTTTCCAGTTGCGCCGGGCTCCTCTGGAAACCTACGCCGGGATCACCAAATTCATCCGGCGCCTGTGGGTGGATTCCATCATGAGCCAAAAGCGGGATATCCTGTCGGTGCAGACCTTGCGCAACTGGATCATGGCTTCGAGTTTCCTGGCTTCCACGGCCATGCTCATCGGCCTCGGCCTTCTCAGCTTCCTTTTCAAACCTGAACACCTCCTGGAGGTCCCCTTCGACTTCAGCCTTATCTTTACCAAGATAAAGATTCTTTTTCTGGCCAAACTGATGATTCTGATGGTGCACTTCTTCTTTGCGTTTTTCAGTTTTACCCTCGCCATCCGCTACCTGAACCAGGTCAACTTTATGATCAACGTGCCCATGGAGTGCGATCCCATGTTGACCCCGGATTTTATCGCCCATATCCTTGATTTGGGGATGGTTCACTATACTCTGGGGATGCGGGCCTTCTACCTGTCGGTGGTGGTGGTTCTCTGGCTGTTTGGCCCGCTCTGGATGTTTATCGGCAGCCTGATTCTAATCTATATCCTTTACCGGCTGGACCATTGCTGTCCCCTGGATTATTCCACCGCCAAGTGCGAGATAGGCACCAGAAAGGCGGAAAGCGGCAACCCCTGAAATACCTTGCAGAAT
>DYLF01000135.1 GCA_020722205.1 Desulfobacca acetoxidans
CTGGGTGGAGCTGATCCCGGCCGGCAGGGTCCAGGGCAGGGATGGGCGGGAATGGAAAAATTCTGATCCGGCTGCGATCATCGCCAGTTTCCTGAATTCCGGGGTGGATCTGCCCATTGATCTGGAACATGCTACAGAGATCAAGGCCCCGAAAGGGGAACCTGCCCCGGCGGCAGGATGGATCAAGGCGCTGGAAAACCGGGACGGATCTGTCTGGGGCCGGGTGGAGTGGAACGCTGCGGGTCAGGATCTGGTGGGGAGTAAGGCATACCGCTACCTGAGCCCGGTTATTTTGTACGATCGTAAAAGCGGTGAGATTGCCGGGTTGACCTCGGCTGGGCTCACCAACAGGCCGAATCTGCACTTGTCGGCCCTGAATCAGCAAGGGGAATCATCCCCGCAGGGGCAAGACCCCGAGGAGAACAGCATGGACGAAAAAGCATTGCTGGCGGCCATGGGCTTGCCGGAAACCGCAACCCTGGCCGAGGCAGTTAACGCCATCGGCAAAATGAAGGCCGACCTGGCCACAGCCAACAACAGCATGGCGGCATTCGCCGACCTGGCCAAGTTTGTGCCCCGTGGCGACTACGACGCGGTTGTGGCCCGTGCAACCAATGCCGAGACCGTTCTGGCCGATCAGAAGAAGATCGCGCTTGAGACTGCCATCAACAGCGAGATCGAGCTGGCCCTGAAGGCGGGCAAGATCATCCCGGCGACGGTTGAATACCACAAGGCTCAGTGCCGGCAGGAAGGGGGGCTGGAACGGTTCAAGGCCTATGTTGCCGCCGTGCCTGCCATGGGCGCCCCATCCGGGCTTGACGGCAAAGATCCCGAAGACGCCGGAAAGGCCTTAAATGCTGAAGAGGCGCAGATTGCCGCGATGTTTGGAAACAGTGTAGAAGACTTGAAGAAATACGCAGCGGCTTAAAGAAACCGGGGACAGAATGAATTCTGTCCCCTTCATTCAGAATTGAGAGGAGATCTAAAATGGCATTAAAAGCGGATAGAAATACCCCAATGAAGGACGGGGAGTTGATCTCCGTGCCGGTTGCGGCAGCGGTTAAGATTTTCGCGGGCGGCCTGGTGGCTGCCAGCGCCACTGGATACGCCACCCCTGGCGCGGTGGCCACCACCTTGACCGCCTTGGGCCGGGCTGAGGAGTATGTGGACAATTCTGCCGGGGCAGCCGGGGCCAAAACGGTGCAGATCCGGCGCAGAAAGGCATTCAAGTTCAAAAACCAGTCCACCGATCTGGTGGTTCAGGCGGATCTCGGCAAGACCTGCTACATCGTGGATGATGAGACGGTTGCCAAGACCAACGGCATGTCAACACGTTCGGCAGCGGGGACGGTGCTGGGTGTGGAATCGGACGGGGTGTGGGTCTACATTTAAGGTTGAAGGTTGAAGGCTGAAGGCTGAAAAGAAATAACAACGAACAAGGAGAAATACAATGATAGTCAACGCGACAACGTTAGCGGCGGTCTTTACCAATATCAAGACCACCTTTCATCGGGCCTTTGACGCTGCCCCTTCCCAGTGGCGGCAGACCGCGATGGTGGTGCCATCCACCGGGCGGCAGAATGATTATTCCTGGCTCTCGTCTTTCCCTCGTATGAAGAAGTGGGTGGGAGACAAGGTGGTCAAGGCCCTGGCGGCCTTCAAATACACCATCGTCAACGATGACTTTGAGGCCACGGTTGAGGTGGACCGGAACGATATTGAGGATGACAACCTCGGGATATACGGGCCGCAGGCCGAGTCTGCCGGATATTCGGCGGCGCAGCTGCCCGACGAGATTATCGCGGATCTCAAAAATGGGGCCTTTGCCGGGGCATGTTACGACGGCCAATACTTTTACGATACCGATCATGCCGTGGGCGATGGCTCTGGCGGCACGGTCTCGGTCAGCAACAAGGGCACCAAGATGCTGAAAAATGACACCCTGGCCATTGCCCAGGCGGCATACGGCGCGGCCCGCACCGCCATCATGAACTTCAAGGATGACGAAGGCCGTCCCCTGGGGCTGGTGCCGAATGTGCTTGAAGTGCCCCCGGCGCTTGAGGCTATGGGAAACCTGCTCCTGACCGCTGACAAGCTCAACGATAATTCCCCCAACCCGTTCAAGGGCACGGCCACCCTGCTGGTCAACCCCAGGCTGACCAGTTCCACGGCCTGGTTCCTCCACTGCACCAATATGCCGATCAAGCCGTTCATCCTCCAGGAACGCAAGAAGCCGGTGTTTGTGCAGCAGGTCACCCAGGATAACGATGATGTCTTTATGCGCCGCAAGTTCAAATTCGGGGCCGAGGCCCGGTATGCCGGTGGATATGGGCTGTGGCAGTTGTCGTATGGATCTGACGGCACGGTGGCGTAACAGAAGCCAGAAGCCAGAAGCCAGAAACCAGAAACCAGAAACCAGATCAGTCAGGCGCAAAGCGCGAAGCTGTTCTGACTTCTGGTCTTCTGAATTCTTCAACGGGAGATGCGGATAAAATGGTACGAATTACAGCAAAGCAGGAAGGATTCCGGCGGTGCGGCATTGCCCATACCGTGGCGGCGGTTGAATACAGCAACGACCAGTTCACCCCCGAGCAGCTGGCCTGGCTCCAGGCTGAGCCGATGCTGGTGGTGGAAATCGTTAAAGAGACCAAAGACAAACCAGGCAAGTCTGCGGCGGATAAGTCGTAATTCCAAATTCGTAATTGACTATGTACGCTACCCTGGACGATCTGATTAAACAGCTTTCCGAGGATTCGCTCATCCAGCTCACTGATGATGACGGCACGGGGG
>DYLF01000049.1:0-13368 GCA_020722205.1 Desulfobacca acetoxidans
GCGGCAGGTATTTACCATTCCTCCCGGAAGATGGGCAGTCTCCAGACGGTGGGGGGGTCTGGATATCGGCTTCCGTTCCATTGAACTGGTGGTTTTAGAAGGGGAGCGGGTGGTGGAGACTGCCATGGC
The DNA here is from genome assembly GCA_020722205.1 of Desulfobacca acetoxidans. Taxonomy (GTDB): domain Bacteria; phylum Desulfobacterota; class Desulfobaccia; order Desulfobaccales; family 0-14-0-80-60-11; genus DYLF01. The sequence goes on from DYLF01000049.1 coordinate 130, forward strand.
CCCGACCACTTTTGACCCTTTGGCTCAGTGTCGGCGTCTAGTGGGCACGATAAAGGTGGATCTGATGGTGGCCACGGGCTATGGCCGCAGGCTGGCGGTGGAGCAGCTATCCGATTGTGCAGTGACAGCCATCACGGAAATTCAAGCCTATGCCCTGGGCGCCCGGCATTTGCTACCGGAGGTGGGGACAGTACTGGACATCGGCGGGCAGGATACCAAGGTCATTGCCTTGGGAGATGGCGGCAAGGTGGTCAAGTTTGAGATGAATGACCGCTGCGCCGCCGGCACCGGCAAATTTTTGGAATTTATGGCGCTGGCGTTGAATGTTCGGCTGGAGGAATTCGGCAGCTTTGCTCTCCGGGCCGGCAAGCGCCTGCGGATCAACAGCATGTGCACCGTCTTTGCCGAGAGCGAGGCGACCTCTCTCATGGCTCGGGGGGAATCTGCGGCCGACATCGCCATGGGACTGCATCAGGCCATTGTGGAGCGCACCGCTGCTATGCTGCGCCGGGTGGGGGTTAAGCCTCCGCTGTTGTTTGCCGGCGGGGTGGCCCACAACCCGTGTATGCGGAAGCTCTTGGAGGAGAACTTGAAGCTGAGGGTTATGGTGCCGTCGGAGCCTGACCTGGTGGGGGCCTTGGGAGCCGCTCTATACGGCCGGAACCGGCAAGCACAGGGAGCCGTTGGTGGGAAGAGAGCCGTTTAGGAGAGCGGATCATTAGGTATCCGACCACCCGTTTCGGGAACAGAATGAACTATGACTTCAGGAAAAGATTATAAAACGATAAACTAAGGAAGGGCCCGGGTTTATTGAGCCACTGAAAGGAGAGCACAATGGAGGCTTTGAATTTCAGCGAATTATCACAACGGCGGAAGAAGAGCATCTTTCGCGACATCATTTCCGAATCTCACCTGCAGGCCTGTTTTACCTGCGGCACCTGTTCCGCCGGCTGCCCCCTGACCGGCATGGAGAGCGCCAAAGATGAGGGGTTGGATGCCCGTAAAGCTCTCCGGATGGCGGCCCTCGGCATGGATCAGGAACTTATTGACTCCCGCTTTGTGTGGATCTGCACGGGCTGCCAGCGCTGCGAGATGGGCTGTCCCATGGGGGTCAAGCTGGTGAAGGTGTGGATCACGGCCAAAGGCGCCCGGCCGCGCGATAAGGTGCCGGGGATTCTGCACAAAGGTGTGGATATGGTCCTGCGCACCGGCAACAATATGGGCATTCCCGAAGATGACTATGTCACCTTGCTGGAGGAATTAGGAGAGGAGCTGGCGGAGGAGTGCTGCCCCGGCTTCGTCACCCCGGTGGAAAAGGTGGGGGCTGATTACATCCATTTTCAAAACTCCAAGGAGGCTTATGCTGAGCCGGATGACATGAAGTGGTGGTGGAAGATCTTTTACGCCGCCAAGGCAAATTGGACCACCTCAGCCAAGAACTGGGAGTCAGTGGACTGGGGTATTTTTACGGGCAATTTGGAGGCCTCCAAGGAAATCGCCCGGCGCAAGGTGGAGAATATGAAGCGCCTGCAAGCCAAGACTCTTATTTTGCCGGATTGCGGCGGCTCCTCCTACGGCACCCGTCTCAACCTGGAAAAGTACTTCAAGCATGAGTTCGGGCCGGAAACGGGGCATAACTATGTGTATTTTTTTGACGTGCTGTTGGACTTTCTGGAGAACGGGCGGATAAAGGTGGACAAGAGCGTGCACGCCGACCGCATTGTCACCTGGCACGACTCTTGTAAACACATGCGCTCGGCGTACCTGACTTTTGGTGATGACTCAAACTTGGAGAAGCCCCGGAAGATATTGTCCTATCTCATAGATATGAAAAATTTCCGGGAGATGCCCCACAACCGCTTGGACAGTTATTGCTGCGGCGCCGGTTCGGGGGTCTGGCCCGGACCATTTGAGGCCGAGAAGACTGAACACGGCGGCTTTAAGGCTCGGGACATCATGGCCACCGGAGCCGACTTGGTGGTGGCTGGCTGCTCCAACTGTCGGGATCAGATCATGAAGAACCTGAAACCGAAGTACAAGCTGAACATTGAAGTGAAGTACATATGGCAGATGGTGGCGGATGCACTGATCTTGGAAGAATAAAAGGCTGACAGGTTGAATTCAGGGGGGCAGCGTCATCCTGGCGATGGGCGCTGCCCTCTTTTAATGCTTTAATCCTGCCGGTGGCAGGGAGTATCAGGCGCGGCTGGTCAACGAGGTGGGATTAGGGGAGCACTTAAGCTTTAGGTAAGATGAAACTCCTCACTTTAAGCCTTTAAGAAAGCGCGGTTCCCACCATTCCCTGATTTGGTGCATGACTTCGGACGGCGCAATGGCTTGCAGGCAGCGGTTGTCGGGACAGTGCCGCAGCAGGCAGCGCACTTCCGGGCAGACCTCCTCTTTCTTGTATAAATAGGCACCCCATTCCGTTTGGTAAGGGCCGATGCGGTGGGGGTGGTCCGCCCCCAGGAGACCCAGGGTGGGCACCCTGAGGGCCAGTCCCAGGTGCAGGGGGCCGCTGTCATTGGCCACCAGAAGGTGGCAGCGGCTGAGCAGGGCGGCGGTTAGGCGCAAGGAAAAGCGTCCCCCGGTGAGCAAGGTCTTGCCAGGCAGGAGGGAGGCGAGGGATGCCGCCCTCTTGCGGTCCCGGCGGCCGCTGACGAGGAGGAAGGCAGCCCGGTAGGTGGAGGAGAGCTGGTTGCCCAACTCGGCAAAGTAATTAAGGGGCCAGCACTTGTATGGGGCGGAACCGGTGGGATGGAGGGCGATGAGCAGGGAGGGAGGGGTGCCGAAGTGCTGGGCAAGGATGTTTTCTGCCTCTTGCACCTCCGCCGGCAATAAAAAGAGGTGCATCTTCTTATCGGGGGTATCGGCGCCGAGCAGCCGTGCAAAATCCAGACGCCGTTCAACGGCGTGCTGATGGGGGTCGGGGTGAGATACGGCAGCGGAATAACAGAAAGACAAGGGGCTGTTAGCAGAGCCGATAATGGTGGGACAGCCGGTGCTCCAGGACAAGAGAGTGGCTTCAGGATCATTGCCGTGCAGGATGATGACCAGTTGGTAATGTTGCCGGCCGAGTTCGCCCATCAGCCGGAAGAAGCGTATCCCCCGGCCTGGGTAAAGCCAGCGGCGGGCTACATGGGGATTCTCCAGGAGCAGGGAGGCATAGCGGGGGTGGGCCAATACGTCCACTTGCCACCAGGGATAGGTTTCCTTCAGGGCCCGGAGGGCGGGAGTGGAGAAAAGGAGGTCTCCCAGACCGGTGGCATTGAGCACCAGCACCCGCTCAAGAGCGGCCGGATTCAGTTGAGACAGAGGCGCAGGCGGCCGCTTTTGCACTTGCCGCCCAAGATAACGCTTGGCCAACCATGACAGGAACCTGTGCCACATGGGAAGCAGTTTTAAGAAATAGAAAAATTCCCCTCCCTCTCTTTAAAGAAAGGGGAATTTAAGGAAGTTCGCTTAATGCTGAACGCAGTAAGGATAGCCTTTTGTCCCAAGGCTTTCGGGGCAGGAAAATTTTTCATAGATTTCTTCCAGATGGCGACTGATTTTGTGCCAGGTGAAATTTGCCAGCACCAACTCCCTCCCCTGTCTGGCCAGTTTTTGCCGCAAGGTTCCATCCTGGAGGAGGTGCAGGATTTTCTCAGCCAGTTCTGCCGGGTCATCCTTGCGTGCCAGGAGCAAGCCATTGACACCGTCGGTGACAACTTCCGGAATGCCGCCCATGGGGGTGGCGATGATGGGGAGACCGCTGGCTGAAGCTTCCAGGAAGACAATCCCCAGGCCTTCGTCATTTTGGGAGGGGCCGACAAAAATATCTCCCAACAGATAAGCTGCAGGGATGTCAGCGGGTGGAATGAAGCCGGTGAGGATTACCCGGCCGGGGGCCTTTGCGAGGTCAGTGCGCAATTGTTGTAGAAAGGGGGTAATCCGGGCGGTGCGGCCGCGCCCGAATTCAGTGCCGCCCACCAGGACGAGGGCCGCCCGCGGCAGGCGCCGCCACACCTGCGCCATGGCGGTGAGCAGGAGCCCGACGCCCTTGCTTTCCCTGATTTTACCGACATATAAAACGGTGGGCTCATCGTATAGATGCCACCTCTGGCGTTGTCGACGGACTTCGCCAGGTTGGTTCCAGAGGGGCCGGAAGGCTTCCGGGTCAACGCCGTTATAAACCACGAAGTGTTGTTTGGCCGCCCGGCCCAGACGACCTTTCTCCTGCTCCAGAACAAAGCGGCTGCAGGCCAGAAAGGCATCCACCGGTATTTCCTGGTCTGGCGCCGGCCGCTCCCTTTTCCCCAGAATGGTGGCGAGGTTGTGCATATGCAGAAGGACCGGCCGGCGGGGGAATCTTTCTTTGAGAAATGCCGCCAGGCGCGGGCGGTTATGAACATGCAGCACCTGGGGTTGAACCTTGTCGATAATGAGAGCCACCTGTCGCTCATAATAAGGGAAGCAGCGGTTATAGCGCCGGTAGAGCCATCTCTTCAGCCTTCCGAAGGGGAGGCGGTAATAGCTCACTTGGCTGCGTCTTTCCTGGCGGGGCAAAGCCGGGTCGTCCGGGCAGATGACCACCGGTCGCCAGTGCTTGAAGTGGTGGGCAGTGCGGTCAATGAACAGCTCCGCCGCCCCGCCGCGGATGGGGGGGATGGGGAAAAGCTCCGGGCCGATCAGGGCGACGGTGGGCATAAGAAATTAATAACATATCGACCCATGATTTCCTAACTGCTGGAGGCAGCTCCGGCTAAAAATATTTTTATCGGCCGAAGGCGGTGAACCACGGCAACAGGTGCAAGACCTTGCGCGGCGGCGGAGCGGCCGAAAGGAGCGGTTAACCAGTCAATAATCCAGGCGAAAAATTAGTCTGGAATCATGCCGCCGTATCGCCGGGCCTGGAAGAAACCATGATCGAGGGCAGGAAAGCTGAGGGCAGTAAGTCACAAATTTCTTGACACTGCCGCCAGACTTTGTAATATGATTCACATGGTTTAGCTTAAGGAGGGAAAGTCCGCCTCAGAAACCAAATATTTTAAGGAGGTCGTCAGCTTATGGGTAAGATTCCTGCTGATTATTTACCACCCAAAGAACTTTGGGCCGAGTACACCTCACCCGCCGAATTTCCGGTGCCTGACAAGTTGAATCTGGCTGAGTTTTTGCTGGATCGGCATGTCAAAGAGGGTCGGGGAGACAACGTTGCCATTCTTTTTGGCGACAGCAAGATGACTTACAAAGAGCTTTTGGCCATGGCCAACAAGTTTGCCAATGTGCTCAAGGGCTTAGGCGTGGAGGCGCAGGATCGGGTGGGCATCCGCATGACCAATGCCCCGGAGGCGGTGGCCATTAACTTTGGCATCATGAAGCTGGGGGCCATTCCGGTGCCGGTCTCGCCCTTGTGGGCCAAGGAAGAAGTGGCCTTCGTATTGAACAACGCGGAATTCAAGGCCTTTGCGGTGAGCTTCCCCTTAATGCCAGCCGTGGAAGGCGGCAAGCCCGAATTTGAGTTCCCCACCAAGATCATCGTGGTGGGAGGCAAACCGGAGGAATGGGAAGCCAAGGGTTATATCTCCTTTGCCAAGGCCATCGCGGCGGCCTCGGATAAGTTTGACAACGTCATGATGGATCCCTGGGACATCGGGGTCATCCTGTACACCTCCGGCACCACCGGCCAGCCCAAGGGCTGTGTGCACTTTGTGCGGGAAGTCTTCATTGAGTCCCAACTCGTCAATAAGTATGTCTGGAAGATCACCCCGGGGGAAGTCCTGGGCGGTTCAGCGCCGGTATCCTTTGCGGCGGGCTATGGCACCTTTTGCCTGGTTCCCTTCGCCGGCGGCGGGGCCATTTCGCTCTTGCCCAAGTTCACGCCGGACGACATGATGAACACCATCCAGAAGCATAAGGTCACGGTGGTGACAGGTTTGCCCACTGCGTACCGGAAGCTTTTAGAGATGCCCAACTTCAACGACTATGATCTTTCCAGCGTCCGCATGTACACCACCGGCGGCGACGCCCTGACCGGCAAGACCCTGTCCCAATGGCAGGCCAAGACCGGCAAACCCATTTGGGAAGGTTTGGGGGGGACCGAGATGATGCACCTGGTGACCTCCAATTCCGTGGGCAACGTCCCCATGGCCGATTCCATCGGCAAGGCCATTCCTGGCTTTGAAGTCAAGGTGATTAGGGAAGACGGCACTGATGCCAGTCCTGGCGAAGTGGGCAGCATGCTCATCAAAGGCCCCACCGCCACTCTCTACTGGAAGCCTTACGTCCAGGAGGAAAAGCTCCTGAAAACCATGAAGAAGGGCGTCAAGAACGGCTGGAACATGATGGGCGACGCGGTCATGATGGACAAAGACGGCTACATCTTCTTCCAGGCCCGGGAAGACGACATGATCAAGTCTTCCGGTTTCCGGTTGGCTCCCACAGAGATCGAGGATGCCATCCTTCGGCACCCGGCGGTGCGGGACGATGCTGTGGTGGGCATCCCCGACGAGGTCTTGGGCCAAAAAGTGGTGGCCATGGTGGAGTTGGAAGGGGGCCACAAGCCGTCCCAGGATTTGGCCAGCGACATCATCAAATCCACTAGGGACGTGTTGGCCACTTACAAGCTGCCCCGGGAGGTGGTGTTCCTGGAGTCCATCCCCAGGACTCCCACCGGCAAGATCATCAAGAAAGACCTGCGGAAAAACTATCCGACCTACAGCAATAAGTTTGTTCCGAAGATAAAATAGGCCACATTACTCTGTCGGGGGCGGGTTCCCGCCCCCGGCGACCTTTCCCGGTCGAATCTCCCGCCGCAGACCAGAGCTGGCGTCAAAGGTCCTGCCCGGCAGCCAAATATCGATTTCTTACCCGTTTTCTTTTGACTTCGGCCTGGTCTTTCGATAAATAATAAGCGGTTCAAAAGGAGAAAGCAGCTTGCCGAATATTGTCGTGGTGGGCACCCAATGGGGTGATGAAGGCAAAGGGAAGATTGTCGATCTCTTGACGGCGCAGGCGCAGGTGGTGGTGCGCTACCAGGGGGGCAATAACGCCGGTCACACTTTGGTGGTGGGCCAGGAGAAGTTTATCTTTCACCTCATCCCTTCCGGCATCTTGCATGACGGCACTTTGTGCCTCATTGGCAACGGGGTGGTGCTTGATCCCGAAGTTTTGCTGGCGGAGATTGACCGTTTGCAATCCCGGGGGATTGCGGTGGGGCCGGAGAATCTCCGAATCAGCGAACGCACCCAGGTGATTATGCCGTATCACCGGCGTCTGGACGTGGCTCGGGAGGAGGCCAGAGGGGTGGGCAGGATCGGCACCACCGGGCGGGGCATTGGCCCCTGCTACGAGGATAAGGCGGCCCGTCGGGGCATCAGGATGGCCGACCTGGTCAATCCAGAGATTTTACGCGCCAAGGTATGGGAGGTGCTGCCGGAAAAGAATTTTTTATTAGAGAAGTGGTTGGGGGCGGAACCCTTCCGGCCGGAGGATATTCTTGAGCCTTACCAGGAGATGGGGCAGCGCCTCAAAGCCCTGCTGGCCAATGTGTCGGTGCTGTTAAATAATGCGGCCCGGGACGGCCAGAACATCCTTTTTGAAGGAGCACAGGGCACCCACCTGGACATCGACCACGGCACCTATCCTTTTGTCACCTCTTCCAATCCGGTGGCCGGCGGCGCCAGCATCGGCACCGGCCTCGGACCCAGGCAGTTGCACCATATTTTAGGCATTGTCAAGGCTTACACCACCCGGGTGGGGGGTGGTCCCTTTCCGACGGAATGTCTGGATGAGGTGGGCACCCACCTTCAGAAAGAGGGGATGGAATTCGGCTCCACCACCGGGCGGCCGCGGCGCTGCGGCTGGCTGGACCTGGTGGTGCTGAAAGAGGCGGTGCGGCTGAACGGCCTGACGGGGCTGGCGATTACCAAGCTGGATGTGCTGACCACCCTGAATCCGGTGAAAATCTGTGTGGCCTATGAGGTGGATGGCACCCGCCGGGATAGCATGCCTGCGACTTTGGCGGAATTGGAGCGCTGCCGACCCGTGTTCGAGGAACTTCCCGGTTGGCAAGCAGACCTGAGAGGGGTGCGGCGGTTTGCCGACCTGCCGGCCGCCACTCAGAACTATCTGAGGCGGGTGGAGGAGCTGGCCGGGGTGCCCATTCAGATAATTTCGGTGGGGCCGGAGCGGGAAGAGACCGTAATTATTCAAAATCCTTTCCAGGGCTAATATCACTGGTCGAGAACAATAGAAAGAAAAATGTTTTTTCCCAGGTGAAGATGGTTACTTTGAGGCATATTAAGCTAACCAACACGGAATCTATAAAGACGGCGTAAGGCAAAAAGGACAATAAAATTTTTAATAAACAAATTACACTCGGAGTTATTAAGGAAAAAAAGCATGCTGGAAATTCGTTTTCACGGCCGCGGGGGGCAGGGAGCCGTCACTTCGGTGGAATTGTTGGCGCTGGCCGCCATTAATGAGGGCAAGTTCGCCCAGGGCTTCCCCAGTTTCGGGCCGGAGCGCCGGGGCGCCCCGGTGCTGGCTTTTTTGAGGATCAACGACCACCACATCCGCCTGCGCTGCAAGGTCGCCCATCCTGACGTGATCCTTATCCTGGACCCCAGCCTTATCCGGATTCAGAAACCTGCCATGGACCTGAAGGCCGGCGGCGTCATTGTCTTGAACAGCCCCAAGTCCATCAGCGAGGTGCGGCGGGAGTACGGCTTTAAGCACACCTTGGCGGTGGTGGATGCCAACACTATTGCCCGGGAGGTTTTAGGGGTGCCCATCACCAACACCACCATGCTGGGGGCCCTGATCAAGGCCACGGGGGTGGTGGCCGTGGAGTCCCTGGAGCATCCCCTCAAGGAGCGCTTCGGCCCTCTGGCCGCCAAAAATCTGGCGGCCTGCAAGGCGGCTTATGAAAAAACGCAGGTGGAGGAGGCAAGGCCGTGAAACCACTGGAGCAAACCACCTGGCAGGAAATCGAGCTGGGCGGCCTGCTGCGCGAACCTGGCAGCGCCCGCGCCTACAAGACGGGTGACTGGCGTTCCCAGCACCCGGTGTGGACCAAGAGCCGCTGCATCCGCTGTGGCGTCTGTTGGACCGTGTGCCCCGAACCGGCCATTATCCAGGAACCCGGCGGCTACTTTGACATGGACCCCGACTACTGTAAAGGCTGCGGCATCTGCGCCCGAGAATGCGTCACCGGCTGCATCACCATGGTGCCGGAGGAGGAATGATGGCAGAGCACGCCAAACGTCTTGGCATGGAGGTATCCATCGCAGTGAGTCATGCGGTGCAGATGGCCCGAGCGGAGGCCATTGCCGCCTATCCCATCACCCCCCAGACCCACATTGTGGAGCACCTCTCCTCCCTGGTGGCCAACGGCGATTTGGAGGCGGAATTTATCAATGTGGAATCCGAGCACTCCGCCCTCAGTGCCTGCGTCGGCACCTCGGCGGCGGGGGCCCGCACCTTCACCGCCACCAGCTCTCAGGGCTTGGCGCTAATGCATGAGATTCTTTTTATTGCCTCGGCATTGCGCCTGCCCATAGTCATGGCGGTGGCCAACCGGGCCCTATCCGGCCCCTTGAGTATCTGGAACGATCACTCTGATATCATGGCGGCCCGGGACATCGGCTGGATTCAGGTCTTTGTGGAGAACGGCCAGGAGGCCTTCGATCACACGGTCATGGCCTTCAAGATGGCAGAAAATTCCCAGGTGCTCATTCCCACCATGGTCAACATGGACGGTTTTATTCTGACGCATGTGGTGGAGGCGTTGGAGATTCCGGAGCAAGCTCTCATCGATCGCTTTCTGCCCCCTTATGTCCCGCGGCATCAGCTTGATCCCAAGAGGCCGATGACCATGGGGGCCTTTGCCATGCCCGAGATTTACCTGGAAGTCAAGATGAAGCATCAGGTCACCCTGATGAATTCTTATGACCGCATCCTGGCCATTTGGGAAGAGTGGGGGAGGCTGACGGGACGGCACTACCAGCCGGTGGAGCGGTTCCGGACGGAGGGAGCCAAAATCCTGCTTCTCACCATGGGCTGTCTGGGGGAAGTGGCGGCAGTGGCGGTGGAAGAACTTCGGGAGCAGGGTCTGCCGGTGGGTCTTTTAAGCCTGCGATTGTGGCGGCCCTTTCCCTTTGCCGCCCTCAGGGAGGCGGTCAACGGCGCGGAACTGGTCATTGTCTGCGACCGGGCCTTGTCTTTGGGAGGTGGTGCGCCCCCCGTCTTGGCGGAGGTGCGCAGCGCCTTTTACTCCCTTGCCAGCCGTCCGGCCATGTTGGGCTATATTATCGGTTTGGGTGGTCGGGATGTCTCCCCGGAGGATTTCAAAGAGATTGTCGCCAGGGCCCAAAAGGAAAACCCTGAGGCCCCCTCCCAGGAATTTTTTCTGTATGGAGTGCGAGGCTAAGGGCGGAATTGCCAGGCAGCGTAAAGAGGACGGGAAATGGACAAATTCGGAGTGGCGCAAAGCCAAAAATATGATGTTTATGCCTCCAGGCTCCTGCCGCGGGAGGAGTATTTCACTTCCGGCCACCGCTCCTGCCAGGGTTGTGGAGAGGCCTTGGCGGTGCGTTGGGTCTGCAAGGCCCTGGGCAAAGAAGCGGTCATTGCCCACGCCACCGGCTGCATGGAGATTGTCTCTTCAGGCCTGCCCCAGACTGCCTGGATGCACCCGTGGCTGCATGTAGCTTTTGAGAACACGGCGGCGGTGGCTTCCGGGATAGAAGCTGGTTTTAAGATTTTGTCACGTAAGGGCAAATGGCCGGGGCGCCTGCCCAAGGTGGTGGCCATGGGGGGGGACGGCGGTACCAGTGACATCGGTCTGCAAGCCTTGTCCGGGGCCATGGAGCGCGGCCACAATTTTACTTATATCTGCTGGGACAATGAAGCCTATATGAACACCGGCATCCAGCGTTCCAGCTCTACGCCTTATGGGGCCATGACCACCACTTCGCCGCCGGGGAAAAGGAGCATCGGGCAAGCCACCTGGAAGAAGAACATGGTGGCCATCGCCGTCGCCCACGGCGTCCCTTACGTCGCCACCGCCAGTCCCAGTTATGTGTTCGACCTTTATTTTAAAATCAAGAAGGCCATTGAGACCCCGGGACCGGCTTATGTTCATGTCCTGTGCGTCTGTCCCACCGGCTGGCGCTCCGCCACCGACCTCACCGTGCGCTTGGGACGGTTGGCCGTGGAGACGGCCGTCTTCCCTCTCTATGAAGTAGTGAACGGCAAATACCGCCTGACGGTGGAGGTGCCGAAAATCCGGCCGGTGAAAGATTATTTCAGGCTGCAGGGCCGCTTCCGGCATCTGCGGGAGCCGGAAATCAACTTCATCCAGCGTCAGGTCACGTCCCAATACGAGTTGCTTCTTAAGAAGTGCGAAGCTGCCTACCCCGAATTCCCGGTCATCTCCCATACTGAAGAAAGCCAGGAAGGTGCATGATGGATGAAGCCAGACTTTCCGCCATCCTGTCACGCTACGATGGCGAACCTTATGATCTGATCCCGGTCCTGCAGGACATTCAGGATCAGTACAACTATCTCCCCAAGGATGAATTGCATGAGGTGGCGGTGCGTCTTAAGGTGCCCCTCACCCAGGTCTACAGTGTAGCCACTTTTTACAAGATGTTCAGCCTGATTCCCAAGGGCAAACATCAATTGAAGATTTGCCTGGGTACCACTTGCCACCTGAAGGGCGGGCAACGTCTGGTGGCCTCGGTATGCAACCGCCTGGGGGTGGAAGTGGGTTATACCACCAAGGACAGGCAGTTCTCCGTGGAGACAGTGGGTTGTCTGGGCACCTGCGCTCAGGCTCCGGTGATGATGGTGGACGACAAATATTATGCCCGGGTCACGGTGGACAAGGTCTCCAAGATCCTCAAGCTCTATGCTTAAGCCGGTCCCCTTGAGCTGTCTTAAGGGCGTCCACCGCAAAGAGCACACAGACCACAGAAAATAGAGAATCGTTATGCCCAGAATCGAATCCGTTGATCATCTGACTGAATACCGCCGCCGGCTGCGGGCGAGGAGGGACCCCAACCAGCTCCAGATACTGGTGTGCAGCGGCCCCGGGTGCCTGCCGATGGGCAGTGAGGAGTTGGCTGCCGCCTTTGCGCAAACCTTGCAGGAGAAGGGTCTGAACGGCAAGGTGATCTTAAAGAGCACGGGGTGTCATGGCCTGTGTGCGAAGGGCGTGCGCGTCCTCATCCGCCCGCAGCAAATCAGCTATGAGCGGGTCACCCCGCAGGATGTGGCGGAGATTGTTGACACCACGGTGATAAACGGCGGGGTGGTGGAGCGCCTTCTGCATAAAGACCCGGTGAGCGGGGAGAAGCGCGTGCACAAATCCGAGATTGCCTTCTACCAGGCCCAGAACCCGCTGGTGCTGCGGAAACTGGATGTCATCGATCCCGAGAGCCTGGATGATTACCTGGTCATGGGGGGCTATCGGACGCTGCGCAAGATTCTGTTCCAGATGACCCCGGAAGAAGTTATCGACACCGTGGAGCGTTCCGGCCTGCGAGGCCGGGGCGGGGCCGGATTTCTCACCGGGCGCAAATGGCGGTTGTGCCGTCAGAGCGAAGGCGAGGTCAAGTTTATCATTTGCAACGGCGACGAAGGCGACCCCGGGGCCTTTATGGATCGGGCGGTCATGGAAGGCGACCCGCATGCGATCATCGAGGGCATGATCATCGGGGCTTATGCCATCGGGGCGCAGACGGGTTACATTTACGTGCGTCACGAATATCCCTTGGCGGTCAAACGTCTGAGCAAGGCCATTGCCCAGGCCCGGGAGTTTGGTTTCCTGGGGAAAAACATCCTGCGCTCCAAGTTCAGTTTCGACCTGAAGATCAACCAGGGGGCCGGGGCCTTTGTGTGCGGGGAAGAAACGGCGCTCATGGCTTCCATCATGGGTGGCATCGGCGAGCCCATGCCGCGGCCGCCTTATCCGGCCCAACAGGGGCTGTTCGGCTCCCCGACGGTTATCAACAACGTGGAGACCTGGGCCAATGTGCCGGAAATCATCAATATGGGGGCGGAGTGGTTCGCGGCGCAGGGCACCGAAGCGAGCAAGGGCACCAAGGTCTTCTCCCTGGTGGGGGCGGTCAATCACACCGGTCTGGTGGAGGTGCCCATGGGCACCACCCTGCGCCGCATGATCTTTGAATTGGGCGGGGGCATCCCCGGCGGCCGGGAATTCAAGGCGGTGCAGACCGGCGGCCCCTCAGGGGG
>DYLF01000049.1:13468-18363 GCA_020722205.1 Desulfobacca acetoxidans
CGGTCCTGAAGGACGCCGCCCTCTGCGGCTTGGGCCAAAGCGCCGCCAACCCGGTGCTGTCCACTCTGAAATATTTCCGGGAGGAATACGAGCGGCACATCCGGGACAAAAAGTGCCCGGCCCTGGTTTGCCGTCCCCTGCTGACTTATCGCATTGATCCGGAAGCCTGCACCGGTTGCCTGGCCTGTGTCCGGGAATGTCCGGTGGGCGCCATCAGCGGCATCAAAAAAGAGGCCCAGGAGATCGATCAGGATATCTGCATCAAATGCGGCCTGTGCTTCGACGCCTGCCAGTTCGAAGCCGTCAGGGTGGAGTAGAAGGCAGGAGGCGAGGGTTGACAAGCACCAGGAGATGATAAATTTTCGGCTGCCCGACACTTGGAGCTCATTATGGAAGAAGTTGGTATTTACTTCAACGGCATTTTTGTCAAGGTACCCGCTGAGCTGACAGTTCTGCAAGCGGCCCGGCAACAGGACTTCGACATCCCCACCCTCTGCCACCATCCTGACCTGACGTCTGAGGGTCACTGCCGCCTCTGCGTCGTGGAGGTCGGCGAGTATCCCCACACCCGGCTGGTGAACTCCTGCACTTATCCGGTGGCGAATGGTCTTCACGTGCAGACCCACTCCGAGCGGGTCCTAAAGGCCCGGCGGCTGGTGCTGGAACTGCTGTTGGCCCGGGCCCCCCAGGCCAAGATCGTGCGGGAACTGGCCGCCGACCACGGGGTTGATGAAACCCGCTTTCAGGTGGCAGACCCCGAAGAACGCTGCATCCTCTGCGGCCTGTGCGTGCGGGCCTGCCGGGAGATCGTGGGAGTGGCCGCCATCAGCATGGCCTTCCGCAGCCCGGAGAAACTGGTCACCACCCCCTTCCAGGAGAAGTCCGAAGCCTGCATCGGCTGCGGCTCCTGCGCCTTTGTCTGCCCGACCGACGTCATCCCTTACACCGAGAAGAACGGCATCCGCACCATCTGGGGGCGGGACTTTGAACTGGTGCCCTGCAACGTCTGCGGCAACTATATCGCCCCCCGGGCGCAACTGGAGCACTGGGCGAAGATCACCGGCGACCCGGTGGAGAACTTTTTTGTCTGCCGGGATTGTCGTTAGCAAGCTGTGGGAAACCTCTCCTGCCTTTCTGCGGCTGGGAGAATAAAACATTATTTACCCTTTGGGGCAGCCCATGTCCCAAGTCGGGGTGGGGGATGACCATCCCTGATTCGGGTGGGCAAAGAAGAATAGGCCGGATGTGCGCCGACAACGACAGCTGGTTAAAAAGGTCCACTCCCCTTCCCTCAACTCCTTAGCTGCCAACCGATGATCTGTGATGGATGTCCGCACCTTAGTCAAAAATTTGGAGACCTACCTGCGGCATAGCAAGATCGGTGATAAGATCGTCAAAATTTTACTTTTTGGCAGCCAGGCCAAGCATACCGCGACGGAAGACTCCGACATCGATATCTTGATCTTTACCAGCAACGGCAAGAGCGTGGAAAAATCCTTAATGGATATCGTCTATGATTTCATGCTTCAGCATAAGGCGCCTTTGGAAGTATTGACCGCCGGTGTGGATGAGCTTTTTTTCGGCCAGGATTACTTTCTACAGAATATTGTCGGCTACGGGGTGGAAATCTACTCTATGGAAAAAGATCAGATAAAAAAAATAATGCTAACTGAACTTATCACGCTGGCCGAGGAATATCTGGAAGCGGCCCGGGAAATCATACCCCGGCGCCACCTGCGGTTGGCCATCGATGCGGCTTACAACGCTGCTGAACTGGTGGCCAAGGCCATGATCCTGCTGAAACAGGAGGACCTGCCGGGCAGCCACGGCGGGGTGGTCAGCCTCTTCGGGCAGTTGTATGTCCTCTCCGGGGAGGTGGATAAAGAACTGGGCCGGTCACTGCACCTGGCCTTGAAGTGGCGTAACGAAGCCAGGTATAAGCCCAATGCCCTGGTGTCTCAGGAGAATGCCCAGTACGTGGTGAATTTGGCCCAGGATTTGCTGCACCTCGCCCGCCGGCTTTCTTAAGGGGAGGTGGGAAGTTTTCCTGCCCCGGCAAATGACCAAGCGGATAGCCCTGCCGTAAAGAGGCAAGCTCGCCCCGGCGGAAAAAAGTTACCTCACCATCTGGAAGGTGAAGCTTGAAGTTACCTGAGTTGCCCGCCGGCAAGCTGAGCCGTGTGGGGGCCTATCTGGAATTGGCCCGGCCCCGGCAGTATGTGAAAAACGGCCTGCTTTGGCTGCCCCTGTTTTTCGGCCATAAACTGCTGGTGCTGGAGGCCGTCAAGCCCACCATGGTGGCCTTTTTGGTCTTCTGCCTGGCGGCCAGCAGCGTCTATGCCTGCAATGACCTTCTGGATGTGGCCGAGGATCGGCATCATCCCCTGAAAAGCCGCCGTCCCCTGGCGCGGGGGGCCTTATCGCCCAGACAGGCGGCGGGCTGGGGGTTAATGTTACTGGCGCTGAGCCTATCCTTGGCGGGCACGTTGTTGCCGAGGGAATTTCTCCTTTGGCTGGGGGCGTATCTGGCCCTCAATCTGGCCTATGCCATCCTGCTCAAGCACTTCGCCCTCCTGGACATAGTCTGTATTGCCCTGGGGTTCGTCCTGCGGGTGATGGCCGGCGGGGTGGCGGCGGCGGTGCCGGTGAGTCATTGGCTGGTCATCATGACCTTTTTGCTGGCCTTGTTTTTGGCCTTGGGCAAGCGCCGGGACGACCTTTTGCTGGCCGCCGCCGGAACCAACCCGCGCCGCAGCACCGGCGGTTACAGCCTGGAATTCATCTCCACCGCCATGGCCGTCATGGCCGCGGTGACCATCGTGGCTTATTTGCTCTATACCTTATCGGCCGAAACCATCGCCAGGCATGGGGGCAGACAGCTGTACCTCACCAGCTTCTGGGTGGTGCTGGGATTCCTGCGGTTTTTGCAGCTCACCCTGGTGCAGCAGCAAAGCGCCTCGCCCACCCTGGCCCTGTGGCGGGATGGCTTTCTAAAGACGGTCGTTTTGGGGTGGCTGGTTCACTGGTATCTGGTGCTTTATGTCGGCGGCTGACGGGTTCGGGAGTCGGTATGAGACTGTGTGGTTGGGGACGCTACCCGCAAATCGAGGCCAGCCCGCACACCTTTGAGAGCGGGGAGGAGTTGGCCGCCCTGTTGGCCCGGCTACCGGATTGCATTGTCCACGGGGCCGGGCGCAGTTATGGGGATGCGGCCCTTAATCCCCGGGTCATTCTATCCCGGCGCTTTGACCGCCTCCTTGATTTCGACCCTCAAACCGGCCTGGTGGTCTGTGAAAGCGGCGTCAGCCTGAAGGACCTACTGGAGGTTTTTCTGCCCCGGGGGTGGTTGCCGCCGGTGCTGCCCGGCACCAAATACGTCACCGTGGGAGGCGCGGTGGCCAGTGACATCCATGGCAAGAACCATCACCTAGCCGGCTGTATCAGCGAGTATGTCCGGGGTCTGGAAGTTATGCTGGCCTCGGGAGAGGTGGTGCGGTGCAGCCGGGAAGAGAATCCGGCCTTGTTTCAGGCCACCTGCGGGGGGATGGGGCTTACCGGGGTGATACTCACCGTCAGTTTACAGCTTCAGCGGACAGCCAGCGCCTACATGCAAGAAAGGCTCATCCCCTGCGCTAATCTGGCGGAGTTGGTGTGGCGTGTGGAGGAGGAGCACGGCGCCGCTTACTCAGTGGCTTGGGTGGATGCCTTGGCCAAGGGGGCCTTTCTGGGACGAGGCCTGCTGATCTTAGGGGAACCGGCGCCGGGCGGCGGACTTCGGGCGCCGGCCGGCAAAACCTGGTCCTGCCCGGTGGAATTGCCCGGTTTTACTCTAAACCGCTATAGCCTGGCCCTGTTCAACCGTCTCTATTATCTTAAAGCCGGCGCGTCGGCGGCAGCGCGCCTTACCACGGTGGACAGCTTTTTCTTTCCCCTGGATCGCCTCCGCCACTGGAACCGGTTGTATGGCCGCCGGGGTTTTATGCAATACCATTTTGTTCTGCCCCAAGCCGCCGGGTTGGCCGGGCTGGGGGAAATCCTGGCGCGGGTGGCGGCCGCCGGCTGCGGCCCTTTTCTGGCCGTCCTGAAGCGGTGCGGCCCGGCCAATGATAATTTCTTGTCTTTTCCTTTGGCCGGCTATTCCTTGGCCCTGGACTTCAAAATCCAACCGCAGCTTTTTCCGTTGTTGTCGGCTCTGGACAGTATGGTGTTGGCCTACGGCGGCCGCCACTACCTGACCAAAGACGCCCGTCTGTCTGCGGAGGTGGTGCGGCGGAGTTACCCCCGACGGGATGAATTCTTGCAGTGGCGGGAGAGGCTGGGGCTGCGGCGGAAATTTAACTCCCTGCTGTCCCGCCGCTTGGAGTTGTAACCGTGTATCTGTTGATTCTGGGAGCCAACTCGGAGATTGCCCGGGCGGTGGCCCACCGCTTCGCCCAGGCGGAAAAGGCCCACCTGTATCTGGCCTCCCGCGGTCTGGCCTCCTTGCACAGAGAGGCGCAAGACCTGCAAACCCGCTACCAGGTGAAGGCCGTGCCCTGCTTTTTCGACGCCACCGACTTCGCCTCGCACCGCGGCTTTTATGAGGGGCTTCACCCCCCTCCGGACGGGGTCTTGCTGGCTTTCGGTTATCTGGGCGACCAGAACCAAGCCCAAGAGGATTTCGCCGCCGCCCGAAAAATTTTGGAGACCAACCTCCTGGGGGCGGTGAGCATTCTGGAGATCGCGGCCGCCGACCTGGCCCGGCGCCGACAAGGCTTTATCATCGCCCTGAGTTCGGTGGCCGGCGAGCGGGGCCGCGCCAGTAATTACATCTACGGGGCCGCCAAGGGGGGGCTCACCGTCTATCTCTCCGGCCTGCGCCAACGACTGGCCAAACATGGGGTCAGGGTCATCAC
>DYLF01000050.1 GCA_020722205.1 Desulfobacca acetoxidans
GGAATTGACGGGACGTATTGACACGGTGCGAGAGGAATTGACGGGACGTATTGACACGGTGCGAGAGGAATTGACGGGACGTATTGACACGGTGCGAGAGGAATTGACGGGACGTATTGACGAAACCAACAGTATTATCAACGCAGTGCGGGGCGAATTGACAGGACGCATCGACGAGACCAACCAGCGTATCGATAAGGTGCGGGAGGAACTGACGGAGCGTATTGACACGGTGCGGGAGAAACTGACGGGATGTATTGACGAAACCAACAGTATTATCAACGCAGTGCGCGGCGAATTGACAGGACGCTTCGACGAAACCAACCAGCGTATGGACAAGATGCGCGCGGAACTGACAGGGCGTATCGATGCCGTCCGTGAAGAACTCAACGGGCGCCAGAATGAAACCAATATGCGTTTAGATACTGTTTACTCTGATTTTATTAAGCGCACGGATGACCTAAAGTCTTCCTTAAGCATGGAGATAGTGGGAAATACCAGGCTAATTATCGAGACCAACGAGCGTCTGGACAAGCTTTATGATGTCGTTGTGCGGCGGGAGGAGCATGAAAAGCTGGCGCAACGGATTCAGAAGCTTGAGCAGGATATGGCCGAGATCAAGAGCCGCCTGGCCGCCTGATAATCCAATGTTAATCCATTCACCTCCATCCGCTGCTATCGGTATATAACCTGCCGTCCTTGCTTGACCAGATTACTTAAGGCCGACTGGGGGGTACAAGGAAAAAGTCCGTATTTCCCCATCGGCAACAGTGGTATTTCTTACCATTCCCTAACGTCTTTAAGCCGTTCAACCCAAAAATCATTAAATGCCAACATTTTATCTAAGGGAAGAGTACGAGTATTAAGGTTCACTCGTCCTCTTCCTCTCAAGCCGGTGGACAAAGCTTCAAATAAGCTGGCCGAAGCGTCTCTGCCAAGCGGCCTGGAGAGCGGACAGAGAAGTTTCGATAAGGGTGCGGCCACCGCGGCTAACCCGAAAGAATTGGTCCGGGCGCACTTCGCCGAGGCAGGTGAGGGGCTGGCCCTGAAACAGTGCCTCAAATTCCCGCTGGTGTTGGGGGGCGATACTTACCAGAAAGCGGCCAGCGGATTCGGAGTAAAGGGCGGCATAGGCCGGAGCCTGGGGAAGGAGGTCACTAAGATCCACCCCCACGCCCAGTCCGCCAGCCAAACTGACCAGCGCCAAGTGGACTCCGAGACCGCCGCGATAAAGACCCCGGGCTGAGGCTACCAAGCCGCCCTGGATTGCTTGCGTGAGGCAGCGGTAATAAGGCAAAAACTCCTGTGGGCGCACTACCGGCACGCTGAGCCCTGTGTAACCCAGCAGTTCATAGAACTCGGACCCCCCCAGTTCAGGCCGGGTATCGCCCAAGAGGTAAATAAGATCGCCGGGGTTTTTGAGGTCAGGGGTGACGGCCCGGTGGACATCTTGTATTACGCTCACGGCGGTAAAAAACAGGGTAGGCAGGCCTGAGACCCGGTGTATTTCGCCGAAGGCCCCGGGCAGCAGGCCGTCCACATACATGCTATCCTTGCCGGAGAGCAAGGGGACGCCATAAGCCAGGCACATATCCCTGAGAGCCCACACCGCCCGCACCAGTTGAGCGGCTTTGTATTTGCCGTCGGGGTTTTTCTGTGGATGATATTCCACGCTGGGCCAGCAGAAGTTGTCCACTCCGCCGATGTGGTCCAGATCGCCTCCCACGGACAGCAGTCGTCTCACCGTTTCGTCAATAGTGACAGCCACCATGTGGTATGTGTCGATACGGGAAAAGGCGGGGTTGAGGGCCAGACTGACGGCCAATCCCCGGTTAGAGTGGAGCAGGGGGCGGAGCACGGCGGCGTCGGCCGGAATAGGAGTCGCCCGGCCAATGAGTGGTTTAATCACGCTGGTCCCTTGGACTTCGTAGTCATATTGGCGGGTGATCCAGGCGCGGCTGCAAACATTGGGGCGGTCCAGCATGGCGAGGAGTAGCGCCCGCTGGTCTGCGACTTCCCCCAACACTGGTTCGCTGAGGCGCATGGCAGGGGCCAGCCATTCGGCCTCAAATTCCCAGGGCGGAAAGTCCTGTTCCAGGAGCGACAGGTCGATGTGGGCACAAGGCCGCCCGTGGAACCTGAGAAGAAGCACGCCGGTGTCGGTGAAGCGACCTATACTCTTGGCTTCCACTTCGTGTTTGCGGGCCAGTTCCAGAAACAGTCCCTGGTTTTCCGGGGCGATGGCCACGATCATGCGTTCCTGAGATTCAGACACCCAGATTTCCCAAGGGTCCAGGCCCTTATATTTCAGTGGCACCTTGTCCAGCCAGACTTCGGCGCCGCCGGCCAGACGGGCCGCCTCCCCCACTGCCGAGGATAGGCCGCCGCCGCCGCAGTCGGTGATGAAGTTGAGCCAGCCGGCGTCCCGTGCCTCCAGGAGAAAGTCGTGCATCTTCTTCTGAGTATAGGGATCGCCGATCTGAACGTGGCCGGCCGGGGTGCCGGGGCTGGACACCTCCGAAGAAGCAGTGACCCCGTGGATGCCGTCCTTGCCAACGCGCCCACCACACATCAGCAAGAGGTCGCCGGGGCGGGCGGATTTGGCCGACCCCGGTTGCCCCTGCAACTCGTACGGCATGATCCCCAAGGCGCCCACAAATACCAGGGATTTACCCAAGTAACTCTCATCAAAGTACAGAAAGCCATTGACCGTGGGCACGCCGCTTTTGTTGCCGCCGTCCTTGACCCCGGCTATGACCCCGTCCAGCAGCCGGCGGGGATGTAATCTGGGATTAAGCGGCCCGGCATAGTGGCGAGGTCCGGTACAGAAGCCGTAAAGGCCGCCGATGAGGCGGGCGCCCCGCCCGGTGCCTAAAGGATCCCGGTAGACCCCGACTATCCCGGTGAGGGAACCGCCGTAAGCCTCCAAGTTTGAAGGGGAGTTATGGGTCTCCCCCTTGATGACGTAACAATGTTCTTCATCGAAGTGGCCCACTCCGGCATTGTCCCACAACACCGAGACCACCCACTCTTTGCGATTAGCGAGCCAGCGGGTAGGCGCCTCGATGCACTGCTTAAAGGGATTATCCAAAACCATCTCCTCGCCGGTGGCCAGGTCCCGATAAATGAAGCGGCCCCGGAAGGTGTTGTGGTTGCAATGGTCGCTGCGGGCTTGGGCGAGGTATTCCAACTCCACGTCAGTGGGCGGACCCAGGCCTACTTGGGCCCGCCTATCCTTGACCTCGGGGCGGTGAAAATAATGCCAAATGATGGGGAGGTCTTGATCTCTGAGGGCCAAGTGGCGGTCCTCACTAAGTTTCCGCAGGGTGTCCACGGAGTCCAATTCAAAGACTGCTACCGAGGGCTGATGGTGCAGCTCCACCCGAGGAATGATCAGACCCAAGCCGGTGGTGGGGTCCCACTCCTCTCTGGAAAAAAGGCGAAATTCCTGGATCAGGTCATTGGCGAGGAGTTCCCGGGCCAGCCTCTCCACCTGGACGCGGTTCAAGGGAGCGCCCTGCAAAAGAAAAAGTTTGGAGGTGAACACCGCCGCCTTCGGCGGCAGGGAGCGGCCGAGATAGGCGGCAATAGCCTCCAGAGCCACAGCGCCAGCGGTGTCCCGCACGCCGGGGCGCAAGCCCACCCAGACGGCCCAGTCAAAGTCCCGGGCCAGGGGAGTGAAACCGGAGATTTGCGTTACCGGGTGGGTGAAGACCTCTTGGCGGATGCTCTCCAGTTCCGATGGGTGCAGGTCAAGATCGAGGGTCAGAACCCGCAAGACCCGGGCGGAGGCGATGTCAAAGTCAAAATACTCCTTGGCCTGACGGCACAGAGCCAAGCCTTCCGCGTCCACCAGGTCAGGACGCCAGCCGATTTCCAAACGCACCGCCATAGTTAGTTTGAGGTGAGTCGTGAGCAGTAAATGGTGAGCAGATGGTCATGGCACCTGACTACACCTTTATGTCTGTTCACTGATAAACGTGATGGGGAAAAGTGTTGACCAGATAAAATTGCCCAAACCTGAATATATCATTAGGAGGCAATATACCTGAAAGAGTGTAGTTTTGAAA
Organism: Desulfobacca acetoxidans; assembly: GCA_020722205.1. Classification (GTDB taxonomy): domain Bacteria; phylum Desulfobacterota; class Desulfobaccia; order Desulfobaccales; family 0-14-0-80-60-11; genus DYLF01. The sequence goes on from DYLF01000050.1 coordinate 4,071, forward strand.
GGAAAATACCAGGTTCGGGGAGTCTTGCCCCTAACTTGCAGAAGGGGCAGGTGGTCTCAGGAACCGAAGGCCTGGTTGAGTTCCGGGCGATTATAAAGACCGGCCACAGTCTGGCCGAAGAGTTGTACGCCGGAAAAGATAGCCAAGGCAATCAGACTGATGAGAATGACATATTCCGAACTTACTGCAGCCCTCTCCTCGCTTAGCCACCGGCTCACTGCCTGTCTCATGGCTGGCCCCTGTTAATAGTGGTTTAATTTCTTTTCGGCATTCTCAGAAAATAACTTTAAAAATTGGAGCAGACCATCATGGCTGCGGGTCTTAGCCGGAGAAGGCGGAACCACGGCTTTTTCAGGTCTGGCGGATGCGACTGAGCAGAGCCGTAGTGGAATAGCCGGTTGCCAGGGGTATGACCTTAACCTGGCCGCCGTAAGAAAGGACCACTTCCCGGCCGACGATCTCTGCCAACCGGTAGTCGCCGCCCTTCACCAGAATGTCGGGCTTAAGTTCAGTGATAATCTGTAAGGGAGTGACTTCATCGAACAGCACCACCCGGTTTACACAGGCCAAGGCGGCCAAAAGCCTGCTCCGGTCGGTCTCGCAGTTGATGGGGCGGCCTTCACCTTTGCCCAGGCGGGTCACGGAGGCGTCGGTGTTTACAGCCACGATAAGGGCGTCTCCCAGGGCGCGGGCCTGCTCCAGGTAAAGCACATGGCCGGGGTGGAGAAGGTCAAAACAGCCGTTGGTGAAGACCACTTTGCGGCCTTTGTTTTGCAGCTCCTTTACCCAGCGGGCGGCTTCCTGGCGGTCGATGACCTTGTGGGCGGTATCGAACATAAAACCGAACCTTCTTCAGGCGGGACGGACGCGAGCCACAGTGAGCACCTCCACCTGTTTGGCCCCGGCCTGGAGCAAGGCTTTGGCGCACTCCCGGACGGTGGCGCCGGTGGTATACACATCGTCCACCAAAAGAACCTTTTTATCCTTGATTACTTCGGGGCGTGGTACCTGGAAAGCCCGGCGGACGTTGTCCCGGCGCTCGGCCGGCTTAAGGCCGGCCTGGGGAGCGGTATAGCGCACCCGGGTCAAGGCCTCCAGGCTCAAAGGTGATTCAGGAAAGGCACGGGCCAACAGGACCGCCTGGTTGAAGCCGCGTTCCTTTAGTCGCCGAACGTGCAAAGGCACAGGTACAATTAAGTCGGCGGCAGCTATAAGCTCCAGACAGTGTGGTCTTCTCAGCCAGTGCTGCATAACGGCCAGGTAATCCAGGCGGCGGCTGTACTTGAGGCGCCGAATGGCATCGGCTGCAGGGCCGTCGTACACGGCGGCAGCCCGGGCCCGAGTGAAGGGTGGTGGGTCTTGCTGACAATCGCGGCAGAGATGATCCACCCCTTCCCGGGAGATAAAAACGGCGCCGCAGCGGGGGCACAAGGGACTGTCAACCCAGCTTATCTGTCCTTCACATTCCGGACAGACGGCCACTGCGGCTTCCACCCCCACCGGGGCCCCACAAAACACACACAAGCGGGGGAGAAAAAATTCCAGGATGGTCAGGGCCAGGCGCTGGAGTGCAAAGTTCAAGGTTTTAGATTCACAGTATTGGCTGCGGCCTCAATCGCTAATTGATATTTGCCTGATGAATGTGGGCGAGCGAAGATCACAATGTTTAGAGTACGGAGTTTTGCGCCAGGCGTTGGGCCAAGGCTTCAGCTTGGGCGAAGAGGTTTTGCACTTGGGAAGCAGTGAGGCCGGCGCCCTGGGCGATGCGTTCGGCCGCCTCCCGGCTGATAAGATCGCCAGGGCTGTGGGAGTCGGTATTGACCAGGAGCTGGGCACCTGCTTCCATGGCCAGTTTGGCCACATGGCCGTTGGCCAGACAGTGTCCCTTACGACCCGAGATTTCCAGGCAGATGCCGCGCTCTCTGGCCAGGACGACGTCCTCCGGAGTGATAAGACCGGGGTGGGCCAGGATATCAATGTCCGCCAGCAGGGCCGCCCGATTGGTGCCGGGAGCTACGGGTTCGGCCAGGGTTTCGCCATGCACCACAATGAGAGGCACCCCAAGGTTTCGGGCCTGAGCCACCAGGGAGGTGATGAGTTCAGGGGGTAGGTGGGTAAACTCCAGACCGGGGATGATTTCCGGCGGACCAATTCCCCTGAGGCTCTGGGCGGCGGCCTTAAGTTTGTTAAACACCTGTTGGAAGTTGGAGGCGTCCACATGGTCGGTCATCCCCAGAAAGCGATAGCCCTTGACTTGAGCCCGGCGCCAGAGCTCCGCGGGAACCAGCTCCCCATCGCTATAAATGGTGTGGGTATGCAGATCGATCATAAAAAGCTCATGCCGGCTTTTTCCATCAGTAATGTGAGCTGCTGAGTGATAGGTAATTCAAATGAACAAAAAATTGAAAACTACATTTTATACTTGCCGAAATCTTCCGGGTCCAGACCTTCCAGGATTTCCGTCCATTTTTTGGCATCTTCGGAAGTGATGGCCTCTTGGGCGGAGAGGTCCACCCGCCGGGCCTTTTGGAGGACAATCTCAGCCACAAAGATGGGGGCCTTGGTCCTCAGGGCCAGGGCGATGGCGTCGCTGGGACGGGCGTCGATCTGCTGCTCCCGTCCTTCATGTTTCAGGTGAATGAGGGCAAAATAGGTATTGTCCCGCAAGTCACAGACTTCTATCCGGGTTACTTGCACACCCACGGCATCCATGACATTTTTCAAGAGGTCATGAGTCATGGGGCGGGAGAATTTAATATTTTCCAGCTCGCTGGCAATGGCGGTGGCCTCCAGCAAGCCGATCCAGATAGGGACTGCCTTGTCCGAGTTGACGTCCTTGAGAATCATGATGGGGCTGTTGGTAAAAGGGTCTATGGTCAGTCCCGAAACCACCATCTGTCTCAACATGGTACCCTCCTTGGGACGGCCCTGGGGCAATCCCCGCTAATCAGGAACTTTGGGGCGGCAGCGCCCATTCCCCTCTCAGGGAATGGGGATGGGCTTCAATGATTAAGACACGGGTCAAGCGGCCCACCAATTCTTGAGGACCGGCAAAATTGACCACCTGGTTGGTGCGCAGCCTCCCGGTGAGTATTTGGGGAGACCGTTTGCTGGCACCCTCCACCAGCACCTCCTGCACCTGGCCTACCAGGCGCTGATGAGCGGCGAGGGTGAGTTCAGCCTGTAAGGCCTGCAAGCGGCTGAGGCGGTCGGCTTTGACCTCCTCGGGCACCTGATCCGGGAAAGCGGCGGCGCGGGTTTGAGGACGGGGTGAGAATTTAAAGGAGAAGGAGACGTCGAAGCGAGCTTCCCGAACAAGGTTAAGGGTGTCCTGGAAATCATGCTCGGTTTCACCAGGAAAACCGACGATCAGGTCAGTGCCGAGACTAAGGCCGGGGCAAGCCTGTCGTAGTTTTTCCACCTTGTGCAGATAATCTTCTCGAGTGTAGCCGCGTTTCATGGCAGCCAGGATGCGGTTGGAGCCGGACTGGATGGGTAGATGCAAATATTCGCACAGGGGAGGAAGTTCCGCCCAGGCAGCGATCAGGTCTGGGGAAAGGTCCCGAGGGTGGGAGGTGGCGAAGCGCAGGCGGGCCAGTCCCGGCAGTTCAGCCAATTGCCTCAGCAACTGTGGAAAAGTCACGGCTGCCGGCAGCCCCCGACCGTAAGAGTTGACGTTTTGGCCGAGTAAGGTCACTTCCCGGCCGCCGGCGGCCAAGAAGCCCCTGACTTCCGCCACGATGTGCTCTGGGGGACGGCTGTACTCCCGGCCCCGTACGTAGGGGACCACACAGAATGAGCAAAAGTTGTTGCATCCTTGCATGATAGGCACCAAGGCTTTAACCTGCCCAGGCTGCCAACAACGGCGGGGTAGGGGAGGGTAGCCGTCCGAGAAGGCCACATCCACGATACGTCCTTGAGTTGCCCGTTGCACGAGTTGGGGGAGACGATAGATGCCATGAGTGCCGAAGACCAAGGCCAGGTGCGGGGATAATCTGAGGAGGCGTTCCCCTTCCTGCTGGGCCACGCAACCGCCTACCCCGATCAACATTTGGGGGCGGCGCTGTTTTAAGGTCTTGAGGCTGCCGAGCAGGCTCGCCACCTTATCCTGGGCCTTCTGCCGGATGGCGCAGGTATTGAGGAGGTAAAGGTCGGCTTCCTCCGGGCTCTTTGTCAGGTCATAGTCCTGGGCCAACACCTGGGCCATCAATTCGGAATCAGCGACGTTCATCTGGCAGCCAAAAGTCTTGATGTATAGTTTCTTCTTCGGCCTGAGCATGGATTTAATTTAATCTTAATAAAAGGCACTTGTCAACTACCCTCCCGGCTGCAGGCTCATCCTGGACAGGGAGAAGGAAGTCATTTAGAATAGCAGTAATCAGTAACCAGTCAGCAGGAAGCGGCAGGGACTGGTTGCTTTCTACTCGCGGCCCGGTTTACGGCACACGAACTATGCCTATTATACCTCTTCGGGGTATCCCGATACATCAGAAATGGGCCTGGGCAACTCTGGGATTGATTGCCCTCAATGTAGCGGTCTTCTGCTATCAACTGAAGATCGGGGATCAGGCCGCCTTGGCGCTGTTTTGGCGGGGTGGAGCAGTACCGGCCAGATTGAGCCACAAGCTGTTCTTGTCCGGCAAATCGCTGCAACTTCTGGCCACCATCTTTGTGTCCCTCTTTCTCCATGCCGGCTGGGTGCATCTCATCGGCAACATGTGGTTCTTATGGGTCTTTGGGGAGGCTTTGGAGGAAGACTTGGGGCACCTGCGTTTTGTGACCTTTTATCTCTTTTGCGGTTTTTTCGCTTGTTTATTTCACGTGCTGGCGGCCAGCACAATGAATGCCCCCCTGATCGGGGCCAGCGGGGCCATAGCCGGGATCATGGGTGGATATCTGTGGCGCCTGCCGCAGCGCCCGATCCTGACCTTGGTATTTTGGCGCCTCAAACCGGAGAGACGTTGCTTGCCAGCCTTTTTCTGGCTGGCCATCTGGCTGCTCCTCCAGTTTTACGGTCTCAAACAGGGGGGGGCCATAGCCTGGCTGGCCCATCTGGGGGGATTTTTCACGGGGCTGTTGACCGTAACCCTGTTTACTCCGGTGAGACCGCCGGTCGCGGTCAAGGTGACGGCAAATCCAGGTAAAAGGAGAAAAAGTGGAAAACCCAAGCGGTGAGAAAAAGGTGAAAAGCTTGTCTCAAGTTCTAGGTTGCAAGTTTAAGAAGGAGCTATCGCATCTCAGCATAACGGTGTTAAGTTTTGGAATATGAGAAAGAGACTATGAATCCTAAGATTATCGAAGTGGGGAAGCGATCGGCCTTGGCGGCGGGGGCGATGCTGCGCCAGAATTATCTCAAGCCGCACCAGGTCATTCTGAAGGGCACCATCGACCCGGTGACCGAAAGCGACCTTGAGTCTCAGGAAATCATAATAGGCCTCATCCGCCAGGTTTTTCCGGAGCATTGTTTTCTGGCAGAAGAAAAGACACTAACTGAGAGCCTGGGCCTCCAGAAGGGCGGACACCGTTGGATAATAGACCCCCTGGATGGTACGGTGAATTTTGCCCATGGTTTTCCGATGTTTTGTGTCTCGATAGCCTATGAGAGAAAGGGACGGGTAGAGTACGGAGTGGTTTATGACCCCCTTCGGGATGAGCTGTTTGAAGGGGTAAGAGGGGGAGGTGCTTGGCTTAACGGTCAGGAGATCAGGGTCTCGCCAACGGACAACCTGGAGTCGGCTTTGCTGGCCACAGGGTTCCCTTACGACGTCCGGCAGAGACTGCCGCAGACTATGGCGCGCCTTAGCCGCCTGATCTCCCGGGCGCAAGGGGTGCGCCGGGCCGGCTCAGCCGCGCTGGATATGTGCTACGTGGCCAGCGGCCGTCTCGACGGCTTCTGGGAGGAGAATCTTAAACCCTGGGATACGGCGGCCGGGTCCCTGATTATTGAGGAGGCCGGGGGTCGGCTGAGCACTTTTGACGGCGGAGTCTTCGAGTTGACCTCGCCCAATGTGGTCGCCAGCAATGGGAAGTTGCACCAGGCCATCCTTGAGACCCTGGGGGAGAAACCGGGGAGCGGAGGCATAAGGAAGGAGCGAAACGGTTAACCACGGGAAAAGGCAAAAAGGTCGGTATGGAAAAAATATTTCGGGGGGACAGGCAGTTTCGGAATCGGTTATGGGCCATCAGCACCTCAGTGCTGGTGGGCGCGGCGCTGATGATTGGGAAGTTCTATGGCGCCTGGCTGACAGGTTCCGCCGCCATCCTCTCTGACGCCTTGGAGTCCATCATCAACGTGGCGGCCTCGGGATTTGCCCTTTACAGCATTGTATTGGCGGCTAAACATCCGGATGAGTCCCACCCCTATGGACACGGCAAGGTGGAGTATTTCTCCGCCGGTTTTGAGGGGGCTCTAATCATCTTGGCTGCTTTGGCGATATTTTACACAGCTCTGCCGCAGATTTTTCATCCCGCCGCTCTGCGGAAATTGGATAAAGGGGTGCTGATAATGCTGGCCATCAGCCTGGTCAACTTATTATTGGCACTGGGGTTGGTGCAGGTGGGACGGCGCACTCGGTCATTGGCTCTGGTTGCTGACGGCGAGCATCTCCTTACCGATGTCTACACCTCAGCGGGTGTGCTGCTGGGGCTGGGGCTGACGCAGTGGAGTGGGTGGCTGTGGCTTGACGGCATGGTGGCTTGTCTGGTGGCGGTGAATATTCTGATCACCGGAGGGAAATTGATGCGGGAGTCGTCGGCGGCGCTGATGGATGCCTCGGACCCGAAGCTGTTGGAGGAGATCAGCGCCATCTTACGGACTCATCGTAAGAGTTTGTGGATCGACATCCACCGTCTGCGGGCCCGCCGGGCGGGGAACCGGGTGTTGCTCGACTTTCACCTCACTCTGCCGCGGGACCTATCTTTGGAAGCCGGGCACCGGGAGGTCAAGGACCTGGAGGCCATCTTTAATGCTCATTTCGCTGGCCAAGCGGACGTGTTGGTTCAGCTGGATCCTTGCCTGGACCCCGAATGCCCGGTGTGCGGCTACGCTCCCTGCGCGCATCGCAAAGCTGAGGCCAGGCAGCAGAGTCTGTGGTATCGGGAGGTGGTGACCAGGGGGGCGGGTGGCGAAGTTGCGGAACGGGAAGGGGAGACCGAGAAAAAGGATGAGAAAGAGTTAGTGGTTGGCGATTGATAGCTCAGTTCCGAGCCGGCTGAAAATTTATGTCTGAAAATTTATTTTGTAGTAAGGAGGTTATATGCAGTCGAATTGCGAGAAATGCAAGTTGCGCAGCTATAGCGAAAGGAAGCCAACCTCCTTTTTGGGTCGGATTTGGCGTTGGCATATCCGTTGGTGTCCAGGATGGCGGGCCTATCAGAGGAAATTGGCGGAAAGCCTTAAGGCCCGGGAAACCTCTTGCAGGCGCTGACCAGGGTCAAAAGAAAAAGCAGTTGACTTTTCGAGCGGTTTGAATATAATTTGTTTATGGCAATGAAATTAAAGGGATATTCCAGACTGAAGGAAAATTGGTGCTGGTGGTGCGAATGCTCGGGCCCATGAGGTGAGCCCACCGGTGAGGTTTATCATATGCGGGGCCCCTCATGGGAGGGGCCCCGGTTATTTGAAAGAAAAGCCGTGGCCTGCAGAGGACACGGCTTTTTTGGCCGCTGGCTTCCAGGTTCTAGGTGGCGGGCCCAGTATTGTGGCGACTTGGCCTTGACCCACACTATTTCGGTTATAACCGAAGGGTGATATTACTCGCTCTAAAGCCAAAAAATTATTGACAATTGGTGGACTGAATTATGGTGATACCGGACTTGGCGGGTTTTAAGGAGATGGCCGGCGAAGGCAATTTGGTCCCGGTGTACCGGGAGATTTTGGGGGACTTGGACACGCCGGTGTCAGCCTATAAGAAGCTACGGGGGCGGGGGCCGTCATTTTTGCTGGAGAGCGTCGAGGGGGGCGAAAAATGGGGGCGCTTCAGCTTTCTTGGTTTTCAGCCGTCCTTGTTTTTTACCGTGCAAAACGGGGAGGTGAGTTTAGAAAGCCAGGGAATCCGGCAGGTGTTGGCTCCAGGCCGGAATCCCTTTCAGCATTTGCGTCAGGTGCTGGCCGGGTTCCAAGCTGCCCCGCCCCCTGGGCTGCCCCGGTTCTGGGGAGGACTGGTGGGGTACCTGAGCTATGATATGGTGCGCTACATTGAACGGCTGCCGGACAGCAAGCCGGCGACCCCCGTGCCGGAGGCTCAATTCATGCTGGCGGACCATCTGTTGATCTTTGACAATCTGCGCCAGACCATCAAGGTGGTGGTGCTGGCCCACTTAAGGCCGGGGAGGTCCCTTAAGAAGCAGTATGAAGAGGCGATGGTGCGGATTCAGGAGATTATCGCCAGCCTGCGGCAACCGGCGCCTCGGTCGCCGGCGCCGCCGGAGGATAAACTTCTCCTAACTTCCAACCTCACGCCGGAAGAGTTTCAAGCCATGGTCCTGCGCGGCAAAGAGTATATTGCCGCCGGCGATGTCATCCAGGTAGTGCTGTCTCAGTGTTTTCGGGCGCCATGGCGGGGGGATGCCCTGGATCTATACCGGGCTTTGCGTTGCATCAATCCTTCACCATACATGTTTTATCTTGACCTGGGGCCGCTGCAACTGGTGGGGGCCTCGCCGGAAATTCTGGTGCGTTTGGAGGGGCGGCAGATCACCTATCGCCCCATCGCCGGCACCCGCCCGCGGGGAAAAACTCCAGAGGAGGACAAGGCCTTGGAGAAGGAGCTTTTAAACGATCCCAAAGAACGGGCCGAACATATCATGCTGGTGGATTTGGGGCGCAACGATGTGGGCCGGGTAGCTAAGATCGGCAGCGTGCGCGTCCCGGAGTTGTTCAGCATTGAAAGATATTCCCATGTCATGCATATCGTTTCCCAGGTGGAGGGAGAGCTGCCGGCCGAGCGGGATGGAGTGGATCTGCTCCAGGCCACTTTTCCGGCCGGCACCGTGGCCGGGGCGCCCAAGGTGCGGGCCATGGAAATTATCGAGGAGCTGGAGCCCACCCGGCGGGGTCCCTACGCCGGGGCGGTGGGCTACCTGAGCTTTGAAGGCAACCTGGATTTCTGCATCACCATCCGAAGCTTTACAGTGCATCAGGGGCAGGTTTATCTGCAAGTGGGCGCCGGCATCGTGGCGGATTCCGACCCGGCCCGGGAATATGAAGAGACGGTGAACAAGGCCATGGCCCTACGTCGCTCTCTGGAAATGGCGACGGCAGGACTATGGTAAAAACCAGGCAGAGGCGTTTGACTTTAGGCAATCGGAGAAAACCTGTAAAACCATAGCTTTTAGTCCATATCCAATTTACTTTTAATAGAGAGAGACGACATGGTTTTAATGATCGACAATTACGATTCCTTCACTTACAACCTGGTGCAATATCTGGGACAGTTGGGGGCGGAGGTGAAGGTATTTCGCAATGATCAGATTGACCTTGCACACTTGGCGCGTCTGAAGTGCAGCCACCTGGTAATTTCGCCTGGCCCCTGCACGCCCCGGGAGGCCGGGATTTCAGTGGCGGCCATTCGTCATTTGGCGGGCCAAGTCCCCATTCTGGGGGTATGTTTGGGGCATCAAGCCATCGGCGCTGCCTTTGGGGCCGAGATAGTGCGCGCTTCCCGGCTGATGCATGGCAAAAGCTCGCTCATCTACCACAACGGCCAAGATATCTTCCAGGGCCTTCCTTCCCCCTTCGAGGCCACCCGCTACCACTCCCTTTTAGTCAGGCGGGAGACCCTGCCGGACTGTCTGTCAATCACCGCCCAAACTGCAGTGGGTGAGATCATGGGCCTCAGACATAAAGAATATGCCATCTTTGGGGTGCAATTTCACCCGGAGTCCATCCTGACAGTGGAAGGAATCAACATTCTCAGAAATTTTCTGAAGAAGCTGCATGGTTAGGAAAGGGTGAAGAGCCCCCTGACGGCAGCAAAAGCTTTTGCTGGAATTTTCATGGTATGGGGCGGCAATAATTAGTATGATAATGGTCAGGATGGGGCGGCAACAGGTAAGCGAAAAGGTGGGACAGGGGTAGGCAAGGGCGGTATGGCAATCCGGCGGGAGGAAAAACCACAGCAGGGCCATAAAAATACGGGCCTGGCTGAGGAATCGGGGGAGGAAAGGGGCAAGGAGAATTCTCAAGGAAAGCCCAAGAAGAACTACGAAATTGAAATCTATCGGGCTTGGTGCAAGGAGTGCGGACTGTGTGTGGAATTTTGCCCGCGGCAGGTGCTGAGCCGGAATGAGACCGGGGGGCCTCAGGTGGTAAGGCCGGAGCGCTGCACCGGCTGCGGCTGGTGCGAGCTGCACTGCCCCGATTTTGCCATCAGCGTGCATGAAAAGAAGGCCGGTCTGCCGGAGGAATAGTTCCAGGTTGCAAGTTTAGGGCTACGCTCACGGCTTAGGGGCTTTAGCTAAAAGAAGGGGGAAGGAACGGCGGGTGAGGAGCGGGAGAGAGCAGGTCTGAGCAATGGTACAGAGAGCACACGGCCCACGACTTACGGCTCACGGCTTACGGGACAAAGGCCAGGCAGTGCTCCTGCAGGGCAATGAGGCCATGGTCGAGGGAGCGTTGGCGGCGGGTTGCCGGTTTTTTGCCGGTTATCCCATCACCCCGGCCACCGAAATCAGTGAAATGATGAGTCGGCGGCTCCCGGCCCTGGGCGGCACCTTCATCCAGATGGAGGATGAAATCGCCTCTCTGGGCGCGGTCATCGGGGCCTCCCTGGCCGGGGCCAAGGCCATGACCGCCACCAGCGGCCCGGGGTTTTCTTTGATGCAGGAAAACCTGGGCTTTGCCTGTATGGCCGAGGTGCCCTGTGTCATCGTCAACGTCATGCGGGGCGGGCCCAGCACCGGCCTGCCCACCCACGTTTCCCAGGGGGACGTCCAGCAGGCCCGCTGGGGCACCCATGGGGACCATCCCATCATCGTCCTGGCCGTGGCCACCACCCGGGACTGTTTTGAGGTTACCGTGCAGGCCTTCAACTTGTCGGAAAAATACCGCACCCCGGTGATCATCCTGTCCGACGAGGTGGTGGCCCACACCCGGGAGAAAATCGTCCTGCCGCCCCCCGCAACCTTCGAAGTGGTGGACCGGCTCCGGCCCAACATGCCGCCGGAATGGTACATCCCCTATGAAGATACCCCCCGGGGAGTGCCGCCCATGGCCGTATTCGGGGACGGCTACCGTTACCACGTCACCGGTTTGGTGCACGACGTGCATGGCTTTCCCACCGAACGTCCTGATGAGATCGTGCCTTTTCTTAATCGCCTGCATCGTAAGATCAGTCAGCATTTCGGAGACATTCAGCTAGTGCAGGACTATCTGGCGGCCGACGCCGAAGTACTGGTCATTGCCTACGGCAGCGTGGCCCGTTCCGCCAAGCGGGCCGTGAATTACGCCCGAGACCGGGGCGTCAAGGCGGGGCTCAGCAAGCTCATTACCCTGTGGCCCTTTCCCCGCCGCCTGCTGGAGCCGCACCTGAGGCGGGTCCGGGCCGTGCTGGTGCCGGAGCTCAACTTTGGCCAAATCTCCCGGGAAGTGAAGCGCATCAACCAGGGCCAAACCCGGGTGGAAAAACTGAATCGCCTTGACGGGAATCTGATTACGCCCGAGGAAATTTTGGAAAGGCTGGTTAAATTGTGATGGGGGGGTACAGGGTAGCACCGGCGTCCCGCCGGTGCCACCAATGGTCTCATGATTTGGAACCATACGTTTGCTTAGGATGCGCGTTTTTCAGTGGACAGAGTTCGTCCCGCTTGAGATCTAAACCATGGCCGAAGTAACCAAGCTGATTCACAAGTATCTGCGGCACGAGAAGAAGTTTCCCCATGTCTGGTGTCCGGGGTGCGGCAACGGCATTGTGTTGGGGGCGCTCATCCGGGCCATCGACCGCACCGGCTTCACCAAGGACGAAATCGTCCTGGTCTCCGGCATCGGCTGCTCGGGGCGGATGCCGGTGTACGTGGACTTCAACACCCTGCATACCACTCATGGCCGGGCCCTGACTTTCGCCACCGGGGTGAAGCTCGCCAACCCAAGGCTCCAGGTCATTGTCATCATGGGGGACGGGGACGCCACCGCCATCGGCGGCAACCATTTCATTCACGCCGCCCGCCGCAACCTCAACCTCACGGCCATCATCATCAATAACAACACTTACGGTATGACCGGGGGCCAGTACTCCCCCACCACGCCCTACGGGGCGCTGTCCACCACGTCGCTATACGGTCACATCGAGCACCCTTTTTCCATCGCCGAACTGGCGGTGACCGCAGGGGCGGCCTGGGTGGGGCGAGGGACGGTGTACCATGCCACGCTGTTAGACCAATTGATCGAACAGGCCATCAAGAAGCGGGGCTTTGCAGTGGTGGAGGCCATCAGCCACTGCCATACCCTGTATGGCCGGACAAACAAGCTGGGCGGGCCGGCGGAGATGATGCGGCGGCAGAAAGAACTGGCGGTGCGGGTGGAAAAGGCCCGCACCATGAGCCCGGAGGAACTGGAGGGTAAAATCACCATCGGGGTGTTGGTGGACCGGGAGCTGCCCATTTTTACGCAGGAATACCAGAAAGTGCGGGAGGCGGCGCGAGGGGCCGTAGGTAGTAAACGGTAACCAATGACTGCCGATTAGTTGCCCGGGGACACTAATTTTTCCCCGGAACCCAAAACCCAGCATAAAAAAATGGCAGAGCGGCTGGAAATACGACTGGCCGGGAGCGGTGGCCAAGGAATCATCCTGGCCGGAGTGATCCTGGCCGAAGCGGCAGGGATACACGAGGGAAAATACGTCTGCCAGACCCAGAGCTATGGGCCCCAGGCGCGGGGCGGGTCCGCCAAAGCAGAGGTGGTGATCAGCGAGGAAGAAATCGACTATCCTCAGGCCAGCCAGCCAGAGGTGCTTCTATGCCTCAGTCAGAAGGCTTGCGACACATATGTTTTTGACCTGCCACCAGAGGGGCTGGTTATTGTGGACTCGGGTTTGGTGCCCCAGCTTCCCACTACGAAGGCCGTCGGCCTTCCTTTCACCAAGATCGCCCGGGAGCAGATAGGGAGAGAAATGCTGGCCAACATCGTGGCCTTGGGAGCGCTGGCGGTTCTGACCAGGGTAGTATCGTTGAAGAGCCTGGAGGCCGCAGTGCTGGCCCGGGTGCCCCAGGGCACCGAGGCGTTGAACCGGAAGGCTTTGGACGCAGGAGTTCAGGCCGCCCGCCGGTATCTGAAATCAAAACCTGAAAAAACCTGATCCGGAAAATGCCCTTGATTTGCCTGATTCTCGGGGTAATTTTACTGGCCCTGGACAAAATTCTTGATAAAGGAAAGATTGTCGTCCAGAAGGAAAGGCTGAGTTATTTCATTAACTATTATCAACCTTGGATGACGAGAAGACGTTTTGTCGGCCTTCTTCTCCTGATGATCGCTCTCTCGGCAGCCTTTGATTATCTGCTCTACAGCAAAATTGATTTGTATAACTACATATTATTATTGTTAATTCTGTTCAGCGGATTTTATGTGGCGATCTTCTGGCTGGCCATTCTCGACCGTGTTTCTTCTAACAAAACTGACTTTTGGTTAAATTTTTTCAGGCTGGAAAGGGAATTGAGTCAGCATTTCTCCCTGGGCTTGTGCCAGCCCTTGTTTGCTTTCACTTATATAATCAGGGCCTTACTGATGCTTTTCATATATCCGGAAAATGGTATTTTATTTTTCCACTCAACCTCCGGCCTGATCGGCGTCATTTTGCTTATCATTGCTGCCATTGCCCATTATACTTAAACATGGAGGGTTGCCAATACGGAAAAGGAGTCTGCCGGGACAAGACAGGAAAGCTGGTGGCAGAGGGACCATGCCGGGTGCCGCCGGAACGCCTGGCGCAGTCAATCTTGCGGTCACCCTCTGTGACCTCAAGGGGCCGGGGCGGCGGGCGCCGCCGGGGGCCAAACATAGGCGGACTGGCTTCCAAGAGAAAGTCAGCATGAAAAGCCCATCATGAAAAGGGATGATTGCAGC
>DYLF01000136.1 GCA_020722205.1 Desulfobacca acetoxidans
GAAGGTAGAATACCCACCTCACCTTGCCCCTCTCGCAGAGGGAGAGGTAAATATTGCAGAATGGTTGCCCACGTCTGTCCGCGAGGTGTCCCCCCACTAGATTAAGGGGGTCGTAGCCAGGATGACAAAAACGTGTGACAGGCAGCGATAGATGAAATTATTAGACGATTATGGAAAACTGGCGATTTTGGGCTGGCTAGTTTTATTTTCTCTCCGGAACAGGGCCGTATGGGCATCGGCATAAACCTCTTGCCAGCCCGGCTCCCGGCTGAGCAGGGGATAGGCTTTGGATTGGGTATAAATCAGGATCAGGTCAGGTTGGTAGTCGTCGATCATTCGCCGCCAATTCTGCTCGCCATACTTGAAATCCCAGTATTTCTGACAGACCTCGGGGGGATAGACGGTCTCAAAGCGGCCATCCAGGGCCACCCGGCATTGGGGAAAAAGATTCCACAGGAGGTACTCCCCCCAGTCAAATTCGGTCAGGAGACGGCCGGACAACTGATGGGCCTGTAAAAAGGCCAGGGCCCCGGTGGGATAATAGACGACCTGTTTCATGTCGCCGGGACGGGAGGGCACTTCCAAGGTCCAGGGAGACTTGTTGAGGCACCAACAGACGGTGGCCAGGCTCAGCGCCGTCAAGAAGGCCGTCGGCCATGCCAGTCCAACCCGGGCGCGCCAGGATGCCACCCACGGGGGGGGAGACCACTTTTCGAAAAAAGTATTAAGAAATACAGGGAGATATGCTCCGGCGGCCAGGAGGAAGAAGACCAGGTGTCGTTGATGTTTGACACCCAGGAAACCAGTTACGGCCAGAACCAGCCAGGGAGTGATCTCCTGTCCTTTTGTCCTGATCCCCAAACAGATGGCAAATGCCATCGTTAGGCCGATATACAGGAGGTAAATTTTTTGTTGGCCGGTATGGAACACGGTCCACAGGGAGGCCCATTCATGAATCTGCGGGCGCGGCATGGTGATGGCGTGGAAAATATAAGACCAATAGTTTAAGCCGTAAGGGTTGATAAGGGTGGCCAGGCCGGCGAGCAGCAAGGTCAGCAAGTATGACAAGTAAGCCCGGCGGGCCAAGGCTTCCCCCAGGCCGTAAAGCGCTATCAGGCCCAAGCCGGCGAGGAAGCCGCCATGCAGGTTGCACCAGGGAATGGGGAGAAAGATCAGGAGCGCCAACCAGCGCCGATTTCCGGGCAGTCTGGCTTTTTCCAGAACATAGAGGGAGAGGGCGAAAAAAAAGTAGGTGAAAATCTGGGCCCGCACCGGGCTATAGCCGTAAATGAAAAGGAACTGCACAAACCAGATGCCCAGCCAGGCGCTTACGGCCTCAGCGCCCCGGAGACGGGCGGTCAGAAAAAGCAAGGCCATGGTGCCCAAGGCCAGAACATATTTAAGGGCTTGCAGACCGAAGCCTCCCAGCTTCAGGTAAAGGGGATAAAACAGCACCCCGGTGAGCCACTCATGGTAAACCCAGGGGTTGAGGGTGGGTACAAAGGAGAAGACATCCTGATAGGGGAATTGGCCGCTCTGCCAAAACAGGCGGCCGAAGGCCAGATAGCCCCAGAGGTCGGGGTCTGCGCCGGTGTAGGCCAATTGATTTAACAATACCGAGACCACAAAGGAGAAAACGGCGGTGTGAAGCCAAAAGGTCTTATCTTTCGGTCTGGTCATTACCATACCCTTCCTTTACTTTCTGGTTTGCGGTCGTTTGCCATCCCCTTAAGCTGTCCTGTCGGATGAAGAGGGCCGTTTCCGTGTCGGCGTACACCTGACGCCACGCCGCCTCCTGGGCAACCAAGGGATACACCTGGGATTTCTTATAAATGAGGATCAGGTCCGGGGGGTAATCCGTCAGGAAACGGCGCCAGTCTTGCCGGGCGTATTTGAAATTCCAGTATTGCCGGCAAACCTCTTGCGGATAGACGGTTTCGAAGCGGCCGTCGATGGCGATCAAACATTGGGGGTAAAGGTTCCAGAGTAGATATTCTCCCCAATCAAATTCGGTCAGAAGATTCCCGGACAGGTGATGACCTCTGAGGAACGCCAACGCCCCTTGGGGATAATAGAGGAGCCGTTTGTTCCCGTCGGAGTGGGTGGCTAGCTTAAGCTCCCAGGGATGAAGGCTGATGACTTGAACGGTGCAGATCAGGGTGAGGGCAGCCAGGAGGAGAGAAGGCAGCCGGTAACCAACTTTTCTGGTCCAGGAGAGCAGGGGCCGGGAAGAGAAGTCTTTTAGGAAGGCGGTAAGCAAAGGGGGCAGATAGGCTCCGGTGGCCAAGAGAAAAAAGATCAGGTGCCGTTGGTGCATGATGCCGACCACCAGGGTCACTGCCAGCACAAGCGAGGGGGTGGCCTCCTGGGGCTTGGCCCACCACCATAAGATAGCAGCAAAGATTATAATGGCGGCCAGGGAGGCGGGATTGGTGCAAAGGTAGCCGGCCTGGTAGGCCGCCCAGAGTGAGGCCCACTCCGTGATTTCGGGCCGCGGCAGAGCAACGGCCCGGCAGATGTAGGTCCAGTATTGCAGGCCATAAGGATTGATCAGGGTAGCCAAAGCGGCCAGGGCCAGGGTTCCCAGATAGGGCCAGAAAGGCCGGCGGCTTACAGCTTCGCCCAAGGCATAAAGGGTGAGCAGGCCCAAGCCGGCGAGGAAGCCGCCATGCAGGTTGCACCAGGGAATGGGGAGA
>DYLF01000137.1 GCA_020722205.1 Desulfobacca acetoxidans
TGGTGGTTGGCTTTGGTTGCAACCGGAGGCTGCGTCCTGCAAGAAGGGGCCTCCCCGGCCCCCTCCACCAAGAACTCCTGAAATGTCGGCCCTTTGCCGCCTTCGGCGGCAGGGGGCCGGCGCCACCAAAGCCGGAAAAGGAGATCCGACCACCAAGGCGCCAAGACACCAAGAAATCCCTATATATTTTCTTCTTGGTGTCTTGGTGGTTTGCCTTTCTCTTCTTCTTGGTGGCTTGGTGTCTTGTTGGTGAGGATTCGTCTCGCACCATTTCAAATGACGGGCAAGATGCCCGTTTTACCGGCCCGACCGCGGCCGTGTTCACAACCCCCGAAATATGGTAGCGCCCGGAGTCCCTGCCGGGCCATTGAATGAATCGCCTGCACGGAGGCCGGCGCCACCAAGAGGGATTTGACCACCAAGGCACGAAGACACCAGGAAATCCCAATAATATATTCTTCTTGGTGGCCTTGGTGGCTTGGCGGTTGGATTTCAAACTTGGGGCTTACTCGTCCTTCAGGCCGCAGGCTCGCCTTACCGGTCCTATCATGTAAAGCGACCCGGCTGCCAGTATCGCGTCATTTTTCACGGCCTTTTCCAAGAGATGGCCAAATCCGCTCTCTATGGTGGGGTATGAACGTGCCTCAGCTCCCGACTCCCGAATCCGGGCCGCGAGCTGGTGCGGGTCCAGGGCCCTGTCGCTCTGAGGGGGGACGCAGACCACCTCTCCGGCCATGGAAGCAAGTATGGCGGCCATTTCCCGCCAGTTTTTTTCTCTGAGCATGCCTGTGAGGATCAGGGGCCGGGCGCCGGGATAAGACCTGCTGAAGGTGTGTTTGACAAGTCTCATGCTCTCGGGTGTATGCGCTCCGTCGATTATGACGTCCGGCGATCGCCTGAGAACCTCGAATCTGCCGGGGAATGCCGTGGTCCTCAGTCCCTCGCGCCACGCAGTCTCCGGAATCCTATACCCCTTGCGGCCCAGTTCCTCCAAGACTGCGCAGGCAACAGCCGCGTTCTTTACCTGATGGCCTCCGACCATCTTTAGGGCAATATCGTCTATTACCAACCCGTCGGACCGGTAGGTGAAGCGATCGGGGGACGTGCGTATACCGACGAAATCATGGCCGAATTGCCTCACCGGAGCCGACTTTTCTCTCCCTGTCTCATGGATGACCTTACGTGCCAAAGCCCTTGTGGCGCCGGTTATCACGGGAACCCCGGGCTTTATTATGCCCGCCTTTTCCCGGGCTATGGACTCGATGCCGACACCAAGATAGTCCTCATGTTCCCGAGAGATGTCGGTGATGGCCGTTACCAGCGGATCTACCGTGTTTGTGGCGTCCAGCCGACCTCCCAAGCCGACCTCGACGACCGCAATGTCCGGCCCGGCCTTGGCAATGCAATCGAAGGCCACTGCCGTAGTGAATTCAAAGAAAGTCGTGCGCTGGGGGTCGTAAATCTCTCGGATCTTCCGGGCGGATTCGACCACCCATTCTTTCGGCGCCATTGATCCGTTTATCCGTATCCGCTCACGAAAATCGTTCAGGTGGGGCGATGTGTACAACGCTGCTTTGAAACCCGCGGCACGCATCACGCCATAGATCATGGCAGCGGTAGAGCCCTTGCCGTTGGTGCCCGCTATGTGAACTGTCGGGAAACTCCGCTGAGGATCCCCGATGTTGCTCAGCAAGGTTGTTATATTGTCCAAGCCCAGGAGGATTCCGAACCTCTCAAGGCTGCACAGGAACGCGTACACGCTCGAATATTCGTCATGGAGTTCACTCTTCGACGAAACGTCCATTCGAAGACCTCCGGCTGTTTGCAGAACAACGCTTGCCGTATATACTGTTTGCCAGAAGTTTCTTCCGAATGGATTTCGCAGAAGGGCGGGCTTGAAACCCGCCCCTACCAACGAATCGGACATTTCTTTTGGCAACGACTATAAATGGATTCCGGGCAGCTCCCATTCAAGACAGAGAGCGTATAGCATAACGTGAAGGAAACGTCAAGAGGGGCGGCGGTTAACTGACTGGTATTGTTAGCGATGTTGCGAACAAGTCTCCCGCGGTCAGACGCCCAGAGCATCGCCGAGCCTGGATATCATAGCATCCCAATGGGATTTCTCGCGAAATATCCATAGCCTTCCGTTGAGCCCCACCAGATCGCCGGTTCTTTTCCTCGCCTTCATCTTGAATTTGCCTGCCAGAACAGCCGCGTGCTTGGCGGGCTTGTCCATGTGGACCGTGCCGACCACCTTTACTCTGGGATTAGTCTTGAGCAGGGTGTCGACTGCGTCGAGATCGGCCGGGTCGAACCAGCAATCGAAATACACGATCTTGCTGAGTGCGGTGAGAAAGGCTTGAGCATAGGGATCGCTTTCCGGAGTCTGATTCATCCACTTTCCGACGGAGCTGAGGACGCGGCCCCCTCCTGAGAAGCCCGCGAGAACAATCTTGGTCTTTTTCTTGTCAATGTGAGGGAAGCTGGTCTTGACTGCTCGGAAAACCCGATTCACCATCTTGAAAAGCCGATCGGGTCTTTCCCCGTTTTCGGGAACCAAGGCGCGCCAGCGATTCTTGCCCCGGTCATCGGGCTTGACGTAAGGGGCGTCCATTACGCCGATGAACACGAAAGGCTTTGAGGGCCTTTTGGCTGCCAGTTCTTCCAGTTCCTTGCGGAAG
>DYLF01000138.1 GCA_020722205.1 Desulfobacca acetoxidans
TAATACCTTTCCCGGAATATCTGGGGCGGCAGATGTACCCCCATTTCCTCCAACCGTATCATGAACTTGGGACGGATGCCGGTCGTTATGAACCGGCCTTTGACCTTCCGGTCTTCGGTGAGGCCCATCATCTTAAAGGCAAAGATTTCCTGCATGGTGATCATCTCGCCCTCCATGCCGACGATTTCCTGCAGGCTGATCATCTTGCGGCTGCCGTCGCTTAGCCGGGCCAATTGGATGACCACATCAATGGCTGACGCCACCTGATGGCGGATGGCCTTTTCCGGGATGCTCAAGCCGGCCATGGACACCATGGTCTCCAGGCGGGTGAGGGCATCCCGCGTCGAGTTGGCGTGAATAGTGGCCAGCGACCCGTCGTGGCCGGTATTCATCGCCTGCAACATATCCAGGGCTTCGCTCTGCCGCACTTCGCCCAGAATGATGCGGTCCGGCCGCATTCTCAGAGCATTGCGCACCAGGTCCCGCTGGGTGATCTCCCCCATGCCTTCCAGGTTGGGAGGCCGGGTTTCCAAGCGCACCAGATGCTCCTGTTGCAGCTGCAATTCCGCCGAATCCTCTATGGTGATGATACGTTCGTCATGAGGGATGAAGCTGGACAGGACATTGAGAAAGGTGGTTTTGCCGGTGCCGGTGCCCCCGGAAATGAGGATGTTCAGGCGGGCCTTCACCATGGCCTCCATGACCTGGGCAATCTCGGCAGTGATGGTGCCGAATTCCAGTAGGTTCTGCACCCGGATGGGGTCTTTGGCGAACTTGCGGATGGACAGCGCCGGGCCGTCCAGGGCCAATGGGGGAATGATGGCATTGACCCGGGAGCCGTCCGGCAGCCGGGCATCCACCATGGGACAGGACTCGTCCACCCGACGCCCCACCCCGGAAGCGATCTTCTCAATGATTTTCAGCAGATGAGCATTGTCCGTAAAGCGCACCGGCGAAGGCTCCAGTTTCCCCCGCCGCTCCACATATACTTCGTTGTAGCCGTTGACCAAGATATCCCCGATAGTGTGGTCCTTCAACAAGGGTTCCAGGGGCCCGTAACCCAGGAGCTCATCCCTGAGCTCCTGACTCAACCTCTCCTTTTCCGCACCGGTCAGGGCCAAACCTTCTTCGGCCAAAATGATCTCGATGCCGCGGCGCAAATCCTCCTGCAAGAGGTCTTCGTCGGCCTCCCCCAGACGCGTCAGGTCCAACAGGTTGAGGAGGCGGGAATGCACCTTGACCTTCAAGTCGGCAAAAAACTTCTCCCTTTTCAAGTCCTGGCTGCGCCCCGCCATGATGGCGGTTCTCTCCTGCGCCGTCCGTTCTTTGATGCGAGCCATAAGTCCCATGGGTTATTTCTTCCTCCCCAGAAATTTCCACCAGCCCCGGCGCGGGCTGTTCTTCTCCGCTTGTGCAGACGACCACCAACCCTCCGCCAGGATTTTCAATTCCCGACAGAAGGGGTGTCTGGGGGCAAGGCTCACCAACGGCTGCCCCTCATTAATGCTGCGCCCCACGGCGTCGGGGTCCGCAGGCAGGGTAACCTCCACCTTTCGCCCCAGGAAACCTGAGACATCCGCCAGCGTCAACTCTCCGTGTTTTTGCCAGGCATTAAGCCAGACTTCCAGGGCCTGGCCGTCAAGCCCGACCAGGTGCAGCAATTCCAACAGCTTTTTGGCGTTGGAGAGGGCGGGGATAGAGGGCGCCACCAGCACAATCACCTTATCCGAGAGGTCCAGGGCCTTCAGGTTTACTTCCTCAATCTCATGCCCGGCGTCCACCACCATGTATTTGAACACCCCCAGACCTTTGATCCAACGCATGACTTTGTCCAAATTCTCCGGGCTGACCGCTTCCACGTCTTCAAAACGCACCGGGGCAGGCAATAAGAAGAGATTCTCCCCGCAGGGAGAAAGCAGACTCAACAGATAGGAGCGCTCCAATTGATCGGCGTTTTCTATCACGTCCACCAGGCTATACTTGGGCTTGGCATCCAAAAAGTGCACCATTTGCCCATATTTCAGGTCCAGATCCAGCAGCATCACCTGGCCGCTTGTCTCCTGGGCCAACAAAAACGCCAGATTGACTGCCAGAAAAGTGGTGCCCACACCCCCCTTGCACCCAAAGACCGAGATTATTCGGGTATTTTCGGCCCGACCCGCCTCCAGCGGCAGAACCGCCAAGCGGTCAACCGCCTCCTTAAACTCCTCAGAACGTATGGGACGGCTGAAACATTCCTTTACTCCCAAGCGCAGCGCCTTCCAGAGTTGCTCGGTGGATATTTCTTGGAAATAAAGGAAAATCGGGGGATTTTGGGGGTCAGCGGAGATTTTCTTGATCCACTGGTCTAACTGCGGCTGACCTTCCTGGTATTCCAGCAAGATCGCATGAGCCCCGGAATTGACGCGCTCCGGCAGATTTTCAAGAGTCCTTGTCTCCGCCAAAACGCTCCCGGGCGAAGAGTTGATGATCCCTGTCAGGTACTCGCAACTTTCCGGCGTCTGGCAGTAAAGAGAAAACTTCTTGGCCATCTCCTTTTTCCATCCCCGGCTGGGGTTGGCCGCCTTCATGGGCTGTGACCTTCACACTGGTAACTCTTACCACGGGCTTCAAAATCTCTCATACTCCCGTCACTGT
>DYLF01000051.1 GCA_020722205.1 Desulfobacca acetoxidans
ATACGCCGAGCACCTCACCGAGGACGCCGGGCTGGTGGATTTTCTGTGGAAATATTTGCTATGGTTTTACGAACAGGCCGACTGCGTCTTTGTCCTCTCCCAAAGCACCGCGGCGGAGCTGGCCGACAAGGGCCTCAGGCCGGATAAACTGCGCCTCACCCCCCGGGGGGTGGACTTGAAGCGCTTTCACCCGGCCAAACGCAACGGCTTTTTGGAAAAGCGCCACCACCTCACCCAGGGCTTCAAGATCCTCTATGTGGGGCGCGTGTCCAAGGAAAAAAACCTGCCCCTGCTGGTGCGCACTTTCAAAAACCTTTGCCGGGAACGCCCTGACCTGAAGCTCGTCGTGGTGGGCGAGGGGCCGTACTATGAAGAGATGCGGCAGGAGCTCCAGGGCGCGCCGGCGGTCTTTACCGGCTACCTCACCGGCGATGACCTGGCCGCGGTCTACGCCTCCTGCGACCTGTTTCTGTTCCCCAGCACCACCGACACCTTCGGCAATGTGGTGTTAGAGGCCCAGGCTTCCGGTCTGCCGGTGATCGTCAGCGATGTGGGCGGGCCCAGGGAAAACATCGTGCCAGGGGAGACCGGGCTGGTGGTGCCGGCCACCGAGGAGAGCCTGACCCGGGCCGTTCTGGAGTTGGCCGCGGAGCCCCTGCGGCTCCGGGAAATGGGCCGGGCCGCCCGCCGTTATGTGGAAAGCCGGGCCTTCTCCGACGCCTTCTTGGCCACCTGGGAGATGTATAACGCCGCCTGAGAAATTTTCACGCCAAGGCTAAGATGCCAATGGTAGGCAGGGTGATAAATCAAGGGAATTTTAGCTTGACGCGGTCATTTCATGGGCAGGAAATCCCGGCCTTCCCAGTCAAGATGATCCCGGAAGTCATTCTGGCAAAAATCCAGGAAACCCTACCAGACCGCCGCCAAAATTTGAGCCTTTTAGGGTGCCTTTTGCCATCTGCGCCACACACCTGCCGGTTTTATCGCCTTGGCCCTTGATGACTATGGACTTGGCCCTCTCCCCGCCCTCGTGCGCATCGTTCAACCCTACTCCATGGACTCCTCCCGACACGATCGGCACTGCTGCAAGGGTTCCAGTTCCTCCGGAGTAGCATCCCGCACTTCCAGGACCTTCACTTCATAATATAAATCTTCATCCGCTAAGGGATGATTGAGGTCCAGAACCACAGTATCTCCCCGAATTTCTTTAATTGTCAGAGGATGCTCGGGGGGAAAGGGCAAAATGCTTGGTAGTACCTTCATCCCTGGCTTGAGTTCCACCTCCGGCGGAAACCGCTTCCGGCTGTAAGCCTGTACCAGCTCGGGATCATAATACCCGAAGGCCTCCGCCGCCGGCACCACAAACTCCACCGCTTCCTGTTCCTGCAGGCCCCACAGACGCCTCTCCAAGCCCGGCAGCAGCTCTTGGTAACCGGCAATAAAAGTGAGATAAGCCGGGGCCTCGGCGGAACCACGCACATATTCCCCGGATTTCAAATGCATCCGGTACTCCAGCCGCACAAATTTATCCTGAGAGATTATGCTCATGCTTTTCCTTTCTATGATAAAATTGCTATTGTTTATAAAATATGAAAGTCTGTCAACTAACCATGATTCGAAAAGCTCTTGTCAAGGAAGTGCCGGAAATCAGAAAAATGCTGGCCGAGTTCGCCCAAAGCGGCGACGTCCTGCCCCGCACCCTGGCCAACCTTTACAGCCAGGTGCGTGATTACCTGGTATATCGGAAAGACGAGGGCGTCATCCTGGGCGTCGCCGCCCTGCACGTCTGCTGGGACGGCCTCGGGGAAATCCGCTCCCTGGCAGTGGCTCGCCATTATCAGCGCCAAGGCCTCGGCTCCCGACTGGTGTCCGCCTGTCTGAGCGAAGCCCGTCTCCTGGGTTTGAAACAGGTCTTCGTCCTCACCACCAGCCCCCCCTTCTTTGAGCGCTTCGGATTCCGCATAATCCCTAAAGAAGACCTCCCCCCCATCGTTTGGGCCGACTGCGTGGACTGCCTGAAGTTTCCGGATTGTGACGAAATCCCCCTCATGCTTGATCTGTGAGACGTGAACCGTTTCCTCCAGTATCTTTCCCCTTGGGCCGTACCATGATAAAATTCTTTCTAAATCCTGACTCAATTTTCAACTCTATATAGTATTATGATCAGCTGGTTCTTGAAAAAAATCTTTGGTACTAAAAACGACCGTGAATTAAGACGACTGGCCCCCCTGGTGGACTACATTACTTCCCTGGAGCCGGAACTGCGACGCAAAAGTGACGCTGACCTGCGGGCCAAAACTTGGGAGTTTAAGGAACGCTTGGACAATGGCGAGGAGCTCGATGATCTCCTGCCGGAAGCCTTCGCGGTAGCTCGCGAAGCTTCTTTGCGCGTCCTGGGAATGCGCCCCTTCGATGTGCAGCTCATCGGCGGCATGGTCCTTCACCAGGGCAAAATCGCCGAAATGAAAACCGGCGAGGGCAAAACCCTGGTGGCTGTCTTGCCGGCCTATCTGAACGCCCTCACCGGGAAGGGAGTACACATCATTACTGTTAATGACTACCTTGCCCGCCGGGACACCACCTGGATGGGGGGTATCTACCGGTTTCTGGGTCTCAGGGCCGGTACCATCGTCCATGGCCTCTCCGACGCCGAACGCCGCGCAGCCTATGCCGCCGACATCACCTACGGCACCAACAATGAATTCGGCTTCGACTATCTCCGGGACAACATGAAGTTCTCCCTGGACGACTACGTCCAGCGTGGCTTCAACTTCGCCATCGTGGACGAAGTGGACTCTATCCTCATCGACGAAGCCCGCACCCCCCTGATTATCTCCGGCCCGGCCGAAGAGTCCACCGGCCTCTACTACATCCTGAACCGACTGGCTCTCTCTCTCAAACGGGACCAACATTTCACCGTGGACGAAAAGGCCCGCCAGGTTGTCATCACCGAAGAAGGCGTGGCCCACGCCGAAAAGCTCCTCCGCCTGGATAACCTCTACGACCCCCGCCACATCGAAATCCTGCACCATCTGAACCAAGCCCTGAAAGCCCATCACCTCTTCAGGCGGGATGACGACTACATCGTTAAAGACGGCAAAGTCATCATCGTGGACGAGTTCACCGGCCGCCTCATGCCCGGCCGACGCTACTCTGATGGTCTCCACCAGGCTTTGGAAGCCAAGGAAGGGGTCCACATCGAAGACGAAAACCAAACCCTGGCCACCATCACCTTCCAAAATTACTTCCGCATGTACAAAAAGCTCGCCGGCATGACCGGCACCGCCGATACCGAGGCCGAAGAATTCAAAAAAATCTATAATCTGGACGTGGTCATCATCCCCACCCATAAAAAAATGATCCGCCTCGACCACCCGGATGTCATTTATCGCACTGTCGAAGAAAAGTTTCAGGCCGCGGTGGCTGAAATCAAGGAGTGCCATGAGCGGGGCCAGCCCGTCCTGGTGGGCACCACCTCCATTGAAAAATCAGAACTGCTAAGTCGCCTCCTCAAACGGCAAGGCATCAAGCACGAAGTCTTAAACGCCAAACACCATGAGAAAGAAGCCGAAATCGTCGCCAAGGCCGGGCAGTTGGGTATGGTGACCATCGCCACCAATATGGCCGGCCGCGGCACCGATATCGTCCTGGGCGATGGGGTGGTGGAACGCGGCGGCCTCCACATCCTGGGCACCGAGCGCCACGAAGCCCGGCGCATCGACAACCAGCTCCGTGGCCGCTCCGGACGACAGGGTGACCCCGGCTCCTCCCGCTTTTATCTGTCCCTGGAAGATGACCTGCTGCGTATTTTCGGCTCTGACCGCATCATGGGACTTATGGAACGCTTGGGTATGAATGACGGTCAGCCCATCGAACATCGAATGGTGACCAACGCCATCGAGAAGGCCCAAAAACGCGTCGAAGCCCACAACTTTGACATCCGGAAACACCTCCTCGAATACGATAATGTCATGAACAAACAGCGGGAGGTGATTTACGCCCAACGCCGACAAATCCTGGCCGGGGAAAACCTGGCCGAGGACATTATGGAAATGGCTGAGGAATTGGTGGAAGAAATGGTGGCCGACGCCACCAACGGCAAAACTCCCGAGGAATGGGACATCAAAGGCCTCGAAGACGCCTTTTCCCGCCAATTCGGGTTCCACCTCTCCCTGATTGATCTGAACGGCGACCTGCAAGACTACTTGCTGACAAAAGTCCAAGAGCGCTATGAAGCCAAAAGAAACGAAATCGGCCCCGAACTCTTCGATCACCTCCAACAGATGGTAATGCTCCAAATCGTCGATAACCACTGGAAAGAACATTTGCTCAATATGGACCACCTCCGGGACGGCGTCGGTTTACGAGGCTATGCTCAGCAGGATCCTCTGCGGGAATACCAGCGGGAAGGCTTCGACATCTTTATGGATATGATCCATCGCGTCAAGGCCGATACCATCGGCACCTTGTTTCATATTCAAGTGCGGCCGCACCAGGACCTGCCGGTGGCAGACCAGCCCACCCAGCCCATGTTTTACAGCCACGATGACGCCGCCTCGCCACAACCCGCTCAGCGACCACAACAAAAAGTGGGGCGTAACGCCCCCTGTCCCTGCGGCAGCGGCAAGAAATACAAAAAATGCTGCGGGAAATGACCCGGGGATTAGGCTATCGCTGAACCAAAAAAACTGCTTTCTTCCTTCGCCCTAAACCCCCGCCATTCTGATCGGGGAGAGGAAAACAACAAATAGTTAAGAGCCAGAATTATCATTCGATTCTCTTAAACCTTATTCTCATGACCTATTCATCAAAGGCAAAAGCCCCTGATAAATTATCAGCTTCCCACCTCAATTATCAAAAGGAGCTCAACCCGGCTCAGTATCAGGCCGTCACCACTGTTGAGGGGCCGGTGTTGGTCATTGCCGGGGCCGGGAGCGGCAAAACCCGCACCCTGGTGTATAGGTTGGCGTATCTGGTGGATCAGGGGGTGCCGCCGGAGCAGATTCTGCTCCTTACCTTCACCCGCAAGGCGGCCCACGAGATGCTTTCCCGGGCGGCGCAGCTCCTTAACCGTCACCTGGGCCAGGTCATGGGCGGCACTTTTCACAGCGTCTGTTATCAATGGCTGCGGGAATTCGCTCACCTTCTGGGCTATGCTTCCGGCTTCACGGTCATGGACCGGGCCGACCAGGGCGACCTGTTGCAAATGATCAAAGAGGCCTTGGGCTTTAAAGCTCTGGCACCCCCTTTCCCCCGCAAGGAGACTCTGGCGGATATTCAGGGCGCCATGGTCAACAAAAAGCTCTCCCTGGCAAATATTCTCCACCGGGATTATCCCCAGTTTATTAATCATGAAGGCCCGCTGGCCAAGCTTTTTGCCGCTTACCGTCAGGAAAAACGCCAACAAGGCCTTATGGATTACGACGATTTGCTGGTTAACGGCAAGCTCCTGCTACTGGAACACGAGGACGTACGCCGGGAACTGTCCGGACGCTATCATTACCTCATGGTGGACGAATACCAGGACACCAATCACCTGCAGGCCGAGTTGGTGCGGCTGTTGGCCTACACCCATAACAACGTCATGGTGGTGGGGGATGACTGTCAGTCCATCTATTCCTTCCGAGGCGCCAATTTCCGCAACATCATGGATTTCCCTCAGATTTTTCCCGGCGCCGTCATCATCAAGCTGGAGGAAAACTACCGCTCCACCCAACCCGTGTTGGACCTGGCCAACGCTATCATTGCCGAGGCCCGGGAGAAATACACCAAGTGTCTTTACAGCCGACAACCTGACGGTTGCCGCCCCCGCCTGGTGTGCGCCGCCGACGAAAAAGAACAATCCCTCCTTGTGACCTCGGAGGTTAAAAATCTGCTCCGCCAGGGGGTGTCCTTGCCGCAGATCGCCGTCCTCTTCCGGGCCGGTTATCATTCCTTTGATCTGGAGATTGAACTGGGCCGGGCGGGCATACCGTTCATGAAGTTCGGCGGTTTCAAATTCCTGGAAAGCGCCCACATCAAGGACCTCCTGGCTTATGTCCGGGTGGTCGCCAACCCCCGGGACGCCCTGAGTTGGAAACGCTTGCTTCTCCTGCAGCCTGGCGTGGGCGCCCGGACGGCCCAAAATTTTCTGGCCCGGATCAAGGGCGGCTTCCCACTGGAGGAAGCTCAGAAATGCCTGGCACAACAGAGGCAGGGTAGTCTCAAACAACTGGCCGATCTCCTGGGGCAATTGGGCGATACCCATCAGACCCTGGTGTCCCGCTTGGGTCTGGCGCTGGAGCACTATGAACCTCTCCTGGCCTCCCGCTTTGATGACTACCCGCGGCGCCAGCGCGACCTGGAACACCTGCTGGCTATCACCAGCCGTTACCATGACCTGAGGAGTTTCCTCACCGACCTCTCCCTGGAACCTCCCGCCAGCCTGGCGGATGTGGCCCGCCCCACCCATGAGTATCTGACCCTGTCCACCATCCACTCCGCTAAGGGCCTGGAATGGGAGGCAGTGTTCATCATCTGGGCCGCGGAAGGTCGCTTCCCGACTTTCTACGCCGAGGAGAAAAAAGAGGAGGAAGAAGAGGAGCGTCGCCTCATGTATGTGGCCGTCACTCGCGCTAAACGCCACCTGATTATCACCTATCCACATGTGGGTTATAATAGATTCGTGGGCATGTCTGTGAATTTGCCGTCCCGCTATGTGGCGAACCTGCCACGGAAGGTGCTGGAATCTTGGCGGGCCACGATCAGTGAGCCGTGATTTTTGGGGGAAGGACTATTTGAATCGGGGGCCGTAGGTCCCTGCCCAATTGCCGTCGGTCCCTGCCCTATTTCAGATATAGGAAACGGCAACATGGTTGCTTGGGAACCGGCTTATCTTAAGACGCATCGGCAGGGGCGGCTGAGGGCTAAAGTGGCGGCGGCCGATGAGATGTTGAATCAATGCACTCTCTGTCCACACCGCTGTCTGGTTAACCGCCACCAGGGGGAGCTGGGGCTCTGCCGCACTGGCGATCAGCCGGTGGTCTCCTCCTACAGCCCCCACTTCGGGGAAGAAGACCCCCTGGTGGGCACCAAGGGTTCCGGCACCATCTTTTTCACCCACTGCAATCTGTTCTGCATCTTCTGTCAGAATTGGGAAATCAGCCACGATGGCGCAGGGGAAGAGATTACCGCCCGCGACCTGGCCGCCATCATGGTTTATCTCCAGAAGAAAGGCTGCCACAACATCAATTTCGTCACCCCCAGTCACCAGGTAGCCCAGATTCTGGCGGCCTTGCCCTTGGCCATCGAGTGGGGCCTGTCCGTGCCGCTGGTCTACAACACCGGCGGCTATGACGCAGTAGAGACCCTCGAACTCCTGGACGGCGTCATCGACATCTATATGCCTGACTTCAAGTTCTGGGACCCTGCAGTGGCTGCCCAGTTTACCCAGGCCCCCGACTACCCGGAAGTGGCCCGCCGAGCCTTGAAAGAGATGCACCGCCAAGTGGGGGATCTAGTCTTGGATGAAGCGGGTGTGGCTCGCCGAGGCCTTCTGGTCAGACACCTGGTCCTCCCCGACGGTCTGGCCGGCACCAAAGAGGTCATGGCCTTCCTGGCCCACGAAATCTCCCCACATACCTATGTCAATGTCATGGGCCAGTACCGTCCCTGCGGCCGGGCCCACGAATACCCCTCCCTGAACCGCTTCCCCTCCATGCTGGAGCTGGAGGAGGCCCAGAACCTGGCCCGGCAAGCCGGCCTCACCCGCCTGGACCGCCGAGAAAAATTGTTCCGCTGGCTGGTGTAAAGAGTTCAAAGTTCAGACTTCAAGGGTGGAGAGCAAGCAGGTTGAAAATTATCCTGATCTTCGGATGGCTTAAGGATTTATAAATGGCTGAGCTAAACTCGATATATGCTATTGGTGATATTCATGGTTGTCTGGATCACCTGGAGCAGCTCCTGGATGCTGTACAGCCCGACCTCTCCCGGGACCGCCTGGTTTTTATCGGCGACTACATTGATCGGGGGCCTCATTCCCGGGGAGTGGTTGACTATATTATCCGTTTGCGGCAACAATATCCACCTGACCGCATCATCTGTCTCAAGGGCAACCATGAAGCCATGTTCCTGGACTTTATCCAGGGCGCAGACCGCGATCTATTCCTCCTGAACGGCGGCGCCACCACCTGTCTGGAATACTGGGGCCCCGGCTGGCAGCACAAAAAGGAGCTGGTCCTGCCGCCGGAACATGAGCTTTTCTACCGGGAGCTGAAAATTATCTATGAGACCCCGGACTATATCTTTGTCCACGGCGGCCTCAAACCCGGGGTGCCTTTAGCGGAACAGACAGAAGAGGATCTGTTGTGGATCAGAGGCGAGTTTATCGCCTCTTTTGAGGACTTCGGCCGGCGGGTAATCTTTGGCCACACCCCCTTTAACGCCCCTTTGGTCATGCCCAACAAGATCGGTATCGACACCGGCTGCGTCTACGGCAATATCCTCACCTGTCTGAAATTGCCCGCAGAGGAGTTCAGTTTTGCCGGTTACGGTCTGGTTGACCCCCGGAAGGTAAAAATAGATTAATAAAATCCACAGAGAATATATTGGCAGTCTCCCAAGAAACCTGGTCTTCTCTCAAAGAGTGGTTCCTGCCCCGGGTTCGCAACCTCTGGTCAGGAACCCTGCGCTGGCCTGTGCTCGGTATGGTGGTGGGAGTGGTGGCCGGTGGCGGGGCAATTTTGTTCGATGAACTATTGGCCCTGACCCTGAAATATTTCATAAATATTCCCACCGGCTATGTGGAGCCGACCAGGGGTGCCGCAGCTGAGGTCATCTGGGGCTTTCGCTACCCTTATGGCCTGCTCCTGGTGCTGATGCCATTTTTAGGAGGTCTGCTCTCTGGCATCATCGTTTTTTGGCTGGCCCCGGAAGCCGAAGGCCATGGCACTGACGCCATGATCGACGCTTTCCACCATCGGGGTGGCTTTATCCGCAAACGCGTGCCCTTCATCAAGATTCTGGCCTCGGCCCTTACCATCGGCAGTGGCGGCTCCGCCGGCAAAGAAGGCCCCATCGCCCAGATCGGCGCCGGCTTCGGCTCTTTCCTGGCTACACTTCTCAAACTACGCCCCCGGGAGCGCCGCCTCCTGGTGCTGGCCGGCGCTGCCGGCGGCATCGGCGCCATCTTCCATGCTCCCTTGGGTGCCGCCCTGTTCGCCCCGGAGGTGCTTTACCGGGAAACCGAATTTGAGTACGAGGCTATCATTCCCTGCCTTACCTCGTCCATCGTCGCTTATGCCATCTTTTCCGAGGTTTACGGCCGCAGCTCACTATTTCATCCCGGGCCAGTGGATTTCGCCCTGCCCGTGGAACTCTTGCCCTACGCCATCTTCGGCGGGGTCTGCGCCCTGGTGGGATATATTTATGTGAAGATGTTCTATGGCCTGCGGGATTACTTTGCCCAGCGCCTACCAGTGACCAAGATATTAAGGCCTGCCTTGGGTGGAGCTCTCCTGGGACTGGTGGGGCTTTTTGTCCCACAGGTCATGGACGGCGGCTATGGTTGGATACAGGCCGCCATGGACGGCAAAATCGTCTGGTCTCTCATGCTGCTGTTGGCCCTGATGAAAATCGTGGCCACCTCCTTTACCATCGGCTCCGGCGGCAGCGGTGGGGTTTTCGGCCCTTCGGTGTTCATCGGCTCCCTGTTGGGCGGCGCCTTCGGCTATTTCGGCCATCAGGTGGCCCCAACCTGGGTCATTAATCCCTCATCCTACATCGTGGTGGGGATGGGAGGCTTTTTTGCCGGGGTTGCCAAGGTACCTTTATCGTCCATCATTATGGCTTGTGAGATGAGCGGCAGCTATACCCTGCTGGTGCCCCTCATGCTGGTCTCCAGCGTCTCCTTCTTGCTTTTGGGTAAAACCTCTCTTTATGAAAAACAAATACCCAACCGGCTGGCCTCCCCGGCTCATACCCGAGATTTCGTGCGGGGACTCCTCATGAAGATGACCGTGGGGCAAGCGGTCAACCCCAAACCCGTTACCTCGATCCCGGAAAATCTGCCCTTCGGCAAACTGGTGAGAATCATCACCCAGGCGCCTGACACCTATTTCCCGGTGGTGGACGGACAAGGCAAACTCACGGGCATAATCTCCATCAATGACATCCGGGAATTTCTGTTTGAAGACGCAATCTCGCACTTGGTGGTGGCCAAGGATGTGGCTACCCCTCAAGTGGTGAGGGTTTTCTGGCATGACAGCCTGCAGGAGGCCTTGGATAAAATGGCCCACCTGCAGGTGGAGCAATTGCCGGTGGTGAAAAGGGAGAACCCGGAAAAAATCGTCGCCATGATCTCCAAACGCGATATCATCAGTTATTATCATTCCCACGCCGCCGCCTGACAGGGCTCACGTAGCCCTCGGTTCTTAAACCGGGCGAGGATTGAAACAAATTAGAGAACATCCTGATGCTTTTTGCCATGGCTACCCCAGTTTTTATTTTCCCCTCCCTGGCTTCCGGTTCACCCCTTACGTCTCACAGTCCATGAAATTCCGTCCTCTGATGATTCTGGGCTCCGGCTCTGATGTCGGCAAGAGCTTGGTGGTGGCTGGACTGTGCCGCCTCTTTTGGCGGGAAGGCATCCGGGTGGTCCCCTTCAAAGCCCAGAACATGGCCCTAAACAGCTTCATCACCCCGGCAGGGGGAGAGATCGGCCGGGCCCAGGCGCTTCAGGCTCAGGCTGCAGGGCTCCACCCCCACGTGGACATGAACCCCATCCTGCTCAAGCCCAGCTCTGAAATAGGCTCTCAGGTGATCGTCCATGGCAAGGTTTGGGGCAACTTCCCCGCCCGCGACTATTATCGCCTCCGGCCGCGGTTGGTGCGGCAGGTTATGCAGAGCTTCCGGCGCCTGAGCAGGGCATACGAGCTCATCATTCTGGAAGGGGCAGGCAGCGCTGTGGAGTTGAACCTGAAGAATAACGACCTGGTCAACTTCAGCATGGCCAAAAGGGCCGGGGCGGTGGTGCTTTTGGTGGCGGATATCGAGCGGGGCGGGGTCTTCGCCGCCACCATCGGGGCCTTTCATCTCCTCACCCCGAGGGAGCGGAGTCTGCTGAAAGGCTTCATCATCAATAAATTCCGCGGTGATCCGGAGCTTTTCCGGGACGGCGTGGATATTATTGCCAAGCGCACCAAACGCCCGGTATTGGGAGTGCTCCCCTATTTCCCTGACCTGGCCCTGCCGGAGGAGGACAGCGTGGCCTTGCAACGCAAGCGGCAAACCGGAGGATGGGCCGCCGCTGCCCTGCGGTTAGGGGTGCTGCGCCTGCCGCATATCTCCAACTACACGGACTTTGACCCACTGGAACAGGAATCCCAAGTCTCCCTCCGCTACTTGGACCATCGGGACCGGCTTTCGGAAGCGGATGTGCTCATCCTCCCCGGCACCAAGAACACCATTGCGGACCTGTTGTACCTTAAAGAAACCGGCTTGTTTGAGCAGATTCTGGACTTCGCCCGGGCGGGCGGACCGGTGGTGGGCATTTGCGGCGGTTTTCAGCTCCTCGGTCAGGAGGTGCGCGATCCCCTGGGAGTGGAAGGCCCGCCTCGCACAGAAACCGGTCTCGCTCTCTTGCCCATCGTTACTACTATGGCCGGAGATAAGACCACCACCCAAGTGAAGGCCCGGTCGGCCGCCACTGGACCTGGAGCTGGTCCGACCCTGGAAGCTTACGAAATTCATCTGGGCCTTTCTGAACCCCAGGGTGCCGGAGGGCCGGCCTTTGAAATTGTGGAGCGCCACGGTCTGCCGGTGTCCGTGCCCGACGGCTGGGTTACCCCGGATCGACTCATCTGGGGCACCTATCTCCATGGTCTTTTTGATAATGACGCCTACCGCCGGGCCTTCCTAACTGAAATGGGTCACCGCTGTCGCCGCGCCTCGTCCGAAAGCTCGGATTTCTCCTTCCGCGCCTCCTTGGAAGCTCAGCTTGACTCTCTGGCCGAAGCCCTGAGACGCCACCTGGACATAAATTTCATCAAAAGCCTGATTCACTTATGACCGATAAAAACCATAATAATCATGAAATTCCTCCGCATGGGGGCGATGTTTACCAAATCGCCCGGGGGCTGGGACTGCCCCCCGCCGACCTCCTGGACTTTTCCGCCAACATCAACCCGTTGGGGTTCCCGGCCCGGATTGTGCAAGTGATTCAGGAAACTCTCCCGGAAATCGTCCATTACCCTGATCACCGCTGCCTGGCGCTGCGTCAGGCTCTGGCCGGCTACCACCAGGTGACCCCGGAGAGCATCCTGGTGGGCAACGGCTCCACCCAACTTATATACTTGGTCGCCAGGGCCTTGGGAGCCAGCAAGGCCTTGATTGTGACTCCGGCCTTCAGCGAGTATGAGGCGGCGCTGCAAATGGCCGGTGTGCCGGCCGATTTCTTCCTGACTCGGGAGGTGGATAACTTCACTTTGGCCCAGCCTCTGGAGGCGAGCGGCGCCGACCTTGTCTTTTTGGCCAATCCCGCCAGTCCCAGCGGCGCCTTGCTGCCCCTGGCCCTCATTTTTAAAACGCTCCGGGCCTTAGCTAAAACCGGGGGTTATCTCCTCCTGGACGAAACCTTCATAGACTTTGTGGAAGAGGCCTCCATCAAGGAGCATTTGGGGCGTTTTCCCAATCTCATAATCCTGCGCTCTTTTACCAAGTTTTTCGGTATCCCGGGTCTGCGCCTGGGCTATCTGTTGGCGACCCCCAAGATTGTGGCCAGGCTTGCCGCCGACCAGGAGCCTTGGTCGGTGAATACCCTGGCCCAGGCCGTGGGCCTGGCCTGTCTGGCTGATCGCCACTTCATTGCGGCCAGCCGCGCCCTCATCCAGCGGGAAAGGGAATTTCTCCTGAAGGAACTCCGGGCCATACCAGGATTGCAGGTTTTTCAGGGGACGGTCAATTATCTACTAGTCAAATTGACCCAGCCAGGCTGGACGGCCACCCGCCTGCGCCACCGGATGCTGACCAAGCGCCTGGTCATCCGCCACGCCGGCAACTTTAAAGGGCTGGATGAGCGCTTCTTTCGGGTGGCCGTGCGCCGCCGGCAGGAAAACCAAAAGCTGTTGAAAGCGTTGCGTCTCTGTCTAATGGAAGATTAGCTAAAGAAGGATACGCCTGAATCTGCCCTTCTTTAAAGAATTCACACCAATGAATTGACACTACGTGCCTGCATTAGAACCAACCGTGCGCCGGCACCAGCTATATTTTGACCCACCCCTTGGCGTAGCAAGTGCCTCTCAGTGAACTGACTAGGACAGGAAGAGATATTCTCCTCCTATCTGTGTGAGAGTACGAAAGGCTTGCCGCTCATCTCCCGCCTTACGCAATTATGGGTGCTCTTATGGTCAACTCTTTTCGCCCCGGCGAAGGTCCAAGCACTGGCCTGATGCCATGTCGGCTTTCAACTTGAAGCAGTTTACTGCCAGCAAAACTGGAAAAGCTGACGGCTGATTGCAGATGGCTTATCCTGCGGCGGCATGTTATTATTGAAAGAAAAGTTCAAAGATAAAAAGATGTTAAAATATAATTAACTCACATTCAGGTTCCCCAACATGGAATCAGTTATTTTTACTGACAATTTTCTCCTTTTCTGAGGAAGGTCAGATATAATGGCCTTTGGTTAGGCAACAGGCATGCGACTGGCCGTCATTTCAGACATTCACAGCAATTATGAGTCCCTGGAAAGGGTCTTCGCCCGGATTGATCAGGATGGAGTGGATGCGGTCCTGAACCTGGGGGATATTGTGGGCTATAACGCCAGTCCCAATGAATGTCTGGAGCTCTTGCAGAGCCGAGTGGTGTGGAGTCTGGCCGGCAATCACGATCTGGCCCTGCTGGAGTTGGAGCGGGCCGAGTTTTTCAATATCATCGCCTACCAGGCCATAATCTATGCCCGCCGGCAGGTCAAAGCCAAGCACCTGCCTTTTCTGCAAAGTCTGCCCTTACTCTGGGAAGGCGAGGGCTTCCTGGCCTGCCACGGCACTCCCACCAGCGTTGATAGTTACGTGACCTACCACTTTCAGGGAAAGCGCGTCTTCAATTACCTGCGCCGCCACTCCGCAGTCCGCCTCTGTTTTTTCGGCCACACCCACAAGCGCGCCTTGTGGTGCCGGGACGTGCGGGGCAAAGTGGCCTTGCTGGATATAACCTCTGAAAAGATTAATCTGACCCCGGAAAATCTTTACCTCATTAATCCCGGCAGCGTCGGACAACCCCGGGACGGCAACCCCGAGGCTTCCTACGCTATCTTTGATTTTCGCGATTTCTCAGTGGAGTTCAAAAACGTGCCATATGACATCGAGTCCGCACAGCGTCGTATCCTCGAGGCCGGGTTGCCGGAGTTCCTGGCGGAGCGCCTGGCCCAGGGAAAATAAAGGGGGACAAGGAAGATGACGCCATTCACAAAAGAAGGAGTCTTGAAAGACGGCACGCGGGTGACGCTTCGCCCCATGGTCAAAGAAGACCGGGACAAGCTGCTGGACTTTTTCAAGCGAGTGGATGAAAAGGACCTGATGTTTCTGCGCAATGATGTCCGGGACCCCGCGGTAATCGACCATTGGGTCAATAACATCGATTATTCCCGGGTCTTTCCTCTCCTCGCCGAGGTGAACGGGCGGATTGTGGGCGACGCCACCCTGCACCTGCGCAAGAAAGGCTGGAAAAAACATCTGGGCAACGTCCGGGTGGTGGTGGCCCACGACTTCCAGGGGCGGGGGCTGGGCACTCTCCTCATCAACGAAATTGTGGACTTGGCCAACGAGTTCGGCCTGGAAAAACTGGTGGCGGAAATTCACCTGCAAGCCGTGGCGGCCTTGAATGCCTTTAAGAAGGCAGGGTTCTCCGTGAAGGCGGTCTTTGAGGATTTGGTGCAGGACCTCACCGGCCGACGGGGAGACCTGGTGGTCATGGTGTGTGATGTCCAGGCCCTGGACCGCCGGGTGGGCTGAAGTTTAACCCTGCACCACCTAAAGAATTCACCATCTGCAGATTAATGTCCTCTCAGATCATAGTGACCGGGGCGGAGCCGCAGACCGCAGCCCACCTAGCCGCCATCCTTAGGGGGGGTGGTTATGAAGTACAGGTCTGCCCGCCCACCGAACTATCAGAAGCGTTGGCAGGGGGCCAAGTGGCCTTGATTATCCTGAGCATAGAAACCAGCAGCCGATTGGAAATTCTCAAATCTTTGCGCCAAACCCCGCAGGGTGCGGAAGTTCCGGTCATCCTGGCCCTCTCAGAAATGGATGGCGGGGCCGCAGTGCAGGGGCTGGCAGGAGGGGCGGACGAATACCTCCTGCCGCCTTTCCACCCCGCTGAGGTGCTGGCCCGGGTGGCGGTGGTGCTCAGACTCAAAGAGGAGCGCCGTCTGCTGCTCTCCTCGCCCCAAGAATTTGCCCGGGTCTTCTCGCAAAACTCCTTTCCCCTGTTTTATTGCGACCGTCGGGGTGACGTGCTGCAAATCAATCCCAGCCTCCGACGCCTCCTGGGATACCCCGGTAAAAGGCGGGAGGGGGTCAGGGTCGCAGCCGGAGACCTTTTCTATCAGGAGGCTGATCTGGAGCGCTTCCACCATCTCTTGGCCCGCCCCCCCAGCCCCGAGCCGGTGAAAGTGCGCCTGCGCCACAAGCAGGGGCAGCCCGTGGTGGTGCTGGTCAATGAACTGGGCTCGGCTCAGGTCTCGGAACCAGCGCGCTTCCAAGTGCAGCCGGTGGGCGCAGTCTCTCCTCTGAAAGAGGCCCTGCGGGGTCTGGTGGAGCATTTTGTGCCCGCCGCCCGGGATTATCTGGCCATCTTGGAGATGACTCCGCTCTTGGGGGGCCGGTATAAAAAAGAAAAAAAGTTGGGGCAGGGGAGTTTCGGCGAAGTCTGGCTGGTCCTGGACACCGACGCCTTGGGGGAGGATCGGCACTACGTGGCCAAGATTCCGATGAGCCCCAAGGTCAACGCCAAGTTTCGCAAAGAAGCGGAGATCTGCCGGAGACTGGCGCCGCACCCCGGGGCCGTGCGCCTGGTGGAGGTGGTGGAAGATGACGCCAAGGTGGTGCTCATTCAGGAGTACGTGGCCGGGCGGACCCTGGATGAGCTGTTGGGGGAAGAACTGCCTCAGAACCAGGTGGAGTCCATAATTATGCAGCTCATCGAGGTGGTCGCCCACGCCCATCGGCGCCGCATCATGCACCGGGACATCAAGCCCAACAACATCATCCTCCAGCCGGACGGCACCCTCAAGCTCCTGGATTACGGGGCCGCCAAGATTCTGAAGGAAAAGGACATCAGCGCCACCATGGTGGGCTCCCGGCCTTTCATGGCGCCGGAGCAGCTCATGGGTAAAAGCGAGCGGCGAAGCGATATCTGGGCCATAGGCGTGATCATGTACCTCCTCTATACCGGGGAGCTGCCCTTTTACAGCGAGGTGGAGAAGTTCCTGATTGACCAGATCCTGGAGCAGGAACCCATCCCCCCCCGTGAACATAATCCTGAAATTCCAGCCACCCTGGAGAAAATTATTTTGCAGTGCCTGAAAAAGAAGGTGGAGGAGCGCTACCCCAACGCCCTGGCCTTAAAGGCCGATCTGCTGCGGCACTTCCCCCACTACGGGACCACCCAATAAAAGCAACTGGCGGGTTTTTTGTTCTCAGTGCCTTAAATATTTACCAAAGTAACCACAAAAAAACCCTTCCTATCTTTCTGCTCCCTGCCAATGCTGCCTTGCTGGCTGAGCAACCCCCCCCCAAAAAAAACCGACCGCCCCCGGCAGGGGCGATCGGCGTTTAAGAGGTGAGATAATTTTTAGACTATGCCTGGCCGGAGCGACGCTTCAACTTCAAGCTGACCACGCCTACCAAACCGGTCCCCAGAAGCAGAATGCTGCCCGGCACGGGGACGTGGCCATGGCCCATGAGATTATCATTACCGCACGACGGGGTGAAGTGGGCGGTGAAAGTGGTTGCCCCCAAAAAAGACAGGTCAATGCCGGTGAGCTTATAGTGGTTATTGGGACTGCCCGACCAATTCAGAAACCCGCTCTCGCTCAGTTCAGCCGAAGAGAGGGACTCTTGGCTAAAAGACCCCGCACTAACCTGGCTTTCTCCCCCGTCCACAAACTGATAAGGATTTGACCCTATCGCTGAGGCAGGACCTCCGCTGACGGTGGTTACCTGAGAGGTGCCGGTCAGTGAATAGACTTTGTAATCCCCATTGCTGTAATCCATATCCACCACATACTCATAGCCGTAAGCAGCATTAGTGGTGCTGGTGGAACCGGGCAGACCAAAATTAACCGCGCCGTCCGTGTCGATGAAGATGTCACCGGAAGAATAATGGGTTGACCCTTCCGTCTGGCCGTGGACAAAATCCCACCCCCCCACCAGGATTAACTGCCGGCCTTTCAGAAACATACCTTCCAGGTCCCAGCGTTGGGCCTGTAAAGCTCCAGGTTCCACCTCATTGTCTTCATATCCCACACCGATCCCGGTCCCCGGCGGAGATATCGGATTTTGATCAAAAATGGTAATATTGGTGCCCAGTAGGGCCGCCTGCACCGGAGCGGCAGCAAAACCGCCCGCCAGCATGAGAACCGCCAAGCCTACGATGAAGAATTTTTTCATGTTGTTTCCTCCTTAGATTTCTTGTCAAATTTTTTCTTCAATAACGAA
>DYLF01000139.1 GCA_020722205.1 Desulfobacca acetoxidans
GCTGCCTTTAGGAAAGTCGATGTACAGGTCCAGCCGCTTCTCCCCTACCGAGAAACCTGAATCCGTGATCAGCCATCCCTGTTGGCGGAAGAATGGCTATAGAGGGGCTGCGGCGGGTGAGCATCGAACGTTGCGACGATTGCAGGCGCAGGTTTTGTTGTGCTGGAGGAGAAGTGAATGGGATTTTGGAGGGGTTTCCCGCAGGAAGGCAAAGGTCTTCCTGCCTGATGGTGTGGAGATCAGGAAAAGGCTGGAGATGAGGAAGGAATGCCGCATCTAGGGTGCCGACCAGGACGCATAGAGGCGCTGGAACGGAGCGAAGGCCAGGGTATGGGCGGGAAACGACAAGATTCGGTGGCGGGCATGCTGCACGCAATGTGCGGCCAAGGTGATGATCTCCTGGATGACGGTTTTGACCCGGCGGCGCTTGGCGCTATGACGCGGCGGCGCATCGGGGCCGAGCAAGGTCTGTTGCCCGATCATGCGCAGGAGGTTGTAGGCCATGGCCCCCAGGGTGAGCACCAGGTCGTTGCTGGCAAACTTGCCCGAGGGCAAACGCTCCAGGTCCAGATCGGTCTTGATCTCGGCATGGAACTGCTCATGGGTCCCATGATCGGCATACAGAGCGATCACCGTCTGTGCATCCAGGGATTCGGGCAGGGTGGTATCCCAGCCCTCCAGGGATGTCTGTGGCAGCAAGAGACGTTGGCCGTTGGCCAGGACCGTGCGCTCGGTGAGGCGGAAGATCCGGCGTACGGCCACCGTTCCCAGCAGAGCCGGTTCTTCCCAGACGGTCACGCGTTTGCCGGGCCGTGGACAGTCCCAAAGCGCGTCGGCTTGGGCGCAGCGGCGTTGGATGATGATCTCCAGGTCCTGGCCCCGGCGGTTCCACTTCACCAGCAAGGCCACGGGGACACCGGAGTTCTGCCGGCGGGTGTGGTCATATCGGGCGATGGTCTGGAGGATGTTCTGGCTATGGAATCCGGCATCCAGACGCAGCAGCAAGGGAGCCTGAGTCAACTGCAGGGCGCGGGGCAAGACCCGATCCAGAGTGGCATCCGTCGCCTCGGCGCTGTGCTGGGTGCCTTCCCGCAGTTCCATGCCGATGCACCAGCCCTCCTGCCCCAGATAGGCCGCAATGGGGGCATAGCCCACGAAGCCTGCATAGGTCCAGCCAATGCCTTCCTTACGGGTATCCGAGTTGTCCAGGGGGAAGACGTCCATGTCCAAGGGCACCCAGCCACAGGGCAAGGGGGTGATGGGCACCCTGGACCGCTTCACCAGCTGCAGCAGGGAGTCGTCCACGAAGGGCAGAAATGCCTCGGCCAGGGCATCTATTCGCTGGCGCAGGGTGGGACTCGACGGGACGGCCCGCAAGCCCAAGGCATCACGAAAGAAGCGGTCTTCCCGAAAGCGCTCGATGGCATCGAAATCGCTTTTGCCCTGACAGAGCAGGCCCAAATAGGCGATCAGTATGTCACTGTTGGGAATCCCCTTGCGGATGGGGAATCGGGGATCGATCAGCTGACGCAACTGGGAGAAGCGAGCGATGGCCCGACCGACCAGCGCCAAGCCACCCAAGGGGGTCAAGGTTTTGCGGTCCTGCCGAAGGACAAAGGGCACTGGTTCCATACGCACCCATCAGGTGAACAGGGATACCCCATATTATCCCATAACAATCATCGCGTTGACAGCATTTCGGCCAGACCTGCTCACGGATTCAGGGTTACTATATATTTAGTTATTCTGGATTAAATAGCCTAGGGGGAACGCCAGATAAAGTAACTCGTGTCAG
This sequence comes from Desulfobacca acetoxidans, assembly GCA_020722205.1. Taxonomy (GTDB): domain Bacteria; phylum Desulfobacterota; class Desulfobaccia; order Desulfobaccales; family 0-14-0-80-60-11; genus DYLF01. The sequence goes on from DYLF01000139.1 coordinate 1,796, forward strand.
GGTGTAGCTTTTTCTATGGCCGGAATGAACCGCCCACAGGGATAGCAGGAACTACCAAATAGGCTTATCCCTCAGCAGGGTTGCCCCGTCACCCCAACAGCTTGACCAAATCTTCCGGTTTCAGGTGGGTGTACCGCTTCAGCATCTGCATGTTCTTGTGGCCGGTGATGGCCGCTACCTGCATGGGGTTCAACCCCCTCTCAAACAGGCGGCTGGTGGCCTCATGGCGCAGATCGTGAAAGGTAAGCCCCTCGATGCCTGCCTTTTTGACGGCTTTGCCGTAGCTGGCCCGCAAGCCATCCGGCGTGTAGGTCCATACCTTTCCGTCCAGATTGCGTGGCAGATCGCGCAATATCTGAACCGCTTTGGCGGTCAGCGGCACGACGCGCCTTTCACCATTCTTGGTATCTTCCAAGGTAACGGTCCGGCGCTTCAGATCCACCTTGTCCCAGGCCATGCCCATGATTTCACCCTGGCGCATGGCGGTCTCGATGGCAAAGGCCGCAATGGCCGCCAGTTCGGGGTTGATGGTCCGACAGGCCGATAAAAGCCGCTCCTCCTCATCACCGATGAGACGGCGATCCCTGCCTCTGGGCAGTTTGGGCTTGCGGACCAGTTCGACGGGATTGCTGAGAGCTTCCATACCCCATTCGGTTTTTGCGACCTTGAAAAGATGACTAAGTACAGCTAGATGCAGACGGATGGTGTTTGCGCTTTTGCCCTCGCATTCCATCGCTTTGACCGCTTCAGCGACGTCCTTACCGCGAATGGCGGACATGAAGCTGCAAGCAATAGGCCGCTTCAGCCATTGTTGCAGCCTCAGATGCTCTGGGCGG
>DYLF01000140.1 GCA_020722205.1 Desulfobacca acetoxidans
AAGAGGGTAAAATCAGAATAATCGTCATCTGTCAGGCAGTTATGGTCCGGAAGGGCGGCAGGTGCGGACTCCGTTTGGGGATGGTCAGGGGTGGAGGAGGCATCCTGGCAGTCTTCGCAGGGGGCGTCGGTGGGGGAGAGGGGAGGGCAGGAGTTGAAAAAATTTTCGGCCAGCAGGCGGCGTTCGGCGGCATAGGGTTCGGGACTGATGGTGACGAGGGGGCCGTCGCTGACATAGAGGGGGGAGTGGAGGAGGTTATAGGCGGCGAGCGGTGTGAGCTGGACTTGGAGGGACGGCCTGAGTTTGAGGAGGGCGGCGGCTTCGCGGGCGCTTTTGAGGACCAGCTCATGCTTGCTTTGGGCGGCGAAGCATTCGGCGGCATTGAGCACCAGCTTGAGAAGGGTGTGGAGGGTGACCAGGCAGTCCTGGTCCTGTTGTTGTTTAAGGAGGGGGAGGAGGTCTTGGAGCCTATCTTTAAGGTGTTGGTGGTGCCGGGACAGGGCGGAGGGGCTGAGGCAGTGCTTGGCGGCCAGGGAGGAGAGGGTGGCGCCGGCCAGGAGGGCGCGGTCAATGGCGAGGCGCTGAGGGTGGTAACAGATGGTGCATTTTCTGGGCATGGGGTTCATCTCCTTGTATGGTTTTTGGGGAATACTCTAACCGGAAAAGGGGGGGGAAGGCCAACACACATGAGACAAAGGTCACAGTATTCCTGGCGAAGCCAGGGGCGGGGCGGGAATCAGGGAGGAGCGAGATGCGCAGCGGGGGGCCGAGCCTGTAATATTACGAGGTGGCTATTCCCATTTTGTTCAGGAGTAGAGGCGGGCCCGGAGGTTTTCGGCCCGGACGTGGACGGCGCGGGCGGCGGCGGCGGAGAAGGCCTGGAAGAGTTTGAAGTTATCCTGGACGAGTTGGGCGAGGCGGAGGTGGAAGGGTCCGGGGTCATCGCCGGGATGGCGGGCCTGTTGGACCTGCACGAGGTATTGATCGGGGCGGTGAGCTTCATTGTAAAGGCGCAGGGAGGTGGTTTCCAGGTTGTCATCGGTGAGGGTGACGGCGCCGCCGTGCAGGGGTTGGGGGTTGACGGTGTCCACTACCCAGCCGCCGGTGTTGTAGACGTCCACCCATTCGGGGTAGCCCGCGAAGTTCATGTCCTGCTGGAAGGGCTTATGGGTGTGGCCGAAGATGAAGGTCACCTGCGGGGGCATATTCCCCTGGCATTCCCCCAAAATCTGCCGGCGCAGGGGGCCTTGCAGGTACCAGTAGAGGCCCTTTTCCAGGTCCGCACTCAATTCGGTATCTATTTGGTGGCGCTCCAGGCCGTTGATCACATCGGTGATGGTGTGGAAGGCCCACTCCAGGAGTTTGGCTTCCATGAGGTCGCCCCAGCCGGGGAGGTCGTAGCGTTGGGCGAGGCCGGCGGCCAGGTTGGAGAGGAGCTTTTTGGTCTGTTTGGGGTCCTGGAGTTTTTCATAGATGGTGCTGACGCCGCGGCCGACGTCGCCGGAGCGGCCCAGGGTGGACCAGAAGAAGTCGATCCAGGCGAAGTTTTCGGCTTCCACGTCCCAGATGTCGGCGGGGAGATGAGTGTCGGGGAAGAAGAGGGTTTTGAGGAGGCTGGTCAGGGTATAGATGGATTCGATGTAATGGCCGTGGTGGAAGATGACGCACTTTTGTTTATCGGGGCTTTGCACCCCGAAGTTGGGGTAGGCGGTGTCGATGACTCTGTCTCGGAGGTGTGGGAGGCGGCGGATGAGACGGGTGAGGAAATAGGAGCGCACCGGGTAGGTGAAGATGTTGGTGGTATGCCAGGGGGCCGGGAGGACGCTTCCCCAGGGGAAGTTGGCGGTGAGGTATTCGACGTATTGGGTTTCCCGGGCCAGTTCCCAGAGGTGGTGGTCGTGGTTGCCGGGGTTGAAGATGATGTAGTCAAAGAGTTCGCGGCCGGGGGGCATGGTCAGGTCGATGAAGCGTTCGAAGGCCATGGCGGCGATGTTAGTATCGGCCAGGGCCAGTTCAAAGATGTCGCCGTTGAGGATGAGGGTGGGCTTTTTGGTCTGGTCCTGATTTTGGGAGATCAGGTAAGCGAGGGAGTCCACCAATTTAGCGAGGACGGGGCTGGGTTGGGAGGGGTCCACCTCGCGGCTGTCGATTTTGAGGTTGGTGAGGAGGGAGGTTTCGGCGCCGAAGTGGGCGTCGGACAGGCAGAGATAGCGGATGTCGGGCATGGAGGGCCTCCTGGGGGTCAAAGTGAGCCATCGTTTATTCCCCCTATCCCTGGGGGGAAGGGTGAGAGCACAAGACCTGAGGTCACATCTTGTGGGGGAATCTATTTCGGCTGATATCTTGCGCCCTCATCTTGTCAGGCTGGCAGCCGTCAAATAATATATCATATTTCGAAGCCGGGAGAATCTTGCTTGCCAAAAAATAAGGAGAGCAGGGGTTTGGGGGGCGGCGAAAGCCATAGCTGCAGGGCACCTTATCTCCCCGCCTGCTTTTGAAAGAGGTGCCGAGGGCGGCTGTGCGACCTGTCGATTTTCAACCTGATGCTTCGTGCCACGGAATAAGGTAATGCAAAGCCACCAAGGCGGGCATAATCCCT
>DYLF01000052.1:0-16087 GCA_020722205.1 Desulfobacca acetoxidans
CCTTTTAAGGATTAAAATCCTTCAGAACTTTGAAAAGCTTTTCCTCACTGCCGTGGAAGAAATGGCTGGCGCCAGAAATGGTGATAATATTTAAAGATTGGTGCACTGGCTCCAGCAAGCTGCGCAGGGAGGGCAAGGGGCAGAGGTCATCAGCGTCGCCCACCACGATGAGCTGCAGCTGTGGAGTGAGGGGCAGGAAGGTCATCTCCATGAAGGCGAGGGGCGGAGCGATTAACCATAGGCCGTCCACCTCCAGTCCCGCCAGCATGGCTCGGGCCGCCACTGCCGCACCAAAGGAATAACCGATGATATAATATGGCCCCGTCGCACGGCCCTTGAGAAAGGTCAAGGCCGCGGCCACATCCTCAGCTTCCTGTACCCCGTTGCCGTAGCTGCCGGTGCTCCGGCCTACGCCGCGAAAATTGACGCGCAAATTCGCCCAACCCCGCGCCTCACAGGCCCGATGGGCCGTCCACACCACGTTGTTGTCCATGCTGCCGCCAAACAAGGGATGGGGATGAGTGATGAGCGCCGCGCCTACAGCTCCCCCAGCGCAGAAGCGGCCTTCCAGGGTTATGTCGTCAGTGGCTATGCTGACAATTTCTTCCATGGCCGTCCACCTTTTATCTTCTGAGTTTGAAAAGCATACGACGCGGAAACGAAGTGTTTTTCAACGGTGACTTGCATCTAAAACCTTTGCCGTCAGAATCGCCCTGCAGCCTTGTTATCAAGCCGTATCTGAGGACTCTTTTTATTTTGGTCAAGCAAATCTCGGTGGCTATACGCAACCTGGAAACCATTATAAAACTTGCGCCGCTGACAAGAAAAAAGCTCATTGGGCGGCCTGCAGCTGTCGTCCAGGCTTGCCCACCATGACTTAATAGAAGGCCTTTTTTTCTTGATTAAATTATGAACATGTCATAACTTGAAATTTTAGCAAGCAACAACAACTCCTAGCCTGGGCGGGGCCTTTGGCGACGATAAAAAACAATTAGGGATCCTGAACAGCTCCACGGTTCACTTTCCTAGGAGGTGATCATGCGGAACCTCTGGTCAAGATTGGTTTATCTGGTGATAGGGTTGCTGTCCTTATTTGGGTTGCAATCCTCTCAGGCGGCGCCGACTCCCCCTCAAACCCCCTGGATTTCCGAAGCCAGAAAAACCACTCCTCTTTATCTACAGCTTGGCGTGGAACGTCTGGCCAGCATGGAGAGCGATCTGAAGCTGGCTGGGCATTGGTCCCACTACTCCCACAACTCCCATGGGTCTCACTGGGCTCATTATTCCCACCGGGCCCATTACTCTCACTATAATTATTATCGCTGATTTTGATCTCAACCGCTGTATCGCTGTTCACCAAGTTTCTAGTCTGGCATTTTTGATGGGCACAGACGCACTCTGCATATTAATCTTGAGTGCTTTTCCTGGGTCTTCGGCCCATCCGAAGCTCAAGAATAATTTTGGGCCCTTTGATATGGAACTTCAAACTCTAAGCTTTGAACTTATAAAAGCGGGAGAGTGGTGATGATGAAGACGAGTAAATTATTTCCGGCTTTTTGGTTGGTGCTGGCATCCCTCACGGTCAGCCTCACCTGTTATGGTCAGCCTGACTTCCCCAAAGATAAACTCCCTCCTGACCTGCCGGCCAAGGTTAAGGCCGAGGTGGAGGGACTGTATGCCACGGACCCAGCCCAAAGGGCTCAGGCCGCCCGCAATCTGGGGAGCTTGGGAGGCGAAGCGGCGCCGGCAATCCCGGTGCTGACAGCCCTATTAAAGGACGCCAAGGCTATTGAGATGAAAGAACCCCCCCCTTCGGACCTCACCATAACCACTTCACCTGGCATCGAAGCCGCTGTGGCCTTGGGAAAGATGGGCAAGCCGGCCTTGCCTTCGTTGTTGACGGCCCTCAAGAGCGAGGATGCCAACGTGCGCCTGCTGGCCATGGTAGCCCTGGAGGAAATTGAAGACAGCCAGGCCCTGCCGCTCCTGCTCAAGGGACTGAAGGACTCCAAAGTTGAGGTGCAGGCTCAGGCCGCCCGCACCTTGGGCGAACTAAATGACCCCAAAGCGGTGGATGGCCTCATCGCCGCCCTTAAGGACAAGACCCCGGAGGTGCGGGCCAGCGTTGCTGTGGCCCTAGGGGAGATTGGCGACATCAGAGCCAGCCAGTCCCTGATTGCCGCCCTCAAAGATACCGATCCCAGAGTACGCCGCCTGGCGGCCACGGCCCTCGGAAATTTACAGGACAAGCAGGCGGTGAAACCACTGCTGGCAGCCCTGCAAGACGCTGATGCCGGCGTCCGAGCCGCCGCTGTCGGCGCTTTGGGTAAAATGTCCGAAGCCCAAGCCGCCAAACCCCTCATCAAAGCTTTGAACGATAAAGAGCCACTTGTGCGGGCGGCGGCAGCCAAGGCTTTGGCCGAAATCATGGAGCCCAAATCCGCCCAGGCCATGCTGACAGCCCTTAAGGCGGCTCTCAAAGATGCTTCTCCCAACGTTCGAGCCAATGCCGCCTGGGCCCTGGGACAATCCAAGTCCCCCAAGGTAATTAATGAGTTGGTGGCTGCCCTAAAAGACGCCGATGGGCAGGTGCGGGCCGCCGCTGCCCAAGCCTTGGGCCAGATTAAGGGACAGCAGGCGGTCATGCCCCTCACCTCCCTCCTCATTGATCCGAGGGCTGACGTCAGGGCCAGCGCAGCTCAGGCGCTGGGGGCCATTCGCACCCCCTGGGCCATCAGGTCCCTGGTAGCAGCATTAAATGACCAGGAGGCCAACGTACGTCGAAATGCCGCCCTGGCCATGGGGAATATAGAGTCTCCTAAAGCCGTCATCCCCCTGATCCGCGCCCTGAAAGACCCCAGCGCCGCGGTACGCTTGGCTGCCTCTCAGGGCTTGCGTAACCTTACCGGCCAGGATTTCGCCGAAGACCAATTACAATGGAGTAAATTCTGGGAGACCAATAAAGAGAACTACATCAGCTCCTGTGTTAAGGGACTCTGTCGCTATTAATATCGCCGAGTTTAATCCCCCGGCTGAGGGTGCCGCCGATACCGGCGGTGCGAGGAAATGGTTCTGAGAGAGGGAGACTAGCCAACCGCCCGAAGGTAAGCGCTGTGTCTCTTCCCGGTGCCGAAGACGCCCCCGCACCTGTCCCGTACCCGGCAGGCCTCGCACACCGGTGGATACGCCTGCTTCCAGGTGGTGATGGATTGGCGGGCATACGGCCATACCTCTGCCGGCAGGATACACAATTGATGGTTGTAAATGGAAACCGGCACCAGCCGCCGGGCCAAATAGCGCACCGCCGCGGCCAGTTCCAAACGATAATCATAGGGATCCACCCACAAACGCTCCAGGTTGTCGCTGGCCAAGCCTATGGTTTCCATGCCCATGAAGGCCACCTGGAAGACGTAGGGCAGGTTCCGATAGATGAACTCGGCGTAGGGCACGAGCCTGCCGATGGTCATGGCGTGCAGCACCGTGCGCAAGCCCACCGGCTGGCCCAGTAGCGCCAAGTGGTGCAGGGCCTCCAGGGTGTCATAAAAACTCCCCCTGGCCCCCATGACCGCATCGTGCTGAGTGTCGTTGTCCGCAAATAAAGGAATCTCCATAAACAACTGTGGATATCCGGCCCGCACCACCGCCCGGGCAAACTCCAAATCCTTAAACCTCCTGGCGTTGGTGAGCAGGGTAAGTCTGGCCCGGGGCAGCTTCTGCCGACAGGCTTCGATCAACCTGACAAGATCATCTCCCAAGAGCGTCGGCTCTCCCCCGGTAATGCCCAGCGCCGTGGTCCTGGCAGCATCCATCAGGGCTAACAGTTTGAGGTTGTTTTCCAAAAGCCCCGGGGGATCATCGCCCGGCCTCTGGGGACACATGACACACAGGCAGTTGCAGCGGTTGGTGGCCAGCAGAGAGTTGTGTGGGTTGCCGATCTTGTAAAGCAGCGCAATATCGCCGCTCGGGTCCAGGCAGACCACATCCCCTTCTTCCAGAGGGGCCAGTTCTGCCGCCCCTACGCCATAAATGCAAGGCAGGTCAGCCCGAGGAGCAAAATCCAAACTATCAGCCACTACGGCTGCTGCCCAGTGTTCTCGCCGAAGGGAAGTCACAACCTTCGCCTCTCTCGGGCTTCGCGCCACGAAGATCAAGGGCCGCCGCTCCAGCCAACGCCGTCGATTTGCAACCACCCCCATGATGGGTTTGTTAAAACCCGAAACTTTACCGACAAGACCAGGCATCCCTATCCCGATAATTAACCCTTGACAACAAACCGTTGGCCCAGGTTTTCAGCCTAAGCAAGAAAAAGACTCCCCACCGGCTGTCCATAATTTTTTTGTGCCCTACAACCATGCGGTACCGCTCTTCCCTTGTCAATGGCTCACAGCTCACAGCATGCGCCCCGCACCTCTGCCAGAGTGCGGTTGGTGATCCATGACCAGAAGACGTCCATGACCCCGGGGTCGTTCTGGTCCAGGAGTTCCAGCAGAAAAGTGATGATCTCCTTGTGTTTCACGCAGAAATCGCTGGTCGGTCGATGGCCGATCAGATTCCCCTGCACGGCATAGTTGCGCACCGGGTCGGCCCCGCAATAGTTGTTCAAGACGCAGGAGTGGCAACCTGGCAGAGTCTCCACACAGGAGGCCTCGATGAGCTCCTGAAGCACTGATGACCGAAAAATCTCAAGATAGGTGTTATGGTTGACATTGCCCAGGAAAAAGCGGCGATCGCCCATCTTAGCCAACATGCGGCCTTCATCGCAGGGATAGACGTCGCCGTTATAGTCATAGATGACGCCGCTGATGCCGGCCCCAGTGGGTGACTGGAGGTCCACAAAGCCCGTGGAAAAGGGCGTTAGGATGCGGCTTAAGAGAATAGTGGCGAAGTTTTCCACCAACGAAACACCGGAGAGATTCAGTTCAATGATATAAAGCAAGGCCTTCTTGTAGGCCTCGACGAAGTCCTCCATGGGATAAACGAAGCTGGAGCGAAAGGGTCCGCTTAAGGCGTAGCCGTAAGGGTTGATGTGTCTCAGAAACACCCCGTGAAAACGATGGGCTGCATATTCGTCGATGATCTCCCGGAGGTGGTCCAGGCTTTCCCGTGTGATGGTCACCAGCGCGTTGACCTGATCATGCCCCAAAAGACGTCGGGACAGATGGAGTTTTTCCATGAAGATATCATAACTTCCCCTGCCGTTGCGCAGCAGGCGGTGGCGGTCATGGATGGCCGGCGGACCGTCCAGGGAGGTGGAGATGGTGATGCCTTCCTTTTTCAGATACCTGAGAGAGGCCTCATTAATGAGAGTGAGATTGGTGCACAGAACAAAGGACAGGTTTTTCTTTTTTACCCGATTAAGTCTTTTGGCCTCCCTGACAATGGTCTTAACCACCTCGAAGTTCAAAAGCGGCTCCCCTCCCTGGAATTCGATCTTGACGATGGGACTGGGGGTCGCCATGATTTTTTCCACCACATGGAGGCCGGTCTCCGGACTCATGTCATATTGACGGGCTTCTTTGGGCTGGCTGGACGCGTGGCAGTAGTTGCAGCGCTGGTTGCAGCGCAGCGTTACCACCACCATGTGCAATGCCGTAAAGGTTTTCAGAAATTCCCGTTTGCTGCGGTATTTGGTGGCCAATAAATCAATAACCGGGGTAACTGCGGTGTCGGTGAGAAAGTGCTTACCTTTCAGGTCTAGAAACAGGGGGGAGGTGGTCGAAAGTTCATAAGATACCAGGTTCTCAAATTCCTGACGCGTTAGGAGGATATATTCCCCCGCCACGTTGACCAGCAGGAGACGGCCCCCTGAGAAAGGTCCAAAGCGGAAGGGAAGGAGGAGATAAGGCTCACTTCCGACCAGCAACCTTGACTACCTCAGCTTCCAGGTTTTCCAACGGGGAGAACGCATGGCGGACAATCAACTGCCGCAATGAGCCGTAGCGTCTCTCCAGCTCCAGCCGCAGTTGCTGGTCAATGAGCTCATTCATGAACCGGCTCTCCACCTCCTGAAGATCCCGTCCCTGATGGGCCGGCAACAGTGTTAAAGTAATGATTACCGTATCCCCCGGACCAGGTTCAATACGATTCTGACACACCCCCGACAAAGCGTAGGCCGCCGCCAAGACCGCCTCCTTTTCATAAATGGCCTTGCTCACCTGAAGGCGCACCAAGCGCGGTTCCCTTTCCACCTTAACATCCATGGGGACAACCATCCTGGATAATGTTGAGCAACCGTCCTCCGAGGTTTTGTTTTCGGCTCCTGCTCATGAAACAGCGGCTCACTCTAAGGTGCAAAGTCAGCCAATTGTTTTTCGGGGTGGGGCGACCTCAACGGTAATAATTGTAATGAGAATAATGGGAGCGATGGGAATAATGGGCGTAATGAGACCCATGAGAGTTGTGCGACCAGTGCTGCCAGTGTTGGCTCAGGCGCAGATCCGTTTCCCTATTGGGCAGCTGATCTATACCAAGTTGTAGATAAAGGGGGGTGGTCTTCTTGATTTCCGTCAACTTGGCCAGCATATCCGGCGGCAGCGAGGCCGATGCCCTGGAAATTCCAAACAGGGCAAACATCCCCACAAAACCCATAACCAGACGGCTTAGCAATGTTCTCATCGCGTCCCCCTTATTATGAAGAAATCCCATAATACAAGAACAGATTCTTTTAAAATAAGCTGTCTGCCTAGCCCATGATTTCAGACTGAGATGCCACCCTTGCCTCACGTACCAAATCTAGCTTGTTACCCCTTATCACTTCCCCCTAGCCCATAGCATCATCTCCTTTTTTAAAAGAAATCCCATCAAAAATCAAGCCGACCTTTTTCTCGGCTCTCGGTTCATGGCTTCCGCCTTCCGGCTCAACTCCTCACTACCAGCACCGGGCTGGGTGCATGGCCGATGACCCTTTCGGTGACGCTGCCCATGAGAAGACGTTTCAGGCCCGTTCTGCCGTGGGAGCCCATGATGATCAAGTGAGCCCCCAATTCCTGGGCGAGGTTAACTATCTCCCGGTAAGCCGCCCCCTGGCGCACCCAACCCTGGCAGGTAACCCCCAGAGACTCAGCTTGGTCTGTGACCTCTGCCACTAACTCTTCAAGTCTGTGGCACAAGGCGGCAGTTGCTTCCGGGAACCCGTGCTCAGAACCAAAATGGACATCCAAGACCGCTAAGATATGTAGATTGCTGCCAAAACTCTGGGCCAGGTTAAGGGACCGGGTAGCGGCTTGTCGGCTGTAGCGGGAGCCGTCCGTAGCCAAAAGCATGGTCTCAAAGGACAAGCTGTTGTGGCGCGGCACCACCAAGACATCCACTGGGCTCAGGCCGATGACGCGAGCTGTGACGCTCCCCATCATCACCTTATCAGAAAGAGTTAACCCACGACGCCCCACCACAATAAGGTCGCACCCCTGGGAGCGGGCCAGCGACACGATGAGTTCGTGGGGTTTTCCTGCCCTCTGGCTGGTTTCCAAATGAACGCCAGCGTTTTTAGCCAGGTTGCGAGAGATAACCAGGGCACGGCTGGCTGATTCCCAGCTCACTGTGTCAGGATGGGCCGGCTCTCCTATGACCCGGCCGGCCTCCTCTGCCTGGGGCACGGCCACGGCCAAGAATTGGTCAGCCGGGATGCGCAGGGCCTCCTCTAAGGCTTGAAGACTGGCTTCCGAGCCGTCCACCGCGACCAAAATATAATGATACCCTAGCATGAGAGCATTTTTAGCTATTTTTTAGGTGATTGCAATGAATTTCAGGCCTGGAAGGGGGAAAGGAAGGAGGAAATCTATTGACATTTTTTCGTTTTTTAAGTTTTATGAACGGGAATATTAATCGCGTGAAGCGCAAGAAGGTTGCAATAAAAAGGGTCATCATCGCGATAATATTCGAATTTATTTAATGGATTAATATTTTTTAGTGCCACCTGAGCCGGTAGTGCACTGTCAGGCGAGGAGGTTTGTCATGCCTCAATGTCCATATTGCAAGACGCATTATGAGCTGGGCAAGCAATACTGCGATACCTGCGAAAGTTACCTGCTCCATCCGGAAGAGGGCGATACCTTCTGTCCTCAATGTGGAATTCGGGTCTCTCCCCGGCAAGAAATCTGCCATAAATGTGACGCTCCTCTGCCGGCCAGCGCAGCTGCCAAAGCCCTGGCCGACTCTACTGCCGCCTCTTCGGAGGGTGCGGGCCCCATGGCAGAGCAACCCGGCTCCACCCCTATTCCCCCACCTTCAGAAACCCTAACCCCCCCCGCCTTTCCGCAGTCAGCCCACCCCTCCATGCCCTCCTGGGTCATGGGCTCCTTGGCCGGGGGAGGACTTATTATCCTTCTCCTGGTCATCCTCGTCGTTTTCCTCTTGTCCCGGGGAGAACCTCCGCCCGCACCGTTGCCAACGCCCATCGTTGAAACCAAACCTCCGGAAACCACTCTCCCCCAGGCCACGTTCCCCAGCCCGGGGGCGGAAACGCCGCCTGCCGAAGTCCCCCTGAAAGAACAATTATCCAAAGTATTGCAAAACCTCCGGGATGCCCAACTGAAACAGGATATCCTGCTTTACATGAGTTGTTATTCCTATCTCTACCCCAAGCTGGATGACCGACGCCAAACCACCTTGGAATCTTGGAAGAACTATCGTTTTACCAAGCTGGTCTTTTTCCTGGACGAGGTCAAGTCCCGCGGGCCGGACAGCTCCATAGCGCAGGTGACTTGGGATATTCAAGTGCAAGACCAGAGCACTCAGAAGGTGAAAAATTTAACCCAAACTTTTCGGGTGGGCTTCGCCAAAGAATTGGGCAGTTGGCGGATCAGGTCTCTCGATGAACTGGAGGAAGGAGAAGACTAAATGTCTGGTAGCCTAAATTGGAAAGTTTTCTTGCTTCTTCTGACCTTGCCAGCCTTGCTATGCTCCTGTGAGGCTCCCAGGCCCTATCCGCCGCCGGTTAGCTATTTCTTTGTGGCACCCAGTATTGCCTACCTCCGCTCCTGTCCCAGTTACGGAGATGAGTGCGGCATCGTGGCTCAACTTTATGCCGGCGAGCGGGTTATCTACCTGGACCGCAATGATTTCGGTTGGTCATACGTCAGGTCGGAACGCACCGGCGCTACCGGCTGGATTGTCTCCGACCTTCTAACCACCAGCCCTGGGCCTTCCCTTTTTTATGTTACCTGGAACACGGTGCATATCAGGGAATGCAACCACCATAATTGCCGGCCTCTGGAACTGCTTTATCGGGGCGACAAGGTAGAGAAGCTAGACCAGGATAACACCGGGTGGTGGCGGGTGATGTCCCTGCGCAGCCGCACCCAGGGGTGGATTCCGGCCGTTGCCTTAGGTGTTAGACCCGGGCCGCCCATCTACTATGTGGCGGTCTCCAGCCTTGCCTTGCGGGAAGGCCCAACTACCGGCGCCCGGATGATTACTACCCTGTCTCTCAATGAACAGGTGGAAATGATCGACATGGCGCCGACGGGCTGGGCCAAGGTGCGCGAACTGCGGCGGGGCGTCATCGGCTGGGCGGCGGCCCGGTACCTGGAAGGCTACCCGGTGGCTGCTCCCCGCCCAGTCCCGGCCAGGCGGCGAGCGCCAGCCAAAAAGGAGGCCTCGCAGCCGGAGGAGACTCCCAAACCGGCGGTGACTAAAGAAGCCCCTGTGAAAGAGACCCCTACTGAGACGCCCCCAAAGGCCCCACAGATTCCCAGGATTATGTAATTATTGTCCATCTGGAAATGGGCCACGGTGTGCCAGCATAACAGGGCAGTTTATCGTCATGGTATGGATAACTATCGGAAATAGTAAGATTATACCTCTCACCATCCCCGCTTTGCGGGGAGAGGGTGTTGAGGCCTTTCCGGATGGGCACTATTGTTGGCCGTGAACAGTGAGCCGTAAGCCGTTATCATATAATTCGTTCCAAACCCTCCTGCCAGTTCTCCCAGAGATAATCGTCCAGATGTCCATCAGCGATCACACGGAAGGCAAAGCGGGCTTGGGCGGCGTAGAAATCACAAAGCGGCGCGGGGGTTAACAGATTGCCGGACATGGCATAAACTTCCGCCGGGCAAGGAGCGCCGCAAAAATGCCGCACTACACAGCGCCGGCAGGGGTCGATCTTTTCCACCCACCTGGCGGTCACCTCTTTGAAAGGCTCACTGGCCAAAAGGTCAGACACCGGAGTGTCAAAAAGATTACCCGCGCTAAAATCGGACAATCCTAAAAATTCACTGCACGGCGCCACAACACCGTCGGCCCCCACCGCAAAGAAGCAGCGTCCGCCGCCGCAGGGAGAGATATCGCACATCAGCCGCCGTGCCCCCGGAGCCACCAGCCCGAGGAGTAGATTGGCAAAGTTGCCGATGACCAGCCGATGACCGGTTTTCTGAAAAAGCTCATGACAACGTTTCAGGGCCTGAAAAAAGAAAGCGGCCAGTTCAGCCGGGTCCGGCAGGAGAGCACGTCCTCCGGGCTGGGTGCCCCGCACCGGGTTGAGAAGTGCGTTGCCAACCCCATAGCCATGCAGAAATTCCACTAGCTCCGACAGGCCCCGAACATTTTCACGGGTGAGGGTGGCAATCACCGTCAAACCCGGATAATCCGCCAACTTTTCCAAGACCGCAACGGTCTGCCGAAAAACCCCGCTTCCGGCCCAGGTGCGCCGAGTCCGGTCGGCTAGTTCGGCGGTGGCGGCGTCCAGGGAAATGCCGATCCCGGCTTGGTGTGACCGCAGGAAACTTATGGCTTCTCCATCGAGAAGTGTGGCGTTGGTCTGGATGCCAAACCGGAAGCGGTCCTGATAGCGTTCCATACCGGCAAAGACCGCCTCCCGAGCCAACATGGGTTCGCTGCCGTGAAAGATCATCTGCGGCTTAGCCCCAGGCGGCAGAAGATCATAAAAAAAATCAGCCAGCCTCTCCAAGGCTTCAAGAAGACGGGTCGGGGACATGTCCACTCCCCGACGGCGCTCCTTTCGCGGCAGATAACAATAGGCACAATCGAGGTTGCAACGCTGGGTGGGATTAAAATAGACCGCCGAGGGCAACAGGCCGAACCTGACATTGTGAAGATCGGTGGCCAAACGGCTCTGTTTTTCCTGATATTCCTTGGTTAACTCAGCACCCAAGAGAAGGTCCAAGGCCTGGTGGCGCGGCGCCAACAGCCAAAAGGCAGTGTCCGCCTCGATAAGGACCACGTAATCCGGGTGGCCCACATCCAGCACATCAAAGTGGGGTCCGGCCCCGGTATTCACGATGGCAGCCGGAACCCCAGACCAGACAGGGTTCAGATCCATGATTTACTTGGCTCTCTGCGTTTCAGCCATGAGATAGTGGGACAGCCCCACCTGATTGCCATTGGGCGGACAGGAGTACCTTAAGCTGATGGGTCTAACCTTCGTCTTTGCTTTTACCGGTTTTTCTGCCATACTTGCCATCCTCCTTTTTTTTTATATTTACCGCCCGGCTTCGCCTGAAGCGGCCGGTAGTGAGCAATAACCGTTGAGCTTAAACTGGTAACCGGTGATTTGTAATCAGGGTTTTGTTCTCCTCATGACCGCTGGTCATGAACTTCAGACTTCTGATCCCTTAGTTCCAAGAAAAAAGGGAGTCCTATCAGTATAACAGGACTCCCTTTGCCATCAGGAGCAGTCTGATTCACCGCGCGGCAGGTCTTCTGGCTCTCGGATCATTCAAGGATAAGCCGCCTTCCCACCGGAGTGCACTTCGGCAGTGGCTCAATTTCGCTTATCCCGTCCCCGATCACAGCGGCGGGTCCGCCCCGGATTTGCACCGGGTTCCGGGATGCCGTAGCAGTGTTTATTAGTCTGTCCTTATATAATCTCCACACTGGTTCTTTGTCAAGAAATAATCCCAGAAAAACTTTTATCAATTTACAAATTCAAGTTATCCGACCGGTTATGACGATAATTTAATAGAATTCAACCCGCCTTGTTGGTACCTTTGGTGACCAGGAGCGCCATTGAAATGAGCCATTTTCAAGACACCTATCTCCAGGCCAGCCGGGTTATCTTAGGGGTGCCCTCGACGGAAGAAAAAACCTACGTCCCCCTTCCCCTGCGGCAACTGGTCGGGGATAAGGAAGTGCCTTTTGATGTCTATCTAAAAGTCAAGACCCAAGGGCACCAGGAGCCGCATTTCGTCCGGTGCTGTGCCCGAGGACAGGTGTTTCAGCGCCAATGGCAGAGAAAGATGGTCGAGTTAGAGATCCCCTGGGTCTATTTTCACCCGGATGATGAGCCCGTGGTGCTTGATTATTTAAATGAGCAATTGGGGACTTCTCTGGCCAGTGACAGAATCAGCCACCAAGAAAAAGCCATGCTGATTTATGACGTCACCCTGATCTGATTGCGGCACTTTCTCAGAAGTGAACAGGGTCGCACGGGCCCCCGCTTACAACTGGCCTTCAGATATCTGGACGAAGTGTGCGCCCTGATCAGCTCGGAGCAGACTCAGAGCAGTTTTATTATGGATCTCTGGCAACACGACCAGAGCCTCTATGCTCATTCCCTCAACACCTGCCTTATCGGCCTGTCCTTTGTCATTTACCTGGGATGGCGCCGCGGCGAGGTCAGAGATTTCGGACTGGGTGCCTTATTGCACGATATCGGCATGACCAAAGTGCCTGCTCAGATCTTAAAAAAACCAGGCAAGCTTGATGACACCGAAATGGAAATTGTCAGGAGACATCCTTTGGCGGGTTTTCATATTCTGGAAAACTATGCCGTCCTGCGCTGGGAAATTCTTCTCATGGTGGCGCAGCACCATGAACAAGGAGATGGCTCCGGCTATCCGGAAGGCCTGAAGCTTAACAAAATCCATCCTTGGGCCAGAATTCTCCATATCTTGGACAGCTATGAAGCCTTGACCACCCAGCGCTGTTGGCGGCCATCGTACCCTCCCAAGGACGCCCTTTGGGTTATGCGCACCGAATGGGGGAAGAGTCAATCCTATGACCAAGCTTATCTGAAGCTTTTTATCAAATTCTTGGCCGCCTTATAATGACTGGGCTGATAGAGTTTTGATACTATTTTGGCGCCACCCCTATAATTTCAATAAAATCATAGTCTTTTATATCCTAAACAATCCACGGTAACCCACTACTTATCCCTCTCCACCCGCTTGCGGGGGGAAAGCGTCGGGGTGATGGGTATTTTACAACCTTAGGCCTAAACCCATCGAAGACTCTATCATTGATAGCAAGCTGGTGGAAAAGGCCTTTGTGTGGGAGAACCGGTGGACGAAGGACCCCAGCGTTTCATTTATCAAAAAGTGGTTGGGAAAGGGGGGGTGCCATCTGGCCCTCCACCCCTTTAAACTTCGGACTTTCCCAAAGCGGCGGCCACCACAGTCTCCACCGCCGAGTAAGGGTCGGAGCGTCGAGCCAGGATGTCCTGAACTATAGCCTCCAAACGGCCGCTTTGGGTAATCTGCTCCACCAGCCGGGAAAAGACCCCTTCTTTTAACAGTTCCAGGAATTCCTGGCGCAACCGCTCAGCCCGGGTGGTTGCCAACGCCCGGCCGCCGTCCTGGTGCAGGAACTCTTGGTGGGCCCGGATGCCCTCCATAAGCTCGGTGATGCCTTGATTTTCTTTGGCAGAAGTCTGATATACCCTGGGCTGCCAGGTGCCGGGAGTCTTTATCGTCCTCAGGTCCAACATCAGCAGCAGATCTTGATAGGTGCGCTCTGCTCCGTCCTTGTCGGCCTTGTTGACCACCAGGAGGTCGGCTACTTCCAACAGCCCTGCCTTAAGGGCTTGGATGTCATCCCCCAGACCCGGCACCGTGACCACTAAAGTGGTGTAGGCCGCGGCGGCGATTTCCACTTCATCCTGTCCTACCCCGACGGTCTCCACCAAAATATAGTCCTTGCCCATGGCGTCCAAAACGGTAATGATGGCACGGGCTGAGGCAGTTAGACCACCGAAATGGCCGCGGGTAGCCAAGGAGCGGATGAAGACCCCTTCATCCAAGGCATGACGCTGCATGCGGATACGGTCCCCCAAAATCGCCCCGCCGGAAAAGGGACTGGTGGGGTCCACCGCCACCACCCCCACAGTCTTGCCAGTTTCCCGCAAGTGCTGAATAAGGCGATCCGTAAGGGTGCTCTTTCCCACCCCCGGAGACCCGGTAATGCCGATGACATGCGCTTTCCCGCTCCTTGGGTAAAGGAGCTTCAAAACCTCCCGGGCCTCCGGCACGCCGTCATCCAAGTCCCGCATCAGGCGGGCGGCGACTCGCACCTCCCCCGCCAGGATACGCTCCGCCTTCTCTTGAGCTTTGTCCATGTCGTTTTCACTTTCAGGTGCAACTGTCAGTTTTTAGGTTCTCGGTTCTGAATTTTGTCCTGCTGTGTGCTCACTATCGCCTCTGACTCATTGACCATAACCTATAGTCCCCCGCCTTGCGCCGCTTGCCCCTTGCCTATTGCTCTTACATCTTCCATCTCCCGGCTTAGGCTTACCCCTTATTACGATAGTCCACAATCCTTACCGCCTTTCCTTCTGTGGTGGGCAGGGTTCCTGGTTCCACCAATTCCACCACCGGCGTCACCAGAAGCTCGCTCTTCAGGGCCTCGGTGACTCTCTTTCGCAAGCCGGTGAGATACCTCAAGTCCTCATGAAAGAAGCTCTCCCGAACCTCTACTTTCACCAGCATGAGGTCGTTGAAGTTTTCCCTTTTCAGTTCCACCAGATAGTTGGTATGCACCTCGGGCATCCCCATAAGTACCCGTTCGATCTGCAAAGGAAAAATATTGACCCCTTTGAGGATAATCATGTCGTCGGTGCGCCCCTGGATGCGAGACAAGCGTTTGCAGGCCCGGCCGCACGGGCAAGGTGTGTCATCATAAGAAGCCAGATCCCGGGTGCGATAACGCAGCAGCGGCATGCCCTGGCGGTTCAGATTGGTGAACACCAGCTCTCCCACCACGCCCGGCTCCACCGGTTTCAAGCTTTTAGGATCAATAACCTCCAGCAAAAAGGCGTCCTCCCAGACATGCATACCATTCTGCTCCGGACACTCAAAGGCCACGCCGGGTCCGTTCATCTCCGAAAGACCATAGGAATTATAGGCCTTAAGCCCGTAAGCTGCTTCGATCCGTCGGCGCATGTCTTCCGAGTGAGGTTCAGCGCCGACGAAGGCAATCCGCAAAGGGAGCTCCAGCGGGTCCACCCCCGCCTCCCCAAAGGTACTAAGCAGATATAGGGCATAGCTGGGAATGATGTGAATACAGGTTGTGCCAAACTGTCGCATGAGCTGTACCTGCCGCTTGCTGTTGCCGGCCCCGGCCGGGATGGTAAGGGCGCCTAACCTCTCGGCCCCATAGTGAAAACCCAGGCCTCCCGTAAACAACCCATAGCCCATCATGTTCTGGAAAACGTCACCCGGCCTTACTCCGGTCATATACATGGAACGAGCCACCAAGTCCGCCCAGGTCGCTATATCCTGGCGGGTATAATAAATCACCGTAGCCTGCCCAGTGGTGCCCGAAGAAGCATGTAGACGCACCATCTCCGTGAGGGGCACCGTCAGCATGTCCAGACCCCGGCTTCTCAAGTCATCCTTAGTGGTGAAGGGCAGCCGGCGGAGGTCCCCCAGACTACGGAGATTATCCGAATTCAGTCCGGCTTCAGCCAGGCGCTGCCGGTAAAAAGGGCTTTGCTGCGCCTGCCGCAAGATTGCCCGTAATCGTTGAAGCTGCAATTCCTCAAGTTGTGGAGCTGACAAAGTTTCCACCGCCGCGTCCCAATACACCCTTCCCCTCCTCACAGTTGCCGATCTGATTGTCCGTTTTTTATCCACTCGACTTCTCCCTGTCAAGGGTATGGTCAACACTTGGAGTCAAATGATGGGCACCAATGGCTTGTCTCATATGTTTAAATAATAAAACATTATGTTAAGATACCTAAACATGCCTAATCTTTTATTGCTCTAACTTATTGATTTTACAGAATGCATATATGGCATGTGACCTGCAATAGAATAAGGTAAGAACTGATTAGTTGAGCGGTTGCAGGGAGGTAGCCGGGTGATTGGGTTAAACCCATCCGGCTTTTTCTTTCCGGTTTTGTTTGACCATT
>DYLF01000052.1:16187-17495 GCA_020722205.1 Desulfobacca acetoxidans
GAGGGTGACAAGATGAGAACTGCAAAATGGTGGGTAGGGGCAACATTCGTGGTTGCCGCGGTTATGTTTGCTGCAACCGTCCATGCATCGTGGTCCTATACTTTTCAGGATTTAGGCCATCTGGGAGGAGGGAGCAGCCAAGCATTCGGGATCAACGATAATCAGCAGGTAGTGGGCAAAACCAAAGATGGCAACCTTGCTCTTCAGTCATTTCTATGGATTCAGGACAAGGGCATGAGCTGTCTGTTGAACGACAGCGTGGCCCGGAAAGTTAATAGCTCGGGGCAGATAGTGGGCGAACTCTACGCTGGCGACCACTATGAGGCCCTGTTATGGACATCCCTCGGGTCCTCGCAGCTTCTCGGCACCTTGGGCGGCCAGAACAGTCTCGCTTATGCCCTAAACAACCAGGGCCGGGTCGTGGGCTACTCGGATGTCTTGGCTGATGTAGCCCCTTATATCAGGCAACATGCTTTCTTATGGAGCGAAACGGTCGGGATGTTGGATCTGGGAACTTTGGGAGGGTATAACAGTTATGCCTACGGTCTCAATAATCAGACCCAAGTAGTAGGGCGGTCGGATATCGGGAGCGGCTTTTATCACGCCTTTTTATGGCAGGAAGGCAGCGGTATGCAAGATCTTAATATTCCAGGAGTTAACAGCGTCGCCCGGGACATCAACAACTTGGGGCAGATAGTGGGCAACTATTTTTATGATGAAGAAAATCCTCAATACTATGCCAAAGCCTTTATCTGGTCTCCTACTGGCGGGTTCGTCGATTTAGGCAATCTGGGAGGCTATTACAGTCAGGCCAACGCCATCAATGATCAGGGGGTGGTGGTGGGTCACTTCGCCTCCAACCAGTACCAGCACGCCTTCGTCTGGACCCAGGAAGGAGGGACGCAAGATTTGAATGATTTGGTGGCGGGTTCTCACGACACCATTGTAGATGTCTTTGATATCAATAATACCGGGGAAATTGTCGGGGTCACTGCCGCCGGCCGGGCCTGTCTCCTCTCCCCCACACACACTCCCTTGCCTGGTTCGTCTCTCCTTTTCGGGAGCGGCCTTCTGGGATGGTTAGCTTACTGGCGTTTAAAGAGACCTCGAAATCAGGGATAAATATATTTTTGGATGTGGGAGGAACAGCCAAAGGCCGTCCCTCACGGCCCAGCTTTCCTCACCTCCCCTGAAACCTCTCAGTTTAATATCTGAACTCTGAAATTCATGTCCTTTCTGACAGTATATTTTTGCTTCCGGCTGGTAGAGGGTAGGGTATTATTTTTCGATTTCTGTTAAATTAGTTAG
>DYLF01000053.1 GCA_020722205.1 Desulfobacca acetoxidans
AAACGTGAACCATAAGTCTTTAATGAATTAACCATGAATTGTAAATCTGACCTTTACTCCCTGAAACCCGAAACCCTGATCAACCTGCCCCGCCGCCCGGTCTGCCTGCAGTTGATGGCTGAATTTGACATGCTGCCTCACATCCGGGAACACTCCTTCCTAGTCATGGAAGTGGCCCTATACCTGGGACAAAACCTGCTGGCGGCAGGCGTCCCCTTGCACCTCCCCCTCATCGAAGCCGGCGCTCTCCTCCATGACCTGGGGAAGACCCCCTGCCTGGGCACCGGGGAAAACCATGCCGAGTGGGGCGCCAAAATCCTGGAGAAAAGAGGCTATCCAGAAGTGGCCCAGATCGTCCGCCAACACGTCTTTCTTGACCCCCCCGGCCTTGATCACCACCTCCGCCGGGAAGCCGAGCTGGTTAATTATGCCGACAAACGGGTGCTCCATACCCAAGTGGTCACCCTGAATCAACGCTTCGCCGATCTAAAAAAACGCTATGGCCAAAACCGCCCTGAACACCTGGCTCGCATCAATGCCGCCGAACTCCTGGCCCACACCCTGGAAGCCAAAATCTTTCGACCCTTGGCGATCTCACCTGCTGATCTTCTTAAACTCAATGAACTCCGGAGACAATCATGAAAAAACTGCGAGTGGCTCTTATCGCCGGCGGTAAATCCGCCGAACGCGACGTCTCGCTGAAAAGCGCCGACCAGGTCTATCAGACCCTGAACCAAGACAAATACGATATCCGGCGCTACGACCCCCTCTGTGACCTGGAGCGCCTGGTGCGTGAAGCCAAAGAGCTCGATGTGGCCCTGATCATCATGCATGGCCGAGGCGGCGAGGACGGCACCGTGCAAGGCCTCCTGGACCTCCTCGACCTCCCCTATCAGGGCTCCGGAGTCCTGGGCAGCGCCCTGGGGATGAACAAGGAACTCAGCAAAATCCTATACCAACAGGCCGGACTCAAGGTGGCGCGGGGCCTGTTCTTTGACCGCGCCGAGGCCCCTACGCCGGCTGAAATTGAAGCTCAGGTCGGCCTGCCGGCCGTTATCAAACCGGTGCACGAAGGCTCTAGCATCGGCGTCGCCATCGTCCACACCCGGCCGGAATTGGAAGCCGCCCTAAACCAAGCTTACCGCTTTGACCACCGGGTGCTGGTGGAAGAGTTCTTGGCCGGCCGCGAAGTCACCGGCGGCGTCCTGGGGAATAAACACCTCCGCCCCCTCCCCCTGGTGGAAATCATCCCTTCTCAATCCTACGCCTTCTTTAGCTATGACGCCAAATATCTACCCGGCGCCTCCAAGGAAATCTGCCCCGCCCCCTTGGACCCGGAACTCACCGCCATGGCCCAGCAGGCCGCCCTCACCGCCCATCGCGCCCTCCACTGCCGCGGTTATTCCCGGACCGACATGATCATTAAGGACGGCCAGGTCTATGTCCTGGAGACCAACACCATCCCCGGCATGACCGCCACCAGTCTCCTCCCCCAGGCCGCCCAAGCCGCCGGCATCGGCTTCTCTGAATTGCTCGATACCTTGATCGAACTGGCCCTCGAAAGGGATTAGAGGCAATGACCTCCCAATCTTAAGCCCGGAGGTTGGAAACCGGTTTGGCGCCGCCAATATCCCAAGTCGGAGTGGGGGAAGGGGTTTTAGGAGAAGGGGCAAAGGGCTTGCTCCTTGGCCCTCCCCCTTAAGGGCACTTTTTCAATAACCTGTTATCAAAAAGCCTAGCTCCAAAGTTGATGACTAATAAATGGGCTAAACTTTCCCACCTCTTGCATGAGGGCGCAGCCACCGGCGTGTTCAGCGGCGCCAGCGCCGCCGTGGGCCTGAAAGGAGAACTCCTTTGGCTGGCGGCCGTGGGCCGGGTCTCATCACAGCCGCAGGCCCCTCCCGTTACCCCACAGACCATCTTCGACTTGGCTTCCCTCACCAAACCCCTGGCCACCTCCTTGGCCCTCCTGCTCCTCATGACCCGAGGGCAAATCACCCCCTCCACCAACCTCGGTGAAGTCTTACCTGATGATTGGCTCCCCCCGGATAAGCGCCCCCTGACCATCGCCAGCCTCCTGGCCCATCGCGCCGGCCTGCCGCCTTGGTGCCCTTTCTATCCGAAGATCTTGGCCGCCCCCCCAGAGGCCCGCCCTACCCTCCTCGAACGCCTGGCCGCCGCCACCCCACTAACATATACCCCACAGACCACCACCCTATACAGCGACCTGGGCTTCATGCTCCTCAAGGCCGTTGTCGAACACCTCACCGGCGAAGACCTGAACCGCTTCTGTCGCCGCCAGCTTTACCACCCCCTAAGACTTACCCATCTGGGGTTTAATCCCAAACAACAAGCCGGAGGCGACAGCCTGGTTTACGCCGCTACCGAGACCGGCCTGATCAGCGGCAGAAACACCCAGGGAGAGGTCCATGACGAAAACGCCTGGGCCGCCGGCGGCATCGCCGGCCACGCCGGACTGTTCGGCTCCGTCCAGGAAGTCTTTGCCCTGGTGACCGCCCTCTATCAATCTTTCCACGAACAACCAGAAGCCCCTTTCCCCCCCGACCTGGTCAGGTTCTTTCTTCATCCGCTGGTCCCTGGCGGCCGTGCCCTGGGTTTCGACACCCCCACCGCAAACCCGGCGGCGCGAGCTGCCGGGAACTTCTTCTCCCCCCATAGCGTTGGGCACCTGGGATTCACTGGCACTTCCTTCTGGCTGGACCTTGACTCCGGCCTCCTGGTGGTCCTTCTCACCAACCGCGTCCACCTGGGCCGCGACAACGACAAAATCAAGACCTTCCGCCCCCGCTTCCATAACGCCGCCGCCCGGCTCGTCATCTGATTGCCCCGCTATTACTCCCTGACGAGCCAAGAGCCTTGTCTGACCTTGATCCGCACAATGAACCCTCGACTGACTGGCGGCAGATGGAAGAGTGGGATTCCGCTGACCATACAGTTCTATTTTTCATAACCTTCTAATATTAAATATCTTTCAACCTAACAAACCATAAACAGCCCGATTTTCTGCCGCTGACAGGCCCGAAAACTACGATCACGCCTGAATAAGAGGAAAACAAAAAATAATCATACAACTTATTAATATTACTGATATTATAATATTATTTGTGAAATATTTCAAAAAATTGATTGACATCACCCCCAGCCTGTATTAAGATGCTTCCCAATCTTCAAATCTTGCTCTTTGTCAGCAGTACGGCAAAGTTAGCCGATTCCCAGGGGGGCCCCCAAAGGATTGACTACGTCCCCCTCCCGGGTTAACCCGTAACCAAGGAGGACTGGATGAAGAATCGGATAATCTCTGGCGCCGTATTAAGCTTGGCCCTGTTTCTCATCCCGGGGCTTGTGGCAGCAAAGCCCACCGCCACAATCAAAAAGAAAAAATCCCTCGTGAAAAGTTCTCTCAGCAGGACCGTGAGAAAGTCGAAAAAAACTACTAAAAGGTCAGTCAGGCGCCACTATCCCAAACGAATACAAAAGGCGCAAATCTATGATCTTCCTTATGAAGGCGATCAAAATTCTCTCAGGAACCTCTCTGTGACCCCGTTTAATCCGGGCACGGCTAGCGTCGGGGAAACCCAGCCTCTGATAAAAGTCATCCCCCAACGAGACGGCCGCTTTCTCTTGGAACCTCTCACCCCCAAGAAACCCTTGGGACACAAGCCCGCCACCACCCCAGACACCCGACGGGATACCACCTCTTCCGGACGGGGCTACCATAAATGGGAACCTTGGAATTTTCCGGACCTTATATTAACCAGGGCGCAAGGCTACTCCGGGGCCCCCTACCGACGCGGCTCCAGCCTGGAGTACAGCTCCGCCACCGACTGCTCCGGCTTTGTGCAATACATTTACCAGGGCTTCAAGATCGACCTGCCCCGCTCCAGTTCCGAACAGGCCCAGGTGGGCCGGGTGGTCACCCAGTCCATGGACTTTTCCAAGCTCCTGCCAGGAGACCTGTTGTTCTTCCGCCGCGGCGGCCGTTCCGTCGGCCATTCCGGCATCTATTTGGGCGAAGGCAAAATGATTCACGCTTCCAATCACCGTAATGGCGTCACCATCACCGACCTGCGCCAGCCCTACTATCAGAACACCTTTGTCGTGGCCAAACGCGTCTTCGAAGTTAGCTACCCTGACTAAAAACCGACGGTAAACGACTGGCCAGGTCAAAATGGCCAGTCGTTTAATACCCCTTTCCTTTACCCTCCTTACCTTACAAACCCGGCCAGCCCCTCATCATCCATACCCTTCTCAAAAGCCAGCAAAACCTTTTCTGCCGGTTGATTTGACGGCTTGTTTCCGCTAATTTTACAAATTTCGTAAATTATCCAAATTTTGTTATATACTCCCATCCATTGATCTTCCCGACAGTATGGCAGCCCCCTCCATCCACCGCCGGTGGCTTCCCCCCAGTCGGGGCATGCCCTTGCCATAATTCCAGAAAAGATACGGAGCTTCGAGTTGGCCAACAAAAAGCAACCCGCAAGTGACAAGGAGATTTATGGCGACTATCTGATCAACGCCCAGGGGGAAGACGTGGTCGCCGGTATCCGCACCCCTCGCCCTCTCAAAGAACTGCGCACCGATATGCCGGAACTCTACAAACAACTGCAACAAATGAACAGCACCCTGTAAAAGCACTACCGCGAGGTGCAGGACTTCGCGTTCACCATCGAAAAGGGCAAACTCTATATGCTCCAAACCCGCAACGGCAAGATGAACGCCTGGGCACTCTGCAAGACCTCGGTGGATATGGTCCAAGAAGGCCCGCTCAGCGAAGAAGAAGCCATCTTGCTTGGCCTTGCGGGATAAGATCGACGCCCGCCCGGAAATCATGGTCCCTAATGTCTGCTCCGCTATGGAACTGAAATGGGTCAAACCGCGGGTGGAAAAAATCCACAAAGAAGTGGAAAAACGCTATCACGTCAAAATCCATTACAAATTCGGCACCATGATCGAAACCGCCCAGGCCTGCCTCCGAGCCGGACAAATTGCCGAAGTAGCCAAGTTCTTCTCCTTCGGCACCAACGACCTCCCCCAGGGCACCTTCTCCTTCTCCCGCGAAGACGCCGAAAACAAGTTCCTGCCCATCTACAACACCGAGGGCATCCTCAAAGACACCCCCTTTGAAATCCTGGATGAGCCGGGAGTGGGACGCCTCATGCAAATCGCCGTCACCGAAGGCCGCCAGACCCGACCCGACCTCAAGATCGGCATCCATCAAAAACCAAAAGGGCCTGGCCACCGCCAGATCCATGGCCCTTTAATGTGCCATCAGAATCCACCGACTCAGAGGGTGACCGGTGCCTAACAAGGCCGGTCCCCTCTCCTTGCCCCGGCCCCCCCTCGCCTACGTTACTTCCGGTTTTTTGACCGCCTGCGGCTACCCCTTCTCCTCATTCGACTCGAGGCGGAGGTGCCGGCTGCCTGCAAAGCGTCGGCACCCGGATGGCGAATGCAGATCAACAAAGCTTCGCCTGAGTGCCGCCAGCGGGCCAGATTGGGGAAATTACCTTAACCGGGAAATCTTAAACCTGTCCCACCCTCTGGTTGCGGGGTTGGGGGAGGGAGTTTGACCGCCTACTTCTCAAACAAAAAGGGCGGGGTTATCCCGCCCCCTGACGTTATGTAGGGAACCAGCAACTGCCGGTTTAGAGGACCAGTCTGGCGGCTACCTTGGCCAACTCCACGATGCGGTCCGGGAAAACGCCAAAACCAATGATGATCCCGCAGACCCCATAGTTTAATAGGCGGCTGGGCCAGGAGAGGTGAATCTTGGGCCGTGGCCCCGGCTCCAAAAAATAGGCATGATAGACCACCCGCAGATAAAAATACAAAGAAATAGTACCGTTGACCGCCCCAATCAACACCAGCCAGAAGTAGCCTGAACTCATGGCGGAAGTAAACAACAGCAGCTTCCCCGTAAAACCGATGGACGGCGGCACCCCGGCCAAAGCGAAGATGCCCAGAATCAGCGTCATGGTTAACAGGGGACTGCGATACCACAACCCGGCCAACTCCGGAATCTTCAGGTCCCGACCGTCGCTGGCCACCTCATGGATAACCAGAAAGACGCTGAAGTTCATAAAAAGATAGGCCAAGGCATAGTATATCGCACTGATATAACCAGCCTCCTTCATGGTTAACACACCCATAAGGATATAACCGGCGTGGGCTATGGACGAATAGGCCAGCATCCTCTTGAAGTCTTTCTGGATGATGGCCACCAAATTCCCTAAGGTCATGGAGGCGATGGACAACACCACCAGTGCCTCCGCAAAACTGTAACCGAAGCTGGCGCCCAAAGCGGCAAAACGCAACAGCATGGCCACCGCCGCCGCTTTGGAGGCCGTGGCAATGAACGTCGTCACCTGGTTGGCCGCCCCCTGATACACATCCGGCGCCCAGAAGTGGAAGGGAAAGACGGACACCTTGAAGAAAAACCCCGCCAATGCCAACAGCAAGCCCACCACGCCGATGGGATTCTGTATCAATTGCCCCATCTTCGGCATAATCTCCGCCAGATATGTGGTGTGTGTGGCCCCGAATATATAAGACAACCCAAACAGCATGAAGCCCGAGGACACCGCCCCGATAAACAAATACTTGATACCCGCTTCCGTGTCGATGTCATCGCCGCGACGCAAAGGCACCAGGATATATAAAGAATATGAG
Organism: Desulfobacca acetoxidans; assembly: GCA_020722205.1. GTDB lineage: Bacteria > Desulfobacterota > Desulfobaccia > Desulfobaccales > 0-14-0-80-60-11 > DYLF01. Next base: position 6,694 of record DYLF01000053.1, read on the forward strand.
GATAGCTCCAGGGACACGTAAATGGTGAGAAGCTCCACCGAGCTGACCAGCATCATCATCCCCAGAGTGCACGTGGTCAAAAAAAGGTAAAACTCAGGATGGCAGCGCTCTTCCACATGGGCCAGGTTGCGGGAAATCATCAACACCAGAAATAGACCCACCGCCAAAGCAGCCTTGAAGATCTGACTGAATAGATCCACCTTGTAGGCCTTGAAGAAAAGCTCCCCCTCCTGGAACAGGCACCATCCAGCCAGCACCACTCCACCCACAGATAACCACAGGGCCACATAATAGGTCTGTTCCACCCTCACCCGGCGCTGCAGACTGAGGAAAAAAAGCACCAAGGCCATGCCCAAAAAGTAGAGTTCCGGTCCGAAGAGCATCATATTCATGCGATTTTTCCCTTAAACTCCATTATTCCCCACCAACCCCGTCCTCACCTACATCCTTTTTATCCAAAAACCCTAAAAATCCAAATCCTTCTTTACAATCCTTGAATAAAGGGGATTATGGAAGTCTTGATCAACCCCACCATCACCTGAGGAAATATGCCAAAAAAGATCATGAAACCGATCAGGATCATGCGGGGCAACCCCAAAAACGGACTCACATCTTCATAATGGATAAATTTGGGATTCGGCTCGTTGAAAAAGGTGTTCTGCACCACCCGCAGCGCAAACAGGGCGCCGATAACCAAGGCCGCGATGGCAAAAAGACCCCGTACCGTAAAGACCTTGACCGCAGCCACTAGCACCAGTAGCTCCGCCCAAAAGCTGGCCATCCCAGGAACCCCGGCCCCACACAAGGCCGCAGTTATGAAAAAGGCCGAAGCCACGGGCATGATCTTGGAAAAGCCACCCAATTCATGGATATCCCGGGTATGGGTACGATCATAAATAAAGCCCACCGCGGAAAAGAAGAGGGCGGTCATGACGCCGTGGGCGAACATCTGGAAGACCGCACCATTCAGACCGTCCACCGTGCCGGTGGCCAATCCCAAACCCACAATGCCCATATGGGACACCGAAGAATAGCCTATCACATACTTCAAGTCGGTCTGGGCCAACCCCACAAACACCCCATAAACTATGCCGGTGGCGGCGAGCAGACCCATGAGCTGCGCCCAATACTGGAACCCCTGGGGGCAAAGATACATGGCCACCCGCAGAATGGCGAACGACCCCAGCTTCATCAGCACGCCGGCATGCAGCATGGACACCGCCGTGGGTGCCGCCACATGGCCTACCGGTGACCATGTGTGGAACGGCCAGACGCCGGCCAACACCCCAAAGCCCAAATACATCATCACAAAGGTGAGCTTTTGCACCCAGGGGGCAAACTGCACCGCATGCAAGCGCACCATATCAAAGGTAAAAATGCCCGAGCTGGCATAGAGCAGCAAAATGCCAGGAATGATCAGCCCGCTGCCCGCCATCAGATACAGGGTCAGCTTCATGGCCGCATATATCTTGCGGGTGGAACCCCAGATCAGAATCAGGATATACATGGGGACCACGGCGATCTCATAGAACAGGAAAAAAAAGAACATATCATAAGACATAAAGACGCCGAAAACCCCGGTCACTAAAGCCAACTGAAAAATAAAGTACTCCTTCACCCTGTCCTGCAGTTCCCACATGGTTAACACGCCGGTGAAGATGACTATGCCGGTCAAAAGCAAAAGCGGGGCATTCATCCCTTCCACACCGACAAAGTAGGTGATGCCGAAGGTCTTGACCCACTCGTACTTTTCGACAAACTGCAACCCCCCCAGCTTTTGGTCGTAGGCCGCAAAGGTGTAAATGGACAACGCAAAGCTGATGCCCGCCGCCACCAGTGACACCACGCGAATCAAAAATTGCTGCTCCTCCTTCAAGAAAAGGAGGACGAAAAGCCCCAACGGCGGGGCCAACAGCATGCAGCTCAAAACCGGAAAAGACGCCAGATGTTCTGTCATGTTCAGCGCCCCATCAGAAGATAAATGCCTATGCCGCCCAACACCAGGACCATGAACAACAGGTTCAACTGGAGGAAGGCGGTCTGGATGAACGACAACAACCGACCGCTGCCGATGGTGCCGAAGGCCACCGCATCCACCCCGCCGTCCACCACCCGCCGGTCATTGTAAGTGAAGGTGCGGGAAAAGAGACCATAAATCACCGTGTTTAAAAACCACCGCCAAAAATGGTCCATATACCATTTCTGAATGAAAAAATTCTCCACCACCGGAACCTTCCGGATAAATCCCTCCCATTTGGCACCCTTGGCCCCCCAATCCAACCAGGCCATGCCGATGCCGCCCAGGGCGCAACCCACCGCCGATACCAACAGCACATAATTGGGTGCATGGTGATGGACTTCCCCCAGCAGAAACTTCTGGATGGGCGCCTGTAAAAACCCCAGAACACAGGTGAAGCCGGCCAAAATGATCAGGGGCACGGCCATCACCCAGGGCACCCCATGCTCTTCTTCCTGGCCGTGGCCGTGACCATGCTCCTCCTCAACTCCATGGCCGCCCCCCACTGCCTGAGGCCGCGGAAAGAGCAGCACGAAGATGACCCGGAAAGTGTAATAGGCCGTCAAAAAGGCCCCCAACAACCCCAGCCCCAACCACATCTTGTTGGGCAGGTTCCATAGTTCCGCCAAAATGGCCTCTTTGCTGAAAAAACCCGAAAAGGGAAAAATGCCGGCCAAAGCAAGCGCCCCAATGGTCACTGTCACCATCGGTATCAACAGCCTCCGCCCTCCTTTGGCACTCATAACAAAAAAGTCATTGGTATGAAAGTGATGAATAAATACCCCGGCGCACAGAAACAGCAGGGCCTTGAAGCCGGCATGGGTCGTGAGATGATAAAAGCCGGCAAACAGATAACCCCCTGTCAAACCAGCCGCAGCCAGCCCCATCCCCATGAAACCCAACTGGCTGATAGTGGAGTAAGCCCATACCTGCTTGATGTCCGTCGCCACCATGCCGATGGTGGAGGACAACAACAGCGTGATGGTGCAAATGGTGAGAATCACCGTCATGGCAGTGGGCGAACAGCTAAAAAATGGAAACAGCCGGGTCAGAAGATACATGCCGGCCGCCACCATCGTGGCTGAGTGCAGCAAGGCCGACACCGGCGTGGGACCTTCCATGGCGTCGGGCAGCCACACATGGATGGGAAACTGCGCCGATTTGCCCATGATGCCGCAAAAAATCAACAGCGCCGCCGGCGTCAGCAGCCAAGCCGGAAAGGCCTTGCTCATGGCGGCACTGTTGATGCTGTGAATGTCCAGGGTACCGAAGTTGAGAACCAGAAAGGCCAACCCCATGAAAAAGCCGATGTCCCCAAAACGCGTCACCACAAAGGCCTTCTTCCCGGCTTCTGAAGCGGAGAATTTCTCATACCAGAAGCCGATCAGCAGGTACGACGACAACCCTACCAGCTCCCAACAAATATACAACTGCAACAGCCCGCTGGAGATCACCAGTCCCAGCATGGACAACGCGAACAGAGACAAAAAAGCATAATAACGCCCAAAACCGGAATCCCCAGCCATGTAACCAATAGAATATAACTGGATGAGCCAACTGATGGTGGCGACGATGACAAACATCAGCAGGCTTGTCGGATCCAAAAGAAAGCCGAATGGCACCCTGATCTGGTCCGACATCATCCAGTCCACGGACAAAATGAGCGGCTCCTTCAAAGCAGATAGCTTTATGAACGTCAGCCAGGCAATAATCAGACATATGGTGGAGACGGTCAGGGAAATGGCCAAAGACAACTTCGGCCGCCGCCAGGTGAAGATCATGATCAGTCCAAAGGCCGACAGCGACAAAACCAGCGACAGAGTGCAACCCAAGAAAAAGGGATTGACCGAGCCCATGTTTAACCCCTAAGCTCAGTGGCTTGTTCAATGTTAACGGATCTTAGCTTCCGGTACACCGCCACAATGATGCTCAACGCAATGGCAGCCTCGGCGGCGGCCACCGCCATGATGAACAAGGTAATTACCTGACCCACCGCCGGAGTGGGCGCCAAAAACCGATTGAAAGCCATAAAATTGATGCTGGCGGCGTTCAGGATCAGCTCCACCGAAATGAGCACCGCAATCAGATTGCGCCGGGCCAGCACGCCATAAAGTCCGATGGCGAACAGCATCAGGGCCAGATACAAATACGTTTCCAATTGATTAAACACCAGCATACGCGCCGACTCCATCAGGAACTGCCGCGGCCGCCCCGGGCGGTGACAACGGCACCCAGCATGGCCACGACCAAAAGTAAGGAAATGACCTCAAAAATCAACACATAATCGGTAAGCAGATAATGGCCGATGGTGGTAATCGACCAATCATCACTGCGAACGCTCGCCGCCGCCCAAGTGGTCTTCTTGGTGAGCAGAGCCAAAAAGGCAAACACTAACCCGGCCCCCGCCAATGCCCCTAAAATCTTCAGTGGATGCCGGGGCGGTAGCGGTAAATACATGGGCGCCGACAACATGATGGCAAAGCAGATGGCAATGCAAATGGCCCCTACATAAATGAGGATCTCCATCAGGGCCACAAACGGGCTGTTAAGATAGAGAAAAAGCCCGGCCACGCCGATCAAGCACAGGGCCAGCCCCAACACGTTGTGAAAGATGTTGCGGGCTGCCACCGCAATCAGCGCCCCCAGCAGAGTCATGGCCACCACCATGATAAATGCCCCGCTAGCCAAGCCGACAGGTGTAATAAGAGAGATTAACCAGTTCATCCTTTCACCTCCCCCTCAGGCTTGGCCTCACCTTCCTCGCGCCTCGCTTCCGGCCGCGGCGTCACCGCTAACCCCGCCCGCTGTTGCTGAGCCTGCAGACGGGCCAACAGGTCCACCACACAATCCTCCCGGGAAAAACCCGCCAGCCGATACTCTTCGGAAAACTTCAGGGCCTTGGTAGGGCAGGATTCCACACACAGCCCGCAGAGGCTGCAATACTGATATTCAATCACATACTTGCGCGGCACCTTCTTCTTGGGGTCGATCTTGACCCCTTCCACGGTAATCAACTGGGACGGACAAATGCGGGCGCACATCTCGCAGGCAATGCAACGGTGCGTGCCGGTCTCGAGATCCAGCACAAACTCCGTGTGCCCCCGATACGCCGGACTCATGCTGAGCTTCTGCCGGGGATATTGAACCGTCACGATGGGCTTGACAAAATACTTGATGGTCACCGCCATGCCAGCTAGTAAGCTGTAAAAACCTGTGAGAATTTCCTTAAAGTATGTAACCATTTTGCCCTAACCTGTATTCAAGGTAGAAGGAGGCTTGCCTCAGATCTACATGAGCTTCATAACCAAGGCAGTAAGCAGCAGATTGGCAAAAGCCAATGGGATCAGAATCTTCCAAGCGAAGGTAATAAGCTGATCAAACCGCACGCGGGGAAAAGTCCAGCGGAACCACATGATCAGAAAAATGATGGCATAAACCTTGAGCAAAAACCAAACCCAACCCGGCAGCACGGGTCCGCGCCAGCCGCCCAAGAAAAAGATGGTGGCCAACGCGGCCACGATAAACATGTTGGTGTACTCCGCCAGAAAAAACAGCCCGAAGCGCATGCCGCTGTATTCCGTGTGAAACCCGGCCACCAACTCGGATTCGGCCTCCGGCAGATCAAAGGGCGCCCGGTTGGTCTCCGCCGTAGCACAGGTAATATATAGAATGAAGGCCAGCGGCTGGCTGACTATAAACCAGAACTTCTCCTGGGCTGCCACAATGTCCGTCAGCCGGTAGGAACCCACCATCAAAATGGGACTCATCACCGTGATCAGCAACGGAATCTCATATGCTACATTCTGAGCCACCGAGCGGATGGAGCCGAACACCGCGTACTTGTTGTTAGAGGCCCACCCGGCCATGAGAATGGCTAACACCGTCAGGGCGGCAAATGCCAGTATCAGCAACACCCCCACGTTCATGTCCCGGATGACCAGAGTCTGGGAAAAGGGAATCACCAGGAAGGACAACAACACCGGCAGAAAGACCACAATGGGAGCCAGCAAATAAACCGACCGGTCCACCTCCGCCGGCGTAATCAACTCCTTCCCCATCAACTTCAGGGCGTCGGCAATGGTCTGAATGGCCCCGTGCCAGCCTACTTCCATGGGGCCGGGACGGAGCTGCATGTGGGCCGCCACCTTCCGCTCCATCCAAATCAGAAACAGGGCGTTCACCGACACCAAGGCAATAACCCCGATAAGCCCCGCCAACATCCGCCCCAGATCAGTCCCCAAAATCCGTACCAAGTTATCCATCGTCTTCAGCTTTCAGCTTTCCACCTTCAGCTCTTTAAACTTTCATCTCTGCACTCAAAAAACTACCGGTCTATCTCCGGCACCACCACATCAATTGACCCCAAAATGGCCACCAGATCCGCCACCAGGGTATCCACCGCAATCTCCGGCAATATACTCAGGTTGCCAAAGGATGGCACCCTAAGCTTGATGCGGTAGGGCTTGATGTCACCTTCGCTGACGATGTAACAGCCAAATTCGCCCCGGGCCGTCTCCACCGCTTGGTAAACTTCCCCCGCCGCCGGCTTGATGCGCTTCGGCACCTTCTCCGCCATGATGGGACCATCGGGGAGCTTGTCCAAGGCTTGTTCAATGATCCGCAGGCTCTGCGCCATCTCCCGGATGCGCACCAGATAGCGGTCCATTATGTCCCCCCGCTCACCAATGGGGATTTCAAAGTCAAACCGCGGGTAAACAGAGTAGGGCTCAGATTTGCGAATGTCATACGGTATGCCGCTGCCCCGCACCATCGGCCCGGTGAGACCGTATCTGACGCACTGCTCCTTGCTGATGACCCCGATATCCCGAGTGCGCTTGATAAAAATAATATTCTTGGTCACTAGGTCGTCGTAGTCCTTGAACCGGCCCCGCAACCTCGTGATGAAGGCCCGACAGCCCGCCATAAACTCATCGTCAATGTCTTTGGGCACCCCCCCGAACCGGTAATAGCAATAGGTGAGACGGGATCCCGTAACCCGGTCCAACAAGTCCAAAATGTTTTCCCGGTCATCAAAACAATACAGAAACGGCGTAAAGGCCCCCAAATCCAAGAGGTACGCCCCCACCCACAAAAGGTGCGAGGCAATGCGGTTCAGTTCCGCGGTAATGACCCGAATAAATTCCGCCCGCTCCGGCACCTCCAACCCGGTAAGCTTCTCCACCGCCATGCAGTAGCCCTGGTTATACGCCAAGGCGTGAAGATAATCCACCCGCCCCATGTTGGGCAAAAATTGCTGATAATTGCGGTTTTCCGCCATGTGCTCGTGGCCCCGATGCCCATAACCGATGTCGGGGGCCGCCTTGGTGATGAACTCCCCTTCCATCTGCAACTCAACCCGCAACACCCCGTGCGTGCTGGGATGCTGAGGACCAAAATTGAGGACGTACGTCTTTTCTTCCTGTCCTGGCTCATGCATTGCTGGCTGTCGCTCCAAAATCTTTTCTTAACGGGTGAAAATCCGCCTCCAAAGGCAAAAGAATCCGTCGCAGGTCCGGGTGACCCGCAAACTTGATGCCGAAGAGGTCATATACTTCCCGCTCATACCAGTTGGCCGCCGGATAGACCGCAGTGATGCTGGTAGCCATCAACCGCTTGTCCAGCTTGGCATGCACCACGGTGCGGCAGAGTTCCTCATAGGAGGCAAAATGATACACCAGGGTGAAATGCGCCGGATAATCTACGGCAGTAAGAGACTCCAAAAAACAACCCTCGGCCAGCATGGCTTTGGCCACCTCCGGCATCTGCCCGGGGTCGGCCGCCGCCTCCACATGATAGCCCGTCTTGCCGTAATCGCCGCCCTCCACCTTCTCCAGCTTGAGCAGCGCCAAGGCCTTCTTGATACGCTCACTTAACATCTCTGAATTTCCTCAGGCGGCCACGCTTGGTAATCTTTTCCTCCAAATGCAATATGCCCTCGATAAGCCCCTCCGGCCGCGGCGGACAGCCAGGCACATACACATCCACCGGAATGATCAGATCCGCACCGGGCACAATCGCATATTGCGTGGGATAATAAAAGGGACCCCCCGAAATGGCACAGTTGCCCATGGCAATGACCCACTTGGGCGCCGGCATCTGCTCCCATAAACGCACCACCGCCGGGGCCATCTTCTTGGAGATGGTGCCGGCCACGATCATCAGATCGCTCTGCCGGGGAGATGGTCGAAACACTCCGGCCCCAAAACGGTCCAAATCAAAACGGGCCGCCCCCGCCGCCATCATCTCAATGGCACAACAGGCCAGACCAAAGGTCATGGGCCATAACGAGTTGGCCCGCGCCAGATTCAAGGCCTCTTCCAAGAGGCCGATCTTGATCAGAGGTTCTCCGGTTTTCGTTTCCAAGTGAAGACCCCCCTCCCCCAAGCATAGACAATCACCAGGGAGAGAATGCCGATAAAGATGACAATTTCAATGAAATCCCGCCAGACATAGCCCTTGCCGTAGGCCAAAAGTACCGGAAAGAGAAAGAGCACGTCCACATCAAAGGCCAGAAACAAGAGAGCAAACAGATAATAAATCACGGCTACCTGTATCCAGGCGCCTCCTAAGATGGGCATGCCGCACTCGTAAATCTCATCACGAGCAGCGCCAAAACTCCGGGGGGCTATCAGGTGGGCGATGATCAGGGGACCCAGGGCGAAAAGCCCGGCCGCCACCAAAAAAACAAGAACATAGGAGAAATCACGCAAGGCCTCAGGAATCTCCAAGCTCATCTCCTTGTTTTTATTATGTACAATGGTACAATCTCCTGCGTGTTTCTGCTATATATCCCACCGCCCGAAAGGTTGTCAAGAACTTTTCCGCCCACCCGGAAAAAAAATCCGACCGCAAATTATGCTTGAGAAATCCGGCCCTGATATGCCATATTTTGATTGACCCGCCAGGACGCCTGATGTCCAAACAAAAAGCGCCTCACGGAAAAACTGACGGCTCAACAAACATTGATCTGAGGCCAAAACCGACAACCATGACACCCTCTCAACATATCCACCTGCTGGGCATCTGCGGCACCGGCATGGCGGCCCTGGCCGGAATTCTCAAAGAACAGGGCTACCAGGTGAGCGGCTCCGACGAACACGTCTATCCGCCCATGAGCACTTTTCTGGCCCAGTTGGGCATCCCCATCCAGAACGGCTATGGCCCGGCCAACCTGGAACCCCGCCCGGACCTCGTGGTGGTGGGCAACGTCATCCGCCAGGATAACCCCGAGGCCCAAGCCCTGCAACACTTGGGCTTGCCCCGCCTCTCCCTGCCTGAAGCCCTGAACCGCTTCCTGGTGGACAAACGCCAAACTCTAGTGGTCACCGGCACCCACGGCAAGACCACCACCACCGCCCTCCTCGCCTGGCTGCTCATGGCCGCCGGCCACGACCCCGGCTTTATGGTGGGCGGAGTGGCCAAAAATTTTCTCTCCAATTTCCGGGTCGGTCAGGGTCCTTACGTGGTCCTGGAAGGGGATGAATACGACACCGCCTTTTTTGACAAACGTCCAAAATTTATGCACTTCTCCCCCACAGTGGCAGTGCTCACCTCAGTGGAATTCGACCACGCCGATATCTATGACCACCTGGACCGCGTCGTCCAGGCCTTTGAAGCCTTCCTGGCTCAAATACCCCCCGACTCCCGAGTGGTGGCTTGGGGGGAGGCCCCCCTGGTACGCCGGGTGTGCGCCCAAAGTAAGGCCCCCGTCTCTTTTTATGGCCTCTCCGGAAAAGTTGACTGGCAGGCCCATGAAGTGACCCCCGTCCCCGGCGGCCTGACCTTCTCCGTCTCCCGGGCTAACCAGCCCTGGGGACACTTCTTCACCCCCCTGCTGGGCTACCACAACGTCCTTAACTCCCTGGCCGCCCTGGCCGCCCTGGGCGAACTGGGCCTCTCACCTCATATTCTGGCCCCCGCCCTGAAAGAGTTCTTGGGAGTAAAGCGCCGCCAGGAAATCGCCTGCCACTCCCAGGGTGTACTGGTCATGGATGACTTCGCCCACCACCCCACCGCCGTGGCCGCCACCCTGCAGGCCGTGCGCCTGGGATATCCCGAACGCCGTCTGCTGGCGGTCTTCGAACCCCGCACCAACACCTCCCGCCGCAAAATCTTCCAGCAACCCTATGCCCAAGCCTTCAAACTGGCCGACCTCATCTTCGTCCGCGAAGCCCCGGACCTCTGGAAAGTCCCCGTTGATGACCGCTTCTCCTCCCAAAAACTCGCCGCCGACCTCAACGCCCAAGGGCAAGAGGCCTACTATTTCCCCGACACCGACCTCTTGCTCCATGCTCTGCTGGAAACGGTGCGCCCCGGCGACCTGGTCCTGGTCATGTCCAACGGCAACTTCGACCACCTGGTGCCCCGCCTCTGCCAGGCGATGAATGCCAAGGCAACCAGCCCGATGCAAGAGGCCAGCGGCCAACACTAAATATATGTTCATGATACGACCATCACCCTTTGGGCTCTTGCCCCCCGCTATCTTATCCAGAAATTTACGGAACCACTTTCCCCACCCATGTTCTTAAGCCCCGCCCCAAAAGTAGAGGCAGCATCGCTTTTGCTCACCTTGCCTCTCTTAACCTGAACCCGACCCCTGAAAGCTCACCACTTCTTAAAAAATAACCGGCAAACCTCCTCATGCCTATCCCTGACAAATGTCCAAATAATTAAACACATGTTCAGTTATTGAAACATTAT
>DYLF01000054.1 GCA_020722205.1 Desulfobacca acetoxidans
TGGGCATTCACGAACTTTCCGTCATTCTCGCTGGCTGGGGGGTTCCCCAGGTAGTGGGCATGAACAAAGGGGGGACCTTCACCCAGGCGGGCCTCAAAATCACCATGACCCAAGCGTTGCATTCCTCCACGGTGGAGGAAGATGGGCGACTGGTGGCGGCCGGCGACCCTGTGGGTTTCGTGGTGCAGTTTCCCCATGGTTTTTCCGCCTATCACGCCGGTGACACCGCGGTTTTTCGAGACATGGAACTCATCCGGGAGCTGTACCAGCCGGAGTTGGCCATGCTGCCCATCGGCAGCCACTACGTCATGAACCCAGCCGAAGCGGCTCTGGCCTGTCGGCTTTTGAAACCACGTTGGGTCATTCCCATGCACTACGGCACCTTTCCCGTTCTCACCGGCACCCCCCAAGAACTACGGGAACATTTGAAGGGTGAGCCGGGCATCCATGTTATCCCGCTCAAACCTGGCGAGACGGTGGAGTAGTAGACAGTGACCAAGTCCAGTGTTCCAATTACTGATACTGGTCATTGACCACCGACTACCGATTATTGTTTTGGGAGGTCTGCGTGCGGCGGCGCCTGGTGTGGCAGGAATATCCGGACAACCCCGAATTAACTGCAGAAGTGAGCAGGAGTCATCAGCTCCCCTCTCTAGTGGCGCGCCTGCTGGTAAACCGCGGGCTGTCATCATCTTCTGAGATCGACGCCTACCTGGCGCCCGAACTGGGAAGACTTCACCCCCCCTTCAGCATGCTTGACCTGCAAAAGGCCTCCCATCGCCTGATCCAGGCCGTGCACAACCGAGAGACTTTGGCCGTTTATGGAGATTACGATGCCGACGGCCTCACCGCCACCGCTTTGCTGCACCAGTTCTTCCAGGAGTTGGGGCTTGCAATTGTACCATATATTCCGGACCGCCTGACGGAAGGCTATGGTCTGAATCAGACAGCACTCAAGCAGCTTGGCAACCAGACCCGGCTTCTGGTGACCGTGGATTGTGGCGTCAGCGACAGGGAAGAAGTGGCCTGGGCCCGGAGTCACGGTCTGGAAGTGATTGTTACCGACCATCACGAGCTGCCGCCGGAGCTTCCCCCGGCCTTGGCCGTGATCAATCCCAAACGTCCTGGGTCTGATTATCCCTTTAATATGCTGGCCGGCGTGGGGGTAGCCTTTCTCCTGGCAGCCGGAGTCCGGGCCGGACTAAGGGAAGCCGGCTGGCCATCAGACCTCCAGGAGCCTCATCTGGGGACCTATCTGGACCTGGTGGCCTTGGGCACGGCCGCCGATGTAGCCCAGGTGGTGGGAGAAAACCGCATTCTGGTGCGAGAAGGTCTGAAAGTGATGGCGAACACCCGCCGCCCCGGCTTGGTGGCCTTAAAGGAGGTGGCCGGGCTGGATGGCAAGCCTATCACTTATCGGAACCTGGTTTTTCATCTCGCCCCCCGCCTCAATGCCGCCGGCCGACTTGGGCAAGCGCGCGGCGCCCTGGAACTTTTACTGGCCACCGACCTGAAACAGGCCAGGGTGCAGGCCCGACTCCTAAACGACCTCAACCGTCAGCGTCAGCTTTTGGAAGAGGTCGTGCTTACCCAGGCGAAGGAAATGATCCGGAGGCAAGGTCTGGAAAAAAGATTAGTGATGGTGTTGGCCCGGGAAGGCTGGCACCCCGGCGTCCTGGGTATTGCCGCCGCCCGCCTGGCCGAAGAGTTTCACCGCCCCGTGGCCCTGGTGAGTCTAAAAGATGGGTTAGGCGCCGGCTCCGCCCGTTCCATCGAGGGATTTCATCTCTTTCAGGGCTTACAAAAATGCCAGGAACTTCTCCTCAAATTCGGCGGCCATGAGACAGCCGCCGGCTTCAGGATGTCGGCTCACGAGATTCCTGCCCTTTCTCAGAAGCTGGAGGAAGCCTTTCAGGAACAAGTGGGGGCTGTCATCCCTCGTCCTATCCTTAAGGTGGACGCCAGAGTGGCGCTTCCAGATATGGACGAGGAATTCTACCACCACTTGGAGCGCCTGCGCCCCTTTGGCCCCGGCAACCCGGAACCAGTTTTGGTCTGTGAAGAAGTGATGTGCCTTAAATCTTGGGTGGTGGGGGAGCGCCATTTGAAAATGCAACTGGCTCAGGGAGACTGCCGACGGGAAGCCGTGGCCTTCGACCAGGCCGCCCGCCATCCCCTCTCAGGCCCTCTGGACGTGGCCCTGAGCACCAGACTTAACTATTTCAACGGCAAGTTCTTACCGGAACTCAGGGTAGTGGATTGGTGCCGCCTCACTGTCGGCTAGAGAATCAGCTCTGCCTTTAACCCTTAATAATTTTTAGACTTCCCTCACCCCTGCCCGCTCATCCGTTAGAAAAGCGAGAATACGGACTGAAACTTCCTTTTGCCCCCTCAACTTCAATCATGTAAAACCGCAAATATGAGCGGCATATAGGCGGCGCATGGGTGAGCCGATATTTACAGGCACAAATTCTTATGATAAATTTATTAATAAGATTATGGTGGGCGTAGCTCAGTTGGTTAGAGCACTAGGTTGTGGCCCTAGAGGTCGCGGGTTCAAGTCCCGTCGCTCACCCCAGTAAATTCAAGGGGTCACGGTCAGAGACCGTGGCCCTTTTATTTTAGGTCCCCATTTTATATAATAAGCCAAATAGACAAACATAGAGCCCTTTGCATATGGGGGCACAATTCACCAATTAAAGAAATAAGATTACGGACAACTTGAATCTTCCCCTGAGCACCGGGCAATTGTCTGATCTCTAAATCCTGTAAGGTTCTCACATGATCTGGATATTGGTGACAAACTGGTGCCGGCGCCTTCGGCGCCACTGGTCACGCCGGCCTGAAGGTCTACCTGTTTGGGGAGCCGAGGCTCCCAAGATTCTGGGTGTGTGTCAGAAATGCGGGGCAGTGGTCCTGGCGGGCTGGCACCAGCAAACCCCAGAGAGCTGCTTATGCCGGCGCTGCGCGCTGGGAAATTCAGCCTCATAATCATACAGCACATAATCAGCATCACCAAGTTCAGCCTGATAGAGCCGAAACCTGGCACCTGGATCCTGAGAGTTGGGCATTATAACTGATAATGAGCTGCTGCCAACTCGGCCAAGACTTCTTCCTGCACTTGAATGCCTAAGCCGGGTCCGGTCAGTTTTTCCGCACGGCCGCCCAAGCCAAAGGCCACTGGCGGACGACAGGTATCCTGGGCCAAGAGCAGAGGGGCAAAAGAACCCTCCACATAGACCAGGCTGTCCACCGCCAAGGCAAAATGGCGTCCAGCGGCCGCCAGAATGCTGGTCTCCCCCACTTGGCAACCCAACTGACAGAGCACTCCAGCTTGATCGGCCAGCTTCTTGATTTTCAGCGCATTTCCCAGGCCGCCGCATTTAGACAGGCGGAGATTGAAGATTCGGCAGGCCTGGCGGGCAATCAACTCTCGGGCATCATTGATAGTGCACAGGGACTCATCAGCGATTACCGGCACCGCCGCCGCCTGGCTTACCTGCTTCAGCCCGTCCCAGTCCTCTTTGGCTACGGGCTGTTCCACAGCGCTGATTTTATAAGCCTGCATCTCAGCCAGACGGGCCAATGCCTCGGCCACAGTCCAGGCGGCATTGGCATCCACCCGCAAATCTACCTCCCAGCCCAGTTCCTCCCGGGCCATGCAGAGCATTTCCAGGTCTTTGGCCTCCCCCACCTTGAGTTTGACGAACTGCATGTGATTGGCCCGGACCCGTTTGAGGAACTGGGCCATTTGCTCCCTGCCGGTCAAGGGCAATACGACACTGTAAACCACAGCATCCTTGACCCGCCCCCCCAACAGGTCTGTAACCGCCAGGTTCCAGGACTTGCCGGCCGCGTCCAGACAGGCGCTCTCTAGCGCGCAGAAGGCTCCTGGATACCGATCAGCAGATTTTTCCTGCAAATCCGCCAATCCATCCCAGAGAGTCTGGGGAGAGGCAAGATCGAGGCCCACCACCTCAGGACCTAATGCGTCGGTGAGAAAAGCCAAGCTTTCTTCCATGGTTTCACCGGTCACGAACTCTCTCGGGATGCCTTCTCCATATCCCACCACCCCATGAGAAGTGGTGACTTTGACGACAATATTGTCAGAGCTGTGGTGAACTGCCATCTTATGCCTGAAAGGCATGAGAAAGGGCAGCTTTAGGTGCCAAATATCCACTTTCCTGATGAGCATGAGCAGTCTCCTGGGGAGCAGTGAGCAGGGGGGCAAACTTTTTCCATTGGTACCATTGATGCGGCGCTTCTTGGATAGCCTTCTCCAGCACTGCCAAGCAGCGCGCGCTGACGCTGCCCGAACCAGGATTATCATAATCCGTTATTGCATTTAAATTCAAGAGATAACCGCCGTTTTCATTACGTTTTAATAAAGCGCTGATCACTGGCGACCCCGTGCGCCGCTGCAAAATATCCAGGGTGCGATCATAGCCGATCCGCTGCCCCAAAAAAGAACTGTCCGTAGCCTGGCCCACCCGCCATTCCTCAAATTCATCGCATTCCGTGATGAGCAGCCGGCCTTCTTTCAAGGCCTTGGTCGCCGCCAGGAAAACATTTCCGAGGCTATCGGCGTCAATCAGGGTGAGATTGATAAGCTTGGCCCTCTTGGCCAGGGACTCGGCCAGACATCTGGTTTGCGCCCGGTAAATGATGCTCACCGGATAGCCCCGCAGCCCCAAAACGGCCGGCAGGAATTCCACCGCCCCAAAATGCCCGGTGACCAGTATAACCCCCTTGCCGACACTTAAAGCCTCCGGCAATAGTTTTTCTCCCGCCAGCTGCACCTTCTTTTTCAAAAAGCGCTCAACCTTGCGGGGCCGACAGTAGGCAATTACCAGCTTCTCATGGTAGTGGGTGACTATATCCCGAAAGGTCTTTCTCACTGTCCTGGCCAGCTTGCAAGGCGCCATTTTATGCTGCCACACCCGGATAACCGCCTCCTGGATCTTATCTTTCTCCCCCGGTCTGAGGAGAAAATAAATTTTGCTGATGAGGCCCAAATACCAACGAGACAGCCAAAATGGCAGGTTGCGGGTGAGAAAGACATTGATTCTGAGCTGACAGAACCGGCTCAGGTTGGGAAACCAGCGCAGAGACCAAAAAGATTTTGCCGCCATGACCGTCCTCCTTTTGAACACCCCCGGGTGTTCAGGCTGAATTGGTCGGGTGCCCGATCCTCCTGCGTCTTCGAACATTCCTCGAAGACATTGAGGAAAAGGCACCCTTTAGCGGCATAATTTATTGATATAATTGGCGATTAACTAATACACATACGACACTTAAGACAATTGTCACTGAAATTCGGCTATAGGCCAGAAGCCAGGGTCAACCTTATGAGCCGGATTAAGTGGGGATCGGATTTTTTCAGCCGGCCAAAGAGAAAGCGAAAAAAAAATGGCTCACCAGAGGCATTTTCTGATAGAGAAAGAAACGGAGGTATCTATTGTCTGTAAATCTGTTTATTCCATGTTTCATTGATCAGCTTGCCCCTCATCTGGGCTGGCGGCTGGTGGAGCTCTTGACGCGTCTGCGGGTTCCTTGGCGATATCCTGAGGACCAGACCTGCTGCGGCCAGTTTGCCCTTACTCTGGGAGACCCTGACACCGCCCGGCGCCTCATGCGCCACTTCCTGCGAGTCTTCCGGGGAGAGGAGAATATCATCTGTCCCAGCGCCTCTTGCACCTTCATGGTGCGCCATTATTACCCGCGATTGGCCCAGGGAGAAAAGGAACGCCAGGAGGTGGCTGCGCTGACGGGCCGTACCTGGGAGGTAGGCGAATGGCTGGCGGCCCGGGGTTCTCTGCCCTGGACGCCGCATTATAGCGAACCCCTGGTGCTGCACCGCTCGTGCAAGGCCAGCCGCCTGGGAGTTTTGCCCCAGACCGTTGACTTGCTCTCACAAGTAGCGGCGCTGGAATTAAGGGAGGCCTCGCCTTATTATTCCTGCTGTGGTTTCGGTGGGGTCTTCAAGGTGCAGCACCCTGAAATCTCCCGAAAAATAGGCTTGACGTATCTCGACGCCGTCCAGGCGACCGGGGCTTTTGGGCTGGTATCCCCGGACTACAGTTGTCTGTTGCACCTTAAGGGACTGGCCAAGCGGTCAGGGCTGACCCTGAAGTTTTTCCATGTGCTGGAAATCCTGCTGAGGCCGCCCGTAAGTCCGGGAGAGAGGAAAGAGTAGTGAAGACATCGGATCTTTTCAGGCCAGAGGGCGATTTTTTCCAGATGGGCCGGTTGTTCATGGTGGGTCTACCGGGCCCACGGGTGGACTCGGTAGCCCGGGAACTGGTGCAGGACCTGGGGGTGGGCGGCGTCGTTTTATTTGCCCGCAATATCGAGAGCCCCTTGCAGGTCTGGGAACTTACCCAAGGACTGCAACGCCTGGCCTTGGCCGCCAGCGGCCGGCCTCTCCTTATTGCCGTGGACCAGGAAGGCGGGCCGGTGCAGCGCCTGAAAGCCCCGCTCACCCTGATCCCTTCCGCTCGGGAACTCGGCCAAGCCTGGACACCGGCCCAGGTGGAAAGTCTTTGCCGGCAGGTGGGCCGGGAATTATGCCTGCTGGGGGTTAATGTCAACCTGGCCCCGGTCCTGGATGTGGCTCGGGGTCCGGAATGCCCCATGTGGGAGCGCTCTTTTGGGCCGGACCCGCAAAAAGTGGCCGAACTCGGCGCCGCCGCCCTCCAGGGCTATCTGGCCGGCGGGGTCTTGCCAGTGGCCAAGCATTTCCCGGGGTTGGGAGATACCAAGCGAGACTCCCATAAGGAGCTGCCCCTCGCCCTATCCCAGGACGCCTCCCGGGAAGTTGACCTCCTCCCCTTTCGCCGGGCGGTGGCGGCGGGAGCGCCTATGATTATGACTGCTCACCTCCTGGTATCTCCCTGGGAAGCGCGGCCGGCCACCTTGTCAGCCGTGGCTATCCAGGGTTGGCTCCGTCAGGAACTGGGCTTTAAGGGGGTGGTGATGACTGATGACCTGGAGATGGGTGCCATCGCCCAGGAGACAACTGTACCTGGGGCCGCCTGGCAGGCGCTTATGGCCGGGGCTGATCTATTGCTCATCTGCCAGGACCACGAGAAGGTGTGGGAGGCCGCCCGCCTGCTCAAAGACCTAACTTCACCCTTCAGGCTGAAGCAAGCCAGCCAGCGTCTTAATAATCTTACTCTTCGCTTAGGTTCGGCAGCCGCTGATCAAAAGGAAATTCTTCGCTTCCTTGAAAATCCTGCAATTCTTGCCACTCCCTAAACGCAATCTACAACTCCACTACCTCTGAATCTACCGGCTGGCCCATGAACAGGCTGGCCAAAGCCTGAAAGCGTGGGGTAAGGTCGGTGGTGAGATAGCGCCTGGATCCGTCCCGGCTCAGGAGGCTTTCAATCTCCGGGTGGCGAGCCAGGTAATCCACCAGTTTGACGGCCGTCACCTGGCCGGAGCAGATAATCTCCACCTCGTCACCCATAAGGGCCTTGATTTGTCCGCTCAAGATGGAATAGTGAGTGCATCCCAGGATCAAAGTATCCACTTCGGCTTTCTTGAGAGGTTGCAAGTACCTCTCTAATATCAGGGCCGTGCCTTCCCAGTCCTGTTCCCCCGCTTCAATGAGTGGCACCAGCAGAGGACAGGCTTGCTGCACTACCTCCACTGCGGGCTCCAGTTTACGCAGTTCCAGTTCAAAGGACCGGGAGGCCACCGTGCCTTCGGTGGCAATGACACCGATGCGCTTCCGGCGGGAGCGGGCCAGGGCTTCTTCCACCGTGGGGATGGTCACTCCCAGGACCCGATAGCGGGGATAATGGACCGGTAAATACCTCTGTTGGATGGTGCGCAAGGCCTTGGCAGAAGCGGTGTGGCAAGCCAGAATGATGAGGTGGCAACCCAGGCGGAAGAGGAAATCCACCGCCTGCTCCGTGAAGCGCACCACCACCCTGTCCGACCGGGTGCCGTAGGGAATCCTGGCATTGTCTCCCAGATACAGGTAATCGTATTGGGGCAGAAGCCGCAGAAACTCCCGCAGTACCACCAGCCCCCCGAAACCAGAATCGAAGACGCCGATCATTTTAAGACAGATTTTGGGTTCTGGTTTTCCATCTCCCTTTTCCCCTTTGCCCTTTCTTGCCCCTGCCTATCGCCTTCTGCTCTTCGCTTCTCATCCCTTAACCTCCCCTATAGTTCGCAGCCTCTATTCCCCAGCCTGTACTATTCCGACAGTTTGAGCAGTGTGCCCCGGCGCCGCGCCCCCTTAAGGGTAGCGCGCAAGAGCAGATAACTGATGATTAAAAATAACACACTCAGGGTGTAACCAAAAACAAGGGGTTGTGGGGACAACAGGGAAAAGCCATAGAAATGCCGGAAATAATCGAGGAAATAGGTGAGGGGGATGGCATAGGCCAACTCACGGACACCCGGAGGCAGGATGTTCACCGGATAGTACAGACCGCATAACAGGAGCAGGAAATAAGAGAAGGCCCAGGCAGCCACTTCGGCCCGGTGGCCGAAGCGCAGCACCAGGATGAGCACCAAGACCCCGACGAGGCCGGCGTTAAGGAACAGCCCCCCCAGGAACAACACCAGGCCGAGGATGCCGGGGCGGCTCAGGTCCATATTGAAAAAGACCATGGACAACAGCCCCATGACCGCAAAGACCAGCAGGCCGCGCCCCAGGCCCACCAGCCCTGAGCCTACCAGGAGGTGATAGAGGCGAATAGGGGCGATGAATTCGTGTTTCACGCTCTTGGCCCAGATGTCGTATAACAGGGCATAAGAGAGATCCAATTGGGCTATCTGCACGGCATTCATGCTCACCGCGCCGATAAGCACAAAGGTGACGGTTTCCTGATCGAGATTGAGGAAGCGGGTGAGCAGGCCCACGGACAAGATGCCAATGGCCGGCCAGAAGAGCATCTCAAAGAGGGCAAAGACGTTGCGGCGGTTAACCAGGAGGTTTCTGGCCGCAAAAGCCCAGATTTTATTAAGTTCAATGAGTAATTTCACGGTAGAGTTCTTCCAGATCGGCAGCCTTCACCCTGACTGCTGGCAAATCTTTGCCGGCTGCCTGCACGGCCGCCAGGATAGCAGCGGTTCTGACCTCCGCCCGGTCCAGAACGAGGTGAACCCGGGAGTCCCTGACTTCATGGGCCAATACCCCCGGCAGGCGGCCATAGTCCAGAGAGGCAGGAGAACCACGAAAGGTAAGGGTCAACCTGTCCCCCAAACCCAGACTGGCCTGGAGAGCCTGAATGCTGCCGGTAGCCAAGAGACGCCCTTCTTTTAGGAAGGCCACTTCGCGGCACAGCAATTCGGCCTCCCGCAGGTTGTGGGTGGTGAGCAGGATGGTGAGGCCCTGGTCGCGGTTAAGGCGCCCGATTTCCTCCCGTATATGATGGGCCATAATCGGGTCCAACCCGGTGGTGGGTTCGTCCAGAAACAGGAGCCGAGGTGAGTTGATCAGGGCCTTGGCAAGGGCCAGGCGCTGCTTGAGCCCAGTGGAAAGATGTTCAAAACGGGTGCGGCGGTGAGGTCCCAGGTCGAATAGCACCAGGAGTTCTTCTATTCTGGCCGCCAGGCCACGGCCCCCCAAGCCGTAAAGGCGCCCGGCAAACCGCAGGTTTTCCTCGGTGGTCAAACACCAGAGAAAATGGGCGTTGCTGGCCGCCAAATTGATGTGTTGCCGCAAGGTTGCCGCCTGGTGGACAACGTCCAGACCCAACACCTGGGCCCAGCCCGAGTCCGGGCGCAGCAGGGTAGTCAGTATTGAGATAAGGGTGGTCTTCCCAGCCCCATTAGGCCCCAGAATGCCGAAGATGGCGCCTTCCGCCACCTCCAAATCAACCTCGGACAAGGCCGGCTTAGGCGGCCTGAAAAAGGAAGGACGGTAGGATTTACAGAGTCCCTGTGTGATGATGGCAGACATGATCGGGTTTAAGCGTTCTGGGTTTTAGGGCTCAACTTTAGGTTACTAGTCGCCGACGTGGTGGCGGCGCCCTCCTTTTATCTGCTCACTGCCTGCCGTTCACTGTTCCCTAAGACGCCGGGCATCCCCCACCCGGACCGTGACCCGGTTGCCATCGAAGTATTCTAGGAGAGGAATGGTATACTTGCGGGAAGTTTGGGTCAGAGTTTTGAACTGAACCACGGTGATTTCCTGGTTTTCCTTCAGGAAAGCCACCAGTTTGGCTCTAAGAGCAGACATGGTTTCTTGATGGAAATAAAAATCTTCTTTCACCTTTACCAACCTGCCCTGGTTCACCAGGACAGGGAGAAGCTGCTGGATGCGGTGGAGGGGGACTGAGAGAGCAGCTTCGACTTCCTTCAGAGTGGGAGGGGTCAGTTGGCCGCGGCGATAAAGGTTTTCCAGGCGCATCAGGAGTTCTTCCTGGTCTTCGGCCAGTTGCACCTGGTGACTGGCCAGCCTCACCAGGTCCCGTTCCAAGACCAATCGTTTCTGCTCCTGCAAGCGATTCAACAGAAAATTGTACAGGCGCACTTCCATTTGAGCCGGCAGGGTGCGGCGCAGTTCTTCCTTGGACAGCCCCGGTTTCAGGGGATTTTTCTGATGATAGGTCTGAAGGAGCTGGCAAATTTCGGTCTCTAAGGCCTGGGCCACGACGGTTGGCAAGTAGCGCTCGTTTTCCGGGTCAAACTTAAGGCATTGGCCCTGAGTGGCGAGGGCATTGAGCTGGTTGGTCAGAGCCGCGGCGTCCCAGGAGAGCAGGGCCGCCAGCTCACCCCGCGAGCGGCCGGCAGGACCGGCTTCCTCTAAGTAAAAGCGGAGCTGGTCTCCCGGTGAACCGGCCTCCAACGTCCTTAACCCGATGAGAACCTCATCCCGAAAACGTTTATGCCGGCTGGGATTAACGTGGAGAATCTGGCCGCCCCCCCAGGTAACCGCCGGGGACAGGTTGCGGATCACCAAGCGGTCTCCGGGCTTGACAGCCACCTCATCCCGCATCAGAAACTGCACATAGCCGCTCCCGCCGGGGGCCAGTTCCTCAGCATCCAGGAGCAGAGCCAGCGCCAGCCGCTCGCTGGTACCGGTATGGAGGCGCACCGCCTGACGGTGCTTCAAAGGACGGGGCGCGCTGCTAAGGATTTCCAGGTTAGCATCCAATCGACGACTGGGACGCAAAGAACCCGGCGTAGCCACCACCATTCCCCGTTCCAGCTCTTCCTTCTCCAATCCCTGGAGGTTGATGGCGACCCGATTGCCGGCCAGGGCTTCTTCAACGGGCCGACTGTGCACCTGAAGGTTCCTCACCTTTGCTTTGCAACCCGGGGGATAGATCATTACCGTCTCCCCCAGTGCCAGCCTCCCGGAGATGGCGGTGCCGGTGACCACGGTACCGAACCCCTTGATGGTAAAGACCCGATCCACCGGCAACCGGAAGATGCCCCCAGCCGGTTTGGGAGGCACGCTCGCAGCCAGCTCTGCCAGAGCCTGAAGGAGCTCTGTTTCTCCTTCGCCGGTGAGCGCCGAAAACCGCAACAGGGGAGCGCCATCCAGAAAAGTATTCTTGAGGGCTTCGCGCACCTCTTCTTCCACCATCTCCAGCCAGTCTTTTTCCACCAGGTCTGTCTTGGTGATGACCACCAAACCCTTTTTCACCCGCAAAAGCTGGCAGATTTCCAGATGCTCCCGGGTCTGGGGCATGACCCCTTCGTCTGCGGCAATGACCAAAACCACCAGGTCCATCCCCGAAGCCCCAGCCACCATGTGTCGGACAAAACGCTCGTGCCCCGGAACATCCACGATGCCCAACACCTGGCCTGAGGGCAGGGTGAGAAAGGCGAATCCCAGCTCGATGGTAATGCCGCGCCGCTTCTCTTCCTTCAAACGGTCAGGGTCAATGCCGGTGAGGGCCTTAATTAAAGAGCTCTTACCGTGATCGATGTGACCGGCCGTGCCTAAGATGACGGGCGCCAAGGGCATGGTTCTTTGTTTTCTGCTTTCTGGCTTTTCTACAAATTTGAGACGTCTTCAGTATTTGCTTACTTCTTACGGCTCATTACTACTACTCTGCCATTCCCGGCTTATCTCATAATGTTGTCGTGAATTCTGGGGTTTCTCCGTAAAGGTGATGGTTACTTGGTATGTCGAAGTCAGGCGGTGGATTATATGGTCACCCACGGCCTGGAGCGCTGGCAAGAGGTCAGGGTGAACGGCCACGCTCAGTCGGCAGCCGGGAAATTCCTTGGCTTCGGCGGTCAATTGTCGAAGCAAATCATGGACAATCACTTCCGGTGACAGACGGGTGCCGGTGCCTTCACAGTAGGGACAGGGTTCCATGGCCGTCAGGGCCAGACTGTCACGTAATCTCTGCCTAGTCATCTCCACCAGACCTAAAGAGGACATGGACAGCACAGTAGTCTTGGCCCGATCCTTTTTCAGGGCTTCCACCATGGTCTGATACACCAGGTCCCGGTGGGCAGAGAGCTCCATGTCAATGAAATCTATGATAATCAATCCACCAACATTGCGCCGCCGTAGTTGACGGGCGATTTCCCGGGCTGCCTCCAAGTTGGTTTGGAGGATGGTGTCTTCCAGATGACGATGGCCGGTGAAGCGGCCAGTGTTGACATCGATGGCGGTCAGGGCTTCGGTTGGTTCAATAAGAATATAGCCCCCGGATTTCAACCAGACCCGCCGCCCCAACATTTTTTCCCAGGCCATCTCCACTCCAAAATGGGCCAGGAGAGGCTCAGGCTCCTGATACAGCTCCACCTTATAATCCACCCGAGGGTTAAAAGAACACATATAGTTGATAATTCGGTCGTGGAGTTGTGGATCGTCCACCAGCAAACGGTCCACCTGGTCGGAAAACCAGTCCCTCACCACCCTTAAGGGCACTTCCATTTCCTGGTAAAGAAGGGCCGGCGCAGTGCAAACCTCATTCTTGCGGAGAACTTTCTGCCATTGGGTCACAAGAAAGTCTTTCTCCCAAGCCAGCTGATCAAGCCTCTGCCCTTGACAGGCAGTGCGGGCGATGAGCCCACCCTCCTTTGGTTTCAAAGCTGACAGACAGGCTTTCAGCCGGGCGCGTTCCGTCTCCTCGGCGATGCGTCGAGACACCCCCAAATGGGAGACGGTGGGCATGAATACCAGATAATGGCCGGGCAAGGTGACATGGGTGGTCAGGCGGGCCCCCTTGTTGCCCAGCGGGGCGCGAAATACCTGAACCAATATGTTCTGGCCGGGGCACAATAGATCCTCAATCGGAGCAGCAGGCAACAGCGGACGGGAGGCTGGGCCGCCAGTCCATAAATTTTCATCTTTGAGCCACAGAGTGACGTAATCGTCCCAGTCTTCCCGCAACTCCTGCACGTGCAGGTAGGCCGGGCGGTCCAACCCGACATCAACAAAAGCCGCGTCCATTCCCGGGACCACCTTGAGCACCCGACCCTTATAAATATTGCCCGTGGGGTCATCGTGATGGTGGCTGGCTAAAAAAAACTCGGCTAACTGACCGTCCTCCACCAAGGCCACCCGGGTATCATGTTCCGAGACGCTGATGAGCAAGACAGAAGACATTTTTAAAGTGGCCACTGAGCAACCATTGAATATTTCCCGCTCAGCGATCCCGACTCACGGCCTTCGTTTTCATGATCTGCAAGGCCGCAGTCTGATTAGGGTCTAAGGCAAAAATCGCTGCCAGGATGTCGGCCGCCTTGACGTTGTCTTTTTCTCCCACTTTGAGAACCAACTCCAAATGGCAGGAATCCTGTACCGACACAGAGTCCACCAGGGGACGGATATTGATAATCTTGGCCTCGTTGGGCCGCTGCCTGGTTACCATCACCTCTTCTTGGGCTAAGAACCTGGCGACGCTTTCATCCGCAAATACTGGAGCGGGGCTGACTACTTGGTAAACCACGCCGCTTATCACTGGAGGTTTCGCTTGGCGCGGTAGTCGTTGAGCATATAATACTTTCAGGCCTGAGGGCAACACCAGATTCACCTTTTCGATTACGACTTCTTCTGGGAGGCTCTTCGTCAATACCAAGTCCAAGGTCTCGACCAAACTTTCCATCCCCACCGGCAGGGCGCCATGGAACATTACCTTGGGCAGAGGGTGATGACCCAGAGTGAAGGCCAATGGCAGACCGGCCCGACGAAGGGCGCGATACCAGGCGGAAATCAGTTCCAAATGACTGAGCCAACGCATCTCCCCCATTTTGGCAAAAGTGAGGCGATACCAAGTCGCACTCCGTCCTGAGGACTCAGGTTTGGCATGATACGGGAGGCTAATCTTACATTCTAAGGTCTCGGTTGAGGAACAGGCTGGAAAGCCGGTGCCGCCGGCCAGCTGATCACAGACCCCACAATTATGACAGCCAACCAGGCGACAGTCTGGAGTTTCCACCCCCAGATAAGCCCGGTTCCGCTCCTCCCACAGAAATTCCCGGCTGACCCCGCAGTCCAAGTGTTGCCAAGGCAGCACCTCATCGGGCCGGCGGGCCCGTAGATAGCCCTCCGGCTCCACCCCGGCCTCCTGAAAAGCCTGCCGCCAGACTCCAAGATGCAGGTGCTCGCTCCAGGCGTCCAGTCGGCAGCCCCGGCGATAAGCGCTCATCAGCACCGAGGCCAGCCTCCGGTCACCTCGAGAAAAGATGCCTTCCAACCAACTCATGCCCACACTGTTCCATTTAACCTGTATGGCTTTGCCCCTCAGCCCGTCTTTGACGCCAAACAGGTGCCGCCGACTGTTATCCAAGTCTGCCTGAGCCTCCCACTGAAAGGGGGTGTGGGGTTTGGGGATAAAACTGGACAGGCTGACGTGCAGTTGGGGGAGCTTGCCCCGGGGAGCGCAGTCTTGAATCTGCCGCACCAGGACTGCGATCGCCTCCCTGTCTGCTGGCGTCTCCCCAGGAAGACCCACCATGAAGTATAATTTGAGCAGGCGCCAGCCGCTGGCAAAGACCCGGCGGGCGGCCTGAAGGATGACCTCCTCCGGCAGGTTTTTGTTGATGAGCCGGCGCAACCGCTCGCTCCCGGCCTCCGGGGCGATGGTCAAGCCGGTGCGCCGCACCCTCTGAATCTGACTGATCATCTCCGGTGTCAGCGTATCAGCCCTCAAGGACGGCAGAGACAGGGCCACCCGCTGGGGGGCCAACTGGTTCATGAGTCGCGGCAATAATTCCGGAAGGGCCTGGTAGTCACCGGGGCTCAGGCTCAGCAGAGACAACTCCTCATAGCCGGTAGCAGCCAAGGCCGCAGCCACCCAGTTCGCCACAGCCTCCGGCTGACGTTCCCGCACCGGCCGATAGATCATGCCAGCCTGACAAAACCGACAACCCCGCGTGCAACCCCGGCTCATTTCGACGTTAAGGCGGTCATGAACGATATGACAGTATGATACCAGCACAGATGGCGATAACGTCACACGGTCCAGATCATTAAGGAGGCGCTTATGCACCAAGGGAAGGCGGCCCCGAGGAACAATTTCCCGCAAGCGGTCGCCCTCATCAAACACCATCTCAAAGTACGCCGGGACATATACCCCAGGCACTTCTTCCAAGGCCTGCCATAACTCCTGCCGAGTACCCTTCCCCTTCTTCCAGTCCTTCAGAAGGTGGGTCAGTTCAAAGATGACCTCCTCCCCATCCCCGAGCACCAGGGCATCAAAGAAGGGGGCCACTGGTTCGGGGTTAAAGGCCGCCGGGCCGCCGCCAATGACCACCGGGTCCTCCCCCCCCCGCTGTGCCGCGAACAAAGGGATACCGCCCAGATCCAAGATGTTCAACAGATTGGTATAGCTCAGCTCATATTGCAGACTCACCCCCACCAGGTCAAAATCCTTAAGGGGGCTGCCGGATTCAAGAGCTACCAGAGGAAGACGCCGCTTTCTTAGCTGCGCCTCCATGTCCGGAGCCGGGGCATAAACCCGCTCAGCCCAGACGTCTTCCTGCTGGTTCAACAGATCGTAGAGTAGGGCTAGTCCCAAATGGGACATGCCCACCTCGTAGAGGTCGGGAAAGACCAGCGCCACCCGTAGGGCCATGCCCCGCGGGTCTTTGTAGATCGCGTTGATCTCTCGGCCTAGGTAACGGGTGGGACGTTTGACGTGGCTAAATAGATCAGTCCAGAGTTTAAAATCCAAAATCCAAGATCCGAAGTTAAAGGTTTGAGGTGCAGTGGTAGAATCTAATCACTACGGCTTATGACTTGCGGCTTTAAGGGCTTCGGCCAAGGTGAAATGCCCGTCATAGAGCGCCCGCCCGATGATGACTCCCACCACCCCTAGAGGTTCCAGCGGTAAGAGGGCGGCAATATCGTCTAAAGAGCTGACGCCACCGGAGGCAATCACCGGTACCGCTACCTGCTCGGCCAAGGCTTTGGTGGCCGCTACGTTGATGCCGGTTTTGACGCCGTCCCGGGCAATATCGGTGTAAATAATGGCGGCCGGCTTCAGGGCCGCTATTTCCCTGGCCACTTCCAAGGCCGGACGGCGGCTGGTCTCAGTCCAGCCCTCCACAGCCAGCATGCCCTCCCGGGCATCCAGACCGATGGCGATGCGGCCGGGATAAGCGGCCAGAGCCCGGGCCACCAGGTCCGGGTCTTTCAAAACAACGGTGCCCAGGATGAGGCGGTCAACCCCTAAATCTAGATAAGCTTTTATGGTGTCCAGCGTCCGGAGGCCGCCACCCAACTGCATAGGGATGCTTAGAACCCGGCGCAGGCTAGCTATGCACTCGAGGTTCCGGGGTTGGGAACTGAAGGCCCCGTCCAGGTCCACCACGTGCAACCAAAGCGCTCCCTCATCCTGCCACCTGCGCCCCATTTCCGCCGGATCATCGCCATAAACGGTCAAATCCTCCCGGCGCCCCTGCCGGAGGCGCACACACTTACCCTCTTTGATGTCCACTGCCGGGAAGATGATCATAGCAGTTACCAATTGTCCTAAATCTTTGGATTAATTCTTATAGGCTTTCTGCACCGGTTATTTCTCTCTGACCCCTCCCCCCTTGCCTCTTAACTCATGCCTTTTCCAAGAAATCTTAACCAAGAATGCGGATTCTGACAACCCTTCAGGTTCTCCCAGTTCTTATTACCCGTGCCTAATGATGTCTGAGCTTGACCTTCTTCCAATTCCCTCTCACTTAGCGGAGGACCTAAGTGGCGGGCCAGGGCCGGGATTGGGAGGAACCAATTCCATCTCCCTTAGGGGAGAGCCACTTGCCCCAAGAAGAATCAGGCACCCCTGTCTGGTCTGCCCAGATAAAGCGACCCCTTACAGAAGCGTACTACTACCTCTCTTGGCCGCCAGAAACAGACAATAGGTTATAACCTATGGTTTAAATAAAATGTTGAAATCTTCTAAATCTACCCCCTGCCTATAGTCAGGGCACCACGATGACGGCACAGCCCCGAGAATTCTGCACCACCT
>DYLF01000055.1 GCA_020722205.1 Desulfobacca acetoxidans
CCGCCGGGGACGGCGGCCCTACCGTCTGCGGTCTCTGAGCCGGTTTCTCCTTCCATATCCTTTATTCCCACCCATCGGTATTCATCTATCTCCGGCCAGCGCTTCAAGGGATTGTTCCAAATATACTGCGCCTTTTCCAGATATTCGGCTTCATCTCTGACAATACGATCAAAATATTCCCTTTGCCAAATCTTCCCTTTCCTGCCATAAGTTCTCTGTAATCCATGTGCAGAAAAAGATTTCCAGGAATGCACCAGGTCCTCTAAAGGATGAGTTTCCTTCGGTTCCACTAACACGTGTACATGATCATCCATCACCACATAGGCCCAAAGGTCATATCGTGAGCCATCAAAATGTTTCAGGACTGATACTATTTCCTCCCGTTCCGTTTCAGATAACCCGGTCTGTGAGGGATGCAAGCGCCAAGTGACAAAATACACCGCCCCAGACTGTCGCCAGTGCGGCAATTTGCGCCGGTATTTTCTAACTTCCTCCGTTTGCTTGACCGGCACGGAGGCCGGCGCTACCGGTTTTTTTACCATCATTTCGAGCAAGACCCGCTTGTTGTCCTTCTTGCACAACCACCGGGTCTTGAGCAAGGGCACCGTGGCCCGGCAGTTCTTGCACTTCACCGTCCGGGCCCAGAGGTAGGCCACCGTGGGCTTGCCGTCCACCATGGGGTAAAAGGGGGCCAACTCCTTCCTGGCCTGCTGCAGTACCCACCAGCCCCAGGCCCGCACCTGCCAGGCCAGGTCCGCCTCCAGGTTTACCGCCACCTCCTCAAAACCTTTCTGTCGGCCCGCCGGGGTCTGCTCCAATCCCAGCTTGGCCAGTTGGGCCTTCAAGGAAGAGTCCTTAAATCCCTGGGCCTTGAAGAAGCCCTCCATGAATTTCCGGTCCTTCAGCACGAAGTCCGGCAAAGGCCGGGTCTGCCCCGCCAGCTTCTGGGGATATTCCAGGGTGCACTTGAGGATAAACCAGGCCACCGGGTTGATGTCCATGGCCGTGACCTCGCACCCCAGGCGCAGGGCCTCCAGGGGGATGGAGCCGCCCCCGGCGAAGGGGTCCAGCACCTTGGGGGCCCGGCCGCCGTAAGCCTCCCGGATCTTTTCTCGGAACCATTCCAGGTCCGGCCCCGACTCCCGCCCCCAATGCAGAATGCCGCCTTCAGTGACTTCCTTCACCCGCTCAACAATGCGGCTCCCTTCCCGCTTACGCTCCACCACCTCCTTGACCCGCCCGCCCAGTCTCTCCAACAGCTCCTTTCTCTCTGCCGCATTCCCCGGATCGGGCAGGAGCGTAGCGATGAGGGCCGCCCGGCAGGCCGCCAGGGGCCGCCGCGCCGGCCAGATGTGCAGGGTGGAAATGTGCCCATGACGGACATTCTTCTCATGCACCGAATCCAGCGACGCCTGCCGCAGCGGAAAAGCCACTTCAATGAGACGGGGGATATCTTTCATGGTGTCGTCTCCGCTGATTCGATAATATTTCGTTCCGCAACGACAACACCGCCCTTCAATTTAATCAGAAGTTTGGCAAAGGGATCCTGAACACGAAGTAGCCTCGGGTTGGGGCTGGCACAATCATAAACCACATAGAGCCAATACCGGTCCCGGAGATTGCAGGCCCGGGCCCATTCGTTTTCGGAGATTTCGATTTCACCCACTCTGGCCCGGCCTTTCACTTCGATGGCGATCTCTTCTCCTGAAAGCCTCCGCGAGAGCAGGTCAAAGCCCGGATAATCTGACAGCCCAGCGGACCTGGCCAGTTCTGGGGTGGAAACATCCTTCACGTTGGCGCCCAAAGCGCCTTCATAAGCCCAAGCCACCTTGACCGCTAGAGCCTCAATGGCGGCATCGTATCTTTTCTTTTCCTCCAGGGAGGTTTCGGGGACGACCAGGGCATGGGCCAGGAAAGTAACGCCGGCAGGGATGATAAGCTCCGGCTCCCGGCGCAGGACGGCCAGGGCTTCCTCTCGCTCTGCTTCCAGGGCCCTTTGGCGTTGCTTTATCCTGGTGAGTTCCCCTTTGGCCTGGGGGTCCCCGGCCCTTACTTTATCGGCCAGGCGGGCCCGGGCGGCAGCCAGTTCCGCCTCCTGGTAATCATATCCCCGCCGCAAGAAGTCTTCCCGATCAGATAGGTTCGCCAGCAAAGATTGCCGCCGCTTCTCCGCCAAAGGCCAGGCGATGGTTTCCAGAGCATATGCTCTGGCAATCTCCCGTAAGCTTGGCGCGGCGGTGGCAAATTTAGCGGCCGCGGCCGGGAAAAAGAGGCCGCTTTTCAGCAAAAGAAGGTGTTCCACCGGGCATTCTGCCAGCTGACCGGCTTCATGCTGCTTGAGCCCCACCAGGCGGTATTCCAGGTCCTCTCCTTGAGACAAAGCGGGTAAGGAGGGGTCAGGGCGTCTTTCGATTTTAACCAGCGCCAGGTGAAATAAATAAGGCTCCTGAACCGTGGGGTCAAGGAAGACCCCGCCTTTTAACGCGTCTTGGCCATAACGGGACCTAAGCAACATGCAGAACTGTTCAAAAAAAGGTTCTCCGGGATGGAGGAAGATGGCCTCGGCTCGGTTCTGGGGTCGGTAAGCGGTAAAACGTTGCCTCTGATCGGGTGGGTAGTTTTCAAGCACGGGCCCTAACAGGTCCATTGCTCCCGGTTTCTGGGCCACCAGAGAGAAGATATCGTTGGGGTCACCTTCGATGCCGATATCAATAAGTGGCGCCGCCTTCTCCAGAAACCTTAAGATATAGCCCGGCAACAGCCGCAGGTAAGTTTCCTGGTCAATATTTTCTTTCAGGCGGGTCAGTTCACGCCGGACATTCCCACCCTCACCGAAAAGGATACGCTCACGCTCCTTGATGGCCTCCACCTGTTCTTTGGTCAGGCTCCCTTCGATGAATTTTTCGGTGTTTTCAACCCCTTCCTCGGTGACGGCTTGCTCCATATATTCTTTGAGGGAAACTTCTCGGAAGAGTCGGCCGATGACATCAAAAACCTTATCAGAGCCCAACTCCTTGCGGATGCGTTCCAATTTCTCCAGCAAGGTCTTGAGAACCCGCCCTTCTCTGGTCCTGCCAGCCACCAGGTTGAGGATAATCACCGGGTCATGTTTCTGACCGTAGCGATGGATACGACCCAGGCGCTGTTCCAGCCGGGCGGGATTCCAGGGGATGTCATAATTAACCATCAGCCAGCAAAATTGCAAATTTATGCCTTCGCCGGCAGCATCCGTAGCCACCAGAATTCTGGCGCCGCCTTCGGAGGCCGGCCGGCGGAAAAATTCCACCTGTTCATCCCGCTCTTTGAAGTTCATGCCGCCGTGAATCTGGGCAACCATCCCTGTAAAGCCAAGGCTCTCCAAACGGCGGGCCAAAAAATTCAGGGTGTCCCGATGCTCGGTGAAAATGATGATCTTTTCAGACTGGTAGCGCGGATCCTGGAGAACCTCCCGGAGCTTCTCGAATTTGGACTCTTCCCCTACTTCGAATACCTGCCGCGACAAATGGAGGAGCTTTTCGACCTGGAGGCGTTCAGACTCTAATTCCGCCAGAGTAAGGGCTACTACTCCTCCAAGAGCAAGGTCTTCGGAAACCTCATTTTCCTCACGCCCATCTTGGCTTTCTTCATCGTCGGCGGTCTTCTCCTCCCGCACATCCTGAACTGAATCCAGGCGATGCTGTTGAGCCGCCAGTTGATCGAGATTAAGAAGACCTGATCGGAGGTCATCAATTAGATTAATGAGTTTCTGCAAGCGACGCTCAAACGACCTCATGAGGGCATAAGTGGAGCTGGCTAAGCGGCGTTGAAATATGCTCATGGCCAGCCGAGCGGCTGACCGGTTCAGGATGCGGGCCCGGTTATAAAAGGTCTCGATGTAACTCGTGGTCTTGTCATAAAGGGTTTGCTCGCTGATTTCACCCTGAGTGAGGTCATAGCTCAGGGTATCCGAGATGCGCATGGGGTAAATGGGGGTGCCGTCAAAACGAACCATCTCCTCTTTGGTGCGGCGGATGAAATGGCACTTGCGGGCTTCCCTTGGAAATGCGTTGAAGGCATCGATAGTGGAAAAAATCTCAGGCAGGAGAAGTCTCCACAAGGAATAATAAGGAAAATCTTTCCCCATGTGAGGAGTTGCAGTCAGCAGCAACAGGTGACGGCAGCTCCAGCCGAGACGCCAGCGAGGATTGCTGCTCCTGATTCCTGCCAGAGCTTCAGCCACTCGATACCGATCGGTTTTACGAATACGAAAGTCGGGTTCCCGGTCAGAGGATAACTTATGAGCTTCATCAAA
This sequence comes from Desulfobacca acetoxidans, assembly GCA_020722205.1. Classification (GTDB taxonomy): domain Bacteria; phylum Desulfobacterota; class Desulfobaccia; order Desulfobaccales; family 0-14-0-80-60-11; genus DYLF01. The sequence goes on from DYLF01000055.1 coordinate 4,292, forward strand.
AATCACCAGGTCGTAAGGGTAAACGACAGGGTCCTGCAAATGGGAAAACATCTGCTCCCCTGCCAAGGTATCAATGCTGACGATGAGGAGGTGGCTGCCAGGCCCTACAAAGGGATTGTTAAATTTGGCATCGCCCCCAGTAATGATGCGGAAGGGGAGGCTAAAGAGGGTGCGCATCTCCCGTTCCCAGTTTCCCACCAAGCCCGCCGGAGGAACTATTAAAATCCTGTGCAAGAGACGGCGGACCAGCATTTCCCGGATATAAAGGCCTGCCATGATGGTCTTACCGGCGCCGGCATCATCAGCCAGGAGAAAACGAAGGCGGGGTTGAGCAAGCATGTTCTCGTAAACCGCAATTCTTTGGTGGGGTAAAGGATCAATCAAGGAGATTTCGGTGGCGAAAGCGGGATTGAACAAGTGTCCATAAGTCAATCGCTCAGTTTCGGCGATGATTCGAACGATCTCTGGATTCGAAGAAAAATCTATTGTTGGGGTGCTTCCTATTTTGGGGTCATATCTTTGGTCAGGCTCCTCCAGAGTAGGTTGTTCCAGATAGTCCTTGTGCAAACCTTCGATGCCAAACTTCTCAGCCCGAAGGATTTGTTTCCAGGCTAAAGCCGAAGGGCGTGACTGACCGTTCTCCCAGCGATTTATAGAAGCATAGGATACCCCCATAAGTTCGGCCAGGCGGGTCTGGGTCAGTCCAAACTTGGCCCTCAGACGCCTAATGTAGTTTGGAAAATCAAGGGGGATTTCAACCTTCAAGATTTCTTCTCATTTTTAAAGTCTGTGAAGCAGACAATGATGACTACAAAAAATTTTAGAAGGTTTTTCCTTCCTTAGCAAGGAATATCGCAGGTGCGATAATCTGGTCGAGGGAATTGGTCCACCTTGCCGGGCCGGCCAGCCTGCAACGGAGACAAGCCCCAGTAGTCATGGTAGGGGTTGAAGTAGCAGAAAAAGGTCACTTCGTGAGGCTGAAGTGGCACCTTTTTGGCATCCTTGCTGTAAACCCAGCCCGAGATTAGGACGGACTTCTAATCCGTCGGTCGCAGGTTCGAATCCTGCCAGGCGCGCCAGTGATTTCAAGGGGTTAGGCCACATGCCTAACCTCTTCGCTTTTGCCTGTGCATTTCCTGTGCACGAGTCCGAAAATCGGGGTAAATCCGGGGAAGTTGTGCCCTTGTGCCGGGGGCCGTTCTCAGGGGCCCTTTCCCATGCCTCCCGGGGCAACCCAAGAGGAGGGAAATGAAGGGATGGGGGTTAATCGGCCTTCCTGGGCCGCTTGGACGCTCTCAAGCCGGGAGGCGAGGTTAGATAAAGGTTCCCCTTCAATCGGGCCGTGTAGGGCATCCTGAACAGCCGTTTTTCAGAAAGGCCCCAGGCGCGGGAAGAGGGTTCCTTTAGACCCCCACCACCCCCAGGGGTAAAACCAGAGCCCCTTTTCCTCTAGGGATAGGATGATGGAGTTCATAAAGAAACATGTTTAATAATAACACTTTTTGCCAGGTTCCCAAGGCAAGTTTGTGAGGTGGCTCCGGTTTTCTTGGACACGGAGTTAGGAGATAATCGCTGATCCAGGAGGAACGGAAGATGGCCAAAGAGCAATCAATATGGTGACCAGATAAGGGCTGGGCTGAGCCCCTGGGGAGGGAGCAGCGAGGCCGCCGCCCTTGGGCCAATGGTGGACCGTGGCCAGGAAAAGGGAGGTGGAGCGGCGCATCTTCCAGGGCGCAATGGCTCCCCCAAGCCTCACTTGCCATGGCGACTTAAGAAAACCTTGTGTCCGGAAAACCGAATGCACTACCTAAGACGTTTTCTCCCTGGTGGTCAACGTTGCTAGCCTTTCCTCCCACCAGAGTTTGCAGTTTGTCCTGCTAAATCAGAATAATTAGAGGAAACAGAGGGCGATCCACTTTTCGGAAAAATTACCATGGTTTTAAAAGTAGTTGTGTGTTGGTAATATTTTGGTAAAAATTTGGTTTAGATTATTTCTTTTAATGGCAATTTATATTATATATAGGGAACTTGAGATTAAAAGAAAGGCCGAGGGATCAGGGCATGGCGAATCCGAGAAGAGCGGTCAGGCAGTTTGATCAGGAATTGGAGGATCTCAAGACGAATCTCCTGCAAATGGCAGCCTTGGCCGAGGAAGCCGTCCGCAAGGCGATTGCTTCGGTGGAGACCCGCAACTCTGATCTGGCCCGGGAAGTGATTACTGATGATGCCAAGCTGAATCAATTTGAACTGGACATCGAAGATCAGGGTTTGAAACTTCTGGCCTTGCGCCAGCCCCTGGCGACGGATTTGCGTCTGATTATAGCAACCATGCGCATTGCCACGGAGCTGGAGCGTATCGCTGATCAGGCGGTGAATATCGCCGAGCGGGCCCTGGAACTCAACAGTCGCGAACCGGTGGTCGTGCCCATTGATCTCAAGTTCATGGCAGACCTGACCCTGTCAATGCTCCGCACCAGCATTGATGCCTTTGTCCAGCATGATCCGCGCTTGGCTGTCCAGGTGTGCCAGCGGGATTCAGAAATCGATCTTCTGGACGATGAATATATCCAAAAGGTTCTTGACTGTATGATTGCCGAATCCCGTTGGGTGACCCGGCTGCATCACTTTGTGATCATCATCCGCAATTTGGAACGCATTGCCGATCTGGCCACCAACATTGCCGAGGACATAGTTTTCATTGTGGAAGGGAAGGTCATTAAGCATCGGTGTGAAGAGTGGGAGCCATATTTACCTTCCCCCTGATGTAGGCCTGAGCCATTTTTTCTTCCAGGAAGGTTACTTCCTGGGCCACCCGGGTTAGGGTTCGGCGGTCGCGTTCCAGGGTCTGCAGGGCATGGACCACGGCGGCATGGCTCCGCTGGAAAAGGCGTCCCAGCTCCATGGTGGTTTTCTGGGTATATAACCGGCAGAAATAGAGGGCCATCTGGCGGGCCCGCACCACCCTTTTTTGCCGGGAGCGCCCCAATAATTCCTTTATGCTCACCTGGTAATAATCACCCACAATTTTCTGGATTTTGGCGACACTGAGGCCTCGAGGCACGGCCTTCAGATCCTGGAGGACTTCCTGGGCCAGGCGCATGGTCAAAGGCTCAGACAAGAGTACGGAGCGAGCCAGCAGGCAGTCGAGAGCGCTTTCCAGGCGGCGGACATCGCCGCTGAGGTGTTCCGCCAAGTATTCCACCACCCGGGCCGGCGCCGACACGCCCCGCTCTCCCGCCTTGCGGGACAGGATGTGGACGCGCGTCGCAAAGTCTGGCGGTTCGATGGGGGTGATGACGCCGCCGGTGAGACGGGAACGCAATTCCTGGGACAACTGGGAAATTTCCCCGGGCAGGTGGCAGCTGGTAAAGACCACCCTCTTGCGCTGATCCAAGAGACTGTCCAGGGTATAACAGATCTCGCTCTGGATCTTTTCCTTGCCGCTGAGGAACTGCACCTCTTCGAGGAGGAGGATGTCGCAAGTGCTGCGGTAGCGTTTTTTAAAAGCGGCCATCTGTCCGCTCTTCAGAGAGCGCACCATGTCATTGGCAAAGTCCTCGGCGGTGACATAGAGGATTTGGGTGCAGGGTGAGGTCTGCTTGAGAAAGTTGCCTACCGCCTGGGACAGGTGGCTCTTTCCCAAACCGGGCTCAGAGGTGAGAAAGAGGATGCCGTTATAGAAAGTATCATTGACCGCCAGAGCCTGAGACGCGTGATAGGCCAGACGGTTGCATGGCCCCACCACAAAACGTTCAAAGGTAAAGTCTTGCTTCAGAGTACGGCTGCCGCATTTGTCGGCCAACAGGGGCAAAGCCGCCGGGGTAAGCAGGGGGGAGGATGGCTTGCGGGAGGGTGGGGTACCAACCGTCAGTTTCACTGCCACCGGCGCGGCGGCGATTTCCTTTAACTTCTGGCGGATCAGGGGCAGATAATGATTCTGCACCCAGCGGCAGGCAAAAGCATTGGGGCAGATGAGCACCAGCTCAGCATCAGGGCCGGAGTCAGCCTGCAAGGGTTCAATCCAGAGGGCAAAGCCAGAAGGTGAGAGACTGTTTTGCAAAGCGGTTTTCAGCTCTTTCCAGAGGATGTGCATAGGTCCGCAAATTTTTGCCGTTGCTGGTTTTGCGTTTAGCTATTTGGTCCCAAATCCCAACCTTGCCTGCACCTGAAAACCTGCACTTCCCTGAGAGCCACCACGATAGAGAAGAAAAGGCATTTCTCTCCCCTTGCCTCAGAAGGAATCAGGAAGCATGCCGGAGCATCTGCAAAAAATAAGGGGACGCGGTTTATTCCCCCTCATCAGGGGGGTGAGGGAGGCGCTAAGTCATAGAAGTGGCCCTTCCTTGGGCTTCATGTTTATTTCGGATCACTGCGTTCGGTAGGCCTATATTATTCTACGTCCCCACTGTGGTCAAAGGCGGTGGAACGAATTGACAGTTAGCTCCCACTTGCCGCCAAGACGAAGTTTTTACCGGCTTAACTAAAGTCCGACGTGGTTTTCCGGGGATCCTGACAGATTTTAGAAAACCAATTGATATAGAAGGGTTATACAAGGAAATGCGGCAACCGTAAGAGACCTTTACAGAAGCGGGAATCTTTATCAATCTCGCGCAATCTAGGTTTTTTGTGGAATTTTATAGGCGGGTAAAAAGTTGTCTTGCAAAAATCGGTAACCCTTGTGATTTAAATGAAATCATAACAGAGATAAAATATTATCTAAATAAATCAACCGGATCTGAAGACGCTGTCCTGGAACCGTGGTCATATCAGTTGATGTCACTCGATAAATTACTCATTTAGAGGGAGCGCTGGCTCTAGGGCCGGAAAAACTCTTGACTTCGCTCTCGGCCTAACATAGATTTTATTTTCAGGTTTTAACCGCAAGCAAATCTTAATGTCCCAACAGGTGCTCTGGTGATTCTCCAAAAGAGTCTGGTAAAAAGTCCCGTCTACGAGGCCTGGATGGAGCTGGTGCAACTGGCCAGCGGCTTGTTCCTTCTGGGCTTTCTGCAGTTTCATCTGTTTGCGGTGTCCACGATCATCCTGGGGCCGGCCGCCTTCAATGCGGACTCTGCCTGGCTGGATGAATATTACCTCTCCTACTTAGGCATACCGCTGGTCATCCTGGCCATCTTTGTGCACGGCTTGGTGGCGCTGCGCAAAGCCCCCTGGAAGTTCCAGGAGATGCAGACGTATCTCCAGCATTCCAGGCGATTGGCTCACCTGGATACCTGGGCTTGGCTGGTGCAGATTCTTACTGGCATGGCCGTTCTGGTGCTGGCCGCCATTCATATCTGGAGCACTCTTTTAACCTGGCCCATTGAAGCGGCGAAAAGCATCACCCGGGTGCAATCGGGCTATTTTTCTCTGCTCTTGGCCTTGCTTTTGGTGGCGGAAATTCATGCCATGGTGGGCCTTTACCGCATCCTGGTGAAGTGGAGTTGGATACACCGCCGCAAGTTCACCTCCTACTTGGTCTATGCCACCATCTTTTTCGTTGTTTTAGGGGTCATAGCCCTGTTGGTCTTTTTCTTCCGAAAGGTTTGATATGAAATGGACTGAGGCACATCTCACCGACGTTTTGGTGATCGGGGCTGGCTTAGCCGGAGAACGGGTGGCCATCGAAGCAGCCAGCCATGGTCACCAGGTGACCATCCTTTCGCTGGTCCCCCCCCGCCGTTCCCACAGTACTGCGGCCCAGGGCGGCATGCAGGCCTCTTTGGGCAACGTCGCCATGGGCTATGGGGACAACCCCGACGTGCATTTTGCAGATACCGTCAAGGGTTCGGATTGGGGCTGTGATCAGGAAGTTGCCCGCCTCTTTGTGGAAATGGCCCCCATCGCGGTCCGCCAGTTGTCTCATTGGGGGGTGCCTTGGTCACGCGTGGTGCCCGGCAAAAGAATGTTGCCTGACGGCACCGAAGTCGAAGAGCTGCCGGAGAAGGCTGGCCTTATCGCCCAACGCCAGTTCGGCGGCACTGCCAGGTGGCGCACCTGTTTCGCCGCTGACGGCACCGGCCATGTCCTCCAATACGCCATGGATTCGGTGGTGGTGAAACTGGGAGTGACCGTTCACGACCGGACAGAAGCCCTGAGCCTGATCCATGATGGGGAAACCTGTTACGGCGCGGTGGCTCTGAGTCTCAGGGACGGCTCTCTCAGGCCATATCTGGCCAAAGCCACCGTTATCGCCACCGGGGGCTACGGCCGCATTTACGGCGTCTCCACCAACGCAGTCATCAACGAGGGCACCGGCATGGCCATCGCCCTTGATACTGGGGTTGTGCCGCTAGGCAATATGGAGGCCGTACAATTCCACCCCACCGGCATCGTTCCAGCTCATATTCTGGTCACCGAAGGTTGCCGGGGTGATGGCGGTTATCTCCTGGACAAGGATCTCCATCGCTTCATGCCAGAGTATGAGCCGGTCAAAAAGGAAATCGCCAGCCGTGATGTGGTGAGCCGCTGGATGGTGCACCACATCCGACGGGGCTTTGGCGTGGACAGCCCCTATGGCCCCCATCTGTGGCTGGACATCCGCCATCTGGGGCGGGAGCATATTTGGACCAACCTCCGAGAAGTGGCCACCATCTGCAAAAACTTTCTGGGGATCGATCCGGTGGACTCCCTCATTCCAGTCACACCCACGCAACACTACTCCATGGGCGGGGTGCGCACCAACAAGGACGGCGCGGCTTATGGTCTCCAGGGCCTTTTTGCCGCCGGCGAAGCCGCTTGTTGGGATCTGCACGGCTTTAACCGCTTAGGTGGCAATTCTCTGGCTGAAACCGTGGTGGCTGGCATGGTGGTGGGGGGAAAGGTGGCTGATTTTGCCCGGCAGCAGTCTATGAGCTTCCCTTTTGGTTTGGTGACCGAGGCCGTCCGGGCCCAGCAAGAGCGGCTGGACCACCTGCGCCGCCGCGCCCACGGCTCCGAAGACGTCTATCAGCTCCGCCGCCGCATGGAAGAGACCCTGTCTGATAATGTGGGCATCTTCCGCACCGGGGAGAGATTACAGGAGGCCGTTGCCATCCTTCAGGATCTCCACCAGCGCGCCGGCCAGATTCGCTTACGTTCCAGCGGTCTGGGGCCCAACCCGGAACTCTTTGCCGCCCTGAGGCTCCCCGGCATGTTGAAGCTCGCCCTGTGCATCTCTCAGGGGGCTTTGCAGCGCACGGAAAGCCGGGGCAGTCATTACCGGGAAGACTTTCCCCGCCGAGACGACGACAACTGGCTTAAACGTACCCTGGCTTACTGGCCGCAAGGGGCGGACCTGCCTAAACTGGAGTATGAACCGGTCAATATCACTGAACTGCCACCGGGAGACCGCGGCTACGGCGGCATGCCCATCGCCGGTGACTGATGGTCGGCAAGGACAGGTGCTGACTGCTGACCCGGCAACCATAGCAAATGGTCAGTCATCAGTTAGTGGCCAGGGGTTTTATTACGGTTGCTGTTAAGCAGCCGTGGTTGACTGAGCATTTCAAATACCCGATGATCGAGTAACAAGAAACGGAAAATAAAAATGGCCCAGCGTCTTCTGACTTTTGAGATTTTTCGCTACAATCCGGCAAGTCCCGAGATACTTCCCCGTTTGCAAGAGTTCCATCTGGAAGAAACTCAAGGCATGACCCTGTTTATCGCCCTGAACCGCTTACGCGAGGAGCAGGATCCTTCTTTGATGTTTGATTTTGTCTGTCGGGCGGCAGTGTGTGGCTCCTGTGCCATCTTGATCAATGGTCGGCCTGGCTTGGCATGCAAGACCCTTACCCATGATCTGCCTGACAAAATCGTTCTCATGCCGTTGCCGGTTTTCAAATTAGTGGGCGATCTCTCCGTGGATACCGGGGTGTGGTTCAGGCACCTCAATGAGCGCACCGAAGCTTGGATTCACACCGACAAAATATTCGATCGCCAGGGTCCGGAAGATCGTATGGACAATCCTCTGGCGCACCAGATTTATGAAGCCGAACGCTGTATCGAATGCGGCACCTGCATCGCCGCTTGCGCCACGGCCAACATGCGGGCGGATTTTTTGGGGGCTGCCGGCCTCAACCGGATCGCTCGCTTTCTCATTGACCCACGCGACGAACGGTCCCCCCGACAGGTCTTTGAGGTGGTTGGTACAGACGAAGGAGTGTTCGGGTGCGTCGGCCTGATGGCCTGCGACGACCTTTGTCCCATGGAGATTCCCCTCCAGGCACAATTGGCTCATGTCCGCCGCAAAATGGCCTTGGCCGCACTGCGTAAGAAAAAGTAGAAGCGATTCTGCCGGGTCGCTACGAACGGGTGATCATCTTTATTCAGCAAGCAAAATAACCGTACTAATCTGTAGTCTCAAAACACTGGAAAATCTGGAGCCCAAATTTACAGCAGCGGCTTGATCTCCTTCAGGAAATCCTCCTTTTTGCGGGTGCCCACGATCTTTTTGGCGATGTTACCTCGGCGGTCGATGATAAAGGTGGTGGGCACGATGGCGATGCTGCCGTAATCCGCATCCACCTTGTCGGTGCCCACTAAGAAGGGGTAGTCCAACCCCATCTGCTTGGCCAGAAAGCGCAGCTGCATAGGGTCGGTTTTCAGGCAAATGCCCAGCATCTCCAAACCCTGGTTTTTATATTCCTGGTAAATCTTGTTCAAATCAGGCATTTCGGTTCGGCAGGGTTGACACCAGATGGTGAAAAAATTGAGTACCACCACTTTACCCCGAAAATGGCTGAGGGAATAATCTTTCCCCGTCACGTCCGTCAGGGTGAAATCCGGCGCCTCCTTGCCGGCCCCCCAACCCGACGCCGCCAGTAGTGCCGTCAGCAGCGCCATCAGACAAACAATCCGGCAAATTTGTTTGCTGCGTAAATTTCTTTGCTTCATGGACCTCTCCTCTGGGCAACTCAGGAATACTCCCCCTCAGCTGCGCCTTGGTTAGCTGCTTATCAGATGATATTCATTTGAAATTCCTTGAGACCTGGGTAATCTGTGAAGCCAAAATTTATGGGTTCTATATCAAATCAGTCTCAACTTGGCAACTTCTGACGCGGGCGATCCTGGGCGGCTGTCTTATCTTTCTTCACCACTGGCGGCATTGTTTCACCCCAGGGCAAACCACTGAAAGGCAGTGACACCATCAGGGGGGAGACTCTCTCTCTCTCGAGCCATTCCTGCCTTGCTCTCAGGTCTACCGGTGCCTTAGGGCATAGTCGCACCAGATTGCCGTCTGACACCCATCTCAGCTTGCGGGAATCTGATTTCAGAGGAAAACTCGCCGCGAACTTTTTCACCTGCACGGAATAGACTGCCAAGGTAGGGACATGCCACAGGTAGCTCCACCAGACCTTGGCCGACGTCTGGGTCAGCAGCCTGTGCCAGGCGTGGTGTTCTCCCCCCGGGGGCAGGCACATCTTTTTGACCCCTAGGGTCAGAGCAGCCTCGAGCGCTGCCAGATTGCGCACCCCTAAGGTCTCATCTCCGAAAATCTCGGCGCCAAACTCTCTGGCCAGGGAAACCGCTCCCCAATTCCCCGCCACAAAGCGCCTGAAGCCGCCCTCCGTTAGAGTGGCCACCGCTTTGCGATAAAAAGGCAGGCTTTCCTCCGACATCACCAGAGGCAGTCTAAAAACCAGCCGTCGCTGCCGCCGCCAGCGTCCCAACTCCGGCAAGATGGCCCGGTAGACGGGGGGCGTCAACTGCACCACCAGTTGGTCCGGCCATTTCTTTGTTAGCATATGCAGCTCCTCGTATCCCCGGCCCTCGAGCCACAAATAGCTATGGCCCGGCCTTTTGCTGACCAAGCCGGGTGCCGTCCACATTTTGCGCTCCGGTCGGCCGCCGCCTCTGCTGAGGTTAGCGGAAAACAGAGTTTTCCCTACACCTTCTTCACCTCCAGAATTCCCCCAGGCGGCCAGGATTTCTTTGGCCGCGGTCAGCGCCTGCTCCTGACGGTCGGCAGGGGTCGAGAGGATTTCCAGGCCTAGTGGAACCAGCCGGCTCACGGTGCTGGCTCGGCAGAAAACTCTACTCATGATAGCCGCCTCAATCCCCAGCGCCGCCAGTCCTGGCAGCTTTTCCAGGGCCGCCAGCCAGGCATCGGAAGTTTCTTCTGCCCCCCAGCCGCAGGCTACGCTGCCGTTAATTTCACTGGGGGAGGCAAAAAGAGAGAACCACCTTTGACCGCTGAGTCCTGAAGAGACCAAAACGTGCAGCGGCAGCGGGGCCGCCCGGCGCATGAGGGCCAAGTCTTTCAAAGTCACCGCCGCCGCCGGCACCACGCTTCCCAGACCCAACTCCTCGGCCAGCCCGAAACTGAGGGAATTGTGGCAGCCCCAACCCACGCCGGCCTGGACCCTCAACGTTGGATAGTGCCGTCGGGCTGCCAGCATCAAGCCGGGATCAGCCAGACTCACTAGATCGGGCTCCAAGGCCGCCGCCTCGGTCAAATGGTGGAGTCCTTGGGAAAACTTGTCTTCGTCCAACAATTCCGGCCAATCCAGATAAAATTCCACCCCGCGTCGGGCCGCCGCCGCTCGCCATCTCTTTAACAGGGTCAGACCGAACTCCTTTCCTGCTGTCGGCCAGAGACACGACACTGCCCCTACCCCCACCTCCAGGGCCGCCTCAAAAGCCTCTTCTGTCCAAACTCTGATTACCAGTTTCATTGAGCCGGGAGCCGTTGAAAAATTTATGTTCCCCACCCTACAGGATCTTGTTTATCAAAGATCGAGAAGGTCATCGGTTGTTTGTAGGGGCTCGCTGATAAGAATGGTTTTTCTGTTATCAATACACTATCCGAAAATCCGCCAGGTCTCCCACATAATCCTGCCAGTTCACCTGCACTTCATCCACTGCCGCATAAGGGGGCCCCTGGCGACACCAGGCCAGCATGTCCTCAATGACCTCCCGCTTTCCTTCAAACACCGCAGCCACCCGCCCGTCCGGCAGATTGCGCACCCAGCCTTTCAAGCCCCGCGCCCGGGCCTGATCTCTGGTGTAGGCCCGATAAAACACCCCCTGCACCACCCCAGAAATTAAGACCTGCGCCCGCGCCAGTCCTGACATCCCTTATCCTCCCTTTAGATAATAAGCAGTGAGCAGTAAAAAAATTTATGCCTTGCATTTACTGCTCACTGCCTCAGCATCTCATCAAACTCCGCCTCATTCAGGACCTTCACTCCAAGCTCGAGGGCCTTGGCATACTTGCTCCCTGGTTCCGACCCCACCACTACGTAATCGGTTTTGGTGGACACCGAGGAGCTCACTTTGCCTCCCCGGGCTGTGACCTGGGCCTTAGCTTCTTCCCGGGAGAGCCGGCTCAAGCCGCCAGTAAACACAAAGGTCTTGCCGGACAAAGGAGAGATAAGCGGTTCGGCGGTCGCTTGGGGAGAGACCCCGGCGGCCAGGAGGTTGGCAATGACTTGTTGGTTTTTCGGGTTCAAAAAAAACTCCCGGATACTACCAGCCACCTGGGGCCCCACGCCCTCCACTGCCAGGAGCTCCTCCTCCCGTGCCTGACTCAGGGCAGTCAGGTTTTTAAAGTGTCGGGCTAAGAGCTGAGCGGTGGCCTCCCCGACATAGCGGATACCCAAGGCAAAAATAAAGCGACTAAGTTCCGGGTTCTTGCTCCCTTGAATGGCGGTCACAATGTTGGTGGCCGACTTTTCGGCGAATCGTTCCAGGGGAATGAGATCCTCCACCGTCAGTCGGTACAAGTCCCCCACCTCCTTGACCAGCCCCGTCTCCACCAGCTGATCCACAATCTTTTCCCCCAGGCCGTCGATATCTAAGGCGTTCTTGGAGGCGAAGTGGCGGATGGCCCTTTTGAGCTGTCCTCGGCAGTCCGGGTTGGGACAGCGGATAATGGCAAGGCCTGGTGGCCGTACCAGTTTTGTGCCGCATACCGGGCAATGCTCCGGCATCTTAAAAGGCTGAGTGTCCGCCGGTCGTCTCTCCAGAATGACTTTCACCACTTCCGGGATGACGTCTCCGGCCCGCTGCACCAGCACCCAGTCCCCGGGGCGCACGTCTTTTCTCACCAGCTCATCTTCATTGTGTAAGGTGGCTCGGCTCACCATCACACCCCCTACCTCCACCGGCTCCATCACCGCCATGGGGGTCACTGCGCCGGTGCGCCCGACGTTGACTTCGATCCGCACCACCCGGGTGGTAGCCTGGGTGGCGGCAAACTTATAGGCCAGCGCCCAGCGAGGGCTGCGGGCCTTGGTCCCCAGCCTCTCCTGCAGAACCAGGTCGTCCACTTTGATGACCACCCCGTCCGTCTCATAGGGCAGGCTGTGGCGCTGATGCTCCAAGCGCTGATGGTAGGCGATGGCTGGCTCGATGCCCCGGCAGGTTTCGGTGAGGGGGTTTATCCTCAGTCCCCAGCTTTTCAGGGTTGCCAGCACCTCAGAGTGTCGGCGGAAACTTTGGCCCCTGACTTCCCCCACTCCATAACAGTATATTTTCAAGGGGCGGGCGGCGGTGATCCGGGGATCCAATTGTCGGAGAGACCCCGCCGCCGCGTTGCGGGGGTTGGCAAAAGGAGGGTCGCCCCTGGACAGGCGCTCCTGGTTAAGCAATTTAAACTCTGCCAACTCCATATACACTTCACCCCGCACTTCCAACAGTTTCGGGACTGGTATTTCGTCCTTGCGCAGGGTCAAAGGAATGCTGCGGATGGTCTTCAGGTTTTGGGTGACGTTTTCACCCCGGTAGCCGTCCCCCCGGGTGGAGCCCACTGTCAAGCGCCCATCCTCATAGACCAGCTCTACGGCGCAGCCGTCCATCTTTGGTTCCAATACATAAGCTAACTCCTCAGTGGTTCTGAGAAAACGCTTGAGCCGTCCTTCAAATTCCCGGGCCTCTGCCTCACTGAAGGCGTTCTCCAGAGACAGCATCGGCAGCCGGTGCGCCACCGTTTCAAACTTGTCCAACGGCGCCGCCCCCACCCTCTGGGTGGGTGAATCAGGAGTCACCAACTCCGGGTATTTCTCCTCCAGGCGCGCCAACTCCTGCATGAGCCGATCATATTCGCTGTCCGAAATCA
>DYLF01000141.1 GCA_020722205.1 Desulfobacca acetoxidans
TGGCCCTGGCGGCGCTGGTGGCGGTGATCCGGGGCAGCGACGGTTTTGCCGGCGAGCGGGACCGGCAGACCCTGGAGCCGCTGCTGCTGGCGCCTATCAGCGGCCCCGGGCTGGCCGCGGCCAAGCTGGGCGGCCTGGCGTTTTCCTGGTTCACTCTCTTTATCCTGGCGATTCCTTATCTTTGGGCCGTGGGAAGCACCGGGCAAAACCTCTATGCGGCGATATTGTATCTATTCCTCGCCGGAACCTTGATCGTCCTGGTGTTTGGCGGCGCGGCCCTGGCCCTGTCGGCCCGCCTGAAGACTTTCAAAGGCGCACTGTCTCTGGGGCTGACCATGCTCCTGCTGTTTGGCAGTCCAGTGCTACTGGGCCCATCCCTTCGGCAAAGCGCCGTGGGACGAGTGCTGGACCTGGCCAACCCCTTTGCGGCTGCGTTGAATACCCTGGACAGTGTGATCATCGACAGCCAGGGGCTGGGCTGGCAACTTCCCCGCCTGGCTATAATGATGGGTTATGCCCTGGCGGTCCTGGGGTGGCTCTATGCGGCCGCCAGGAGGCTTGCACCATGAAAGTGCTGCGCTTAAAAGGGCTGACTCTCATCATTGTATTGGCGAGCGCCTGGTTAATTTCCGGTTACCACCCCGCCTCAGCCGGAAACAGTCCGGAGCTCCGGGTGACCTTGCAGGCCCCGGCGGGTGTCTTGAAAATGGGAGATACCCCGAATTTCCTTGGGGCGGTGACGAATCTCGGCCCGCACCCGGCTCAGGGGTTGGTGGTTTATCTCTCCCTGGTGTCCCTGGCGCCCGGTGATGAACACCCCGTGGACCTGGAGGACTGGTCGGCCCAAAAGGCGGTGCGCCTGGACCGGTTGAATCCAGGCGCCACGGACTTTCGCCACTGGGGCATGCGTCTCATCGCCGCGGGGAAATACGGAGTGGCCCTGACCGTGGTGGACCCCCGGGAAAACCGGCCCATTGTCAGCGAGCTGGTATCCTTTGAGGTTAAACCCAAGGTGACCCTCGCCGCCAGGCGGGTTCTGCCGGTGGCCCTGGGGGAGCCCATGCTTATTCTGCTTCTTTGGGGAGGGATGGCTTTTTATAATTTTCGCTCCTATCATAAACCGAGGGAAGAGGAACTGGGCTGAGATGAGGAGGACCGTAATGGTTACGACAGGTGCCCCTTTGTTTTTGGACATGGCGTAGTTCATAATCGGTTGCGATATGCGCAAATTGCTCCTGCTCCTGACCCTCGCCGGTTGCGCCACCTACCATCCCATGCCGCTGGATAAGGCCGCGGTGGACCGGGCTCTGACCCCGCCAAGCCTGGAGTCTATTCAGATCAAGGCCGAGCAAGTCCACGACCCGCTCTTGCGGCCGGTGAACTTTGACCATTAAAGAATGTTACAACCGTCTCCCCAAGCAGATGTGGAAGATCGTCTGGCGGGTCGACTGCGCCTTTTTCGACGGTAAGAACATGGGGTCATTGAAGGGCGGCAAGGTCAATCACCTCTTCAAGGTGAACCTCAGTGGGTTGACCAACCTCCTGATGGCCCGGTTCTAGCGTTCCCTGCGGCGTCGGCCGAGCTTGGAAGAGACCGATTTCGGGTATGCCTGCCAAGGCCGGAAATGGCCCCGTCGTTTTATGACCCTGCGCCGCCTGGTTCGGGAAGACTCAAAGGGATGGCTGTTTCCCCAGCCCCACTGTGAGTTTTTTTTGCTGCGTGACCAACCTGGACCTCAGCCCCTGGGCATCCCACAAATTTTACGGGGAAAGGGCCACCTGCGAGACTTGGCTCGACTGGTGTCAAAACCAGATGGCCGCGGGAAGCATCCTGAGCCATGATTTCTGGGCCAATTCCGCCCTGTTTCAAACCTGCATCCTGGCCTACAATCTGCTGGTGTGGATGATGTGGCTCACTACCAAGAAAGGATTTCGCGAAGAACCCAACACCATCCGTGGTTGGCTCATTAAAACGCCGGGCCGTTTGACCCGGGGGGACGCCGCTTGATCTTAAAGGTACCAAGGGATTACTTTTTCAAAGAACAGTGGGAACACCTGGAAAGTTCCCTGACGGCCCTCTGCCCGGCCTGAATAAGACGGCTTACCGGAATAACCAGCTCAAGGGGGGAACAGCTCACTGGAAGTTTGCCCTGAGGGCCTCAATTAAGCTGGCTCTTAAGGACCTGGTCCAAAAATGCCTGACACTTGGCTGCGAAAGGAAAGAATTTCCCCTGAACCGGCTCAGCACCTATACTAGGTTTTGAAAGATTTTTCACCTTGGCTCAAATCAAAGGGGACTTGCAAAATATTTAGGTAATAAGTAATCGTGATATGACAGGTTGCTCAATTATCATGAATAACTATTGGAAATAATTATCTTATGCCCCTCACTCTGACCATCTCCCCGCGTTGGGAGGAAAAGAGGAAGCTGAGGACTTTCCGGATGGGCACTAATTAAAAGTCCAATCATGCAATTAAAGGCTACTGTAGTTTAAATGATTTTTATGTTGTCCTTGCAATACGTTAGCCTTTGTGATAACGTGCTGGC
>DYLF01000142.1 GCA_020722205.1 Desulfobacca acetoxidans
CGCTACGAGGTGGCTGAGGTATTTTGGATGACCACGCCATCATTGCGCGGAGAAACCAGATGCCAAATTGGGGTGGGGGAGGGGGTTTTAGGGGAGGGGGCAGGGGGCTCGCTCCCTGGCCCTCTCCCCTAACAAACGCCTGATTTATTTTGGTTCCCCCTGTTCAAGTTCAAAGGGCCAGTGCACCACGCCGCCATCCAGGAACTGAACCCGGGTGAATCCCTGGCCTTGCAGAATCTTCTGAGCCTCGTAGCCCCGCATACTGAATTTACAGAAAGGTATATACAATCGGTCCGGGGGCAACTCTTTGGCCTTTTCCCGCAGCTTTCCCAAAGGCACCACCGAGACCTGGGGATGTTTCAGCCGCACCTCCTGGACCTCCGCCGGCGTGCGGACATCCAGCAGCACAAAATCCTCCCCTTGGGCCGCAAGTTCCTTAAGTGCCAGGGGCGATACCCCCTGGGCCACCCCGGTGAGTTTGTTGTCCATTACCTGGGCGGCCTGCACCAAAAGATCGACGGCCACCGAATAGGGCGGGGCATACCCCAGGTTTAATTGACTCAAGTCGCTCACCGTCGCCCCATACGTAATGGCCGTGGCGGCTACATCCAGACGCTTGGCGGCGTCACCGGGACCCACCACCTGGACCCCCAACAGCCGCCCACTGCTCCGCTCCGCCACCATCTTCAGACCGACAAAGGCGGCACCGGGATAATAATGGGCATGGTCCAGACCCGGCGCCAGGGCCGTGACCACCTCCAACCCTTCGTTTTTGGCCACCGTCTCGGTGAGGCCGGTGCACCCCACGGTATAATCAAAGACCTTGGCTACCCCGGTCCCCACCGTCCCCCGGTAGGCGACCTTGCCGCCGGTGATGTTCGTGCCGATGATGCGCCCCTGAATATTGGCCAACTGCCCGGAGGAGACAAATACCGGGCGCCCCAACACCCGGTGGTATGCTTCCGCACAGTCACCCCCGGCATAAATATTCTGGTCCGAAGTGCGTAGGTATTGGTCCACTTTAATGGCCCCGGTCTGCCCGATTTCCAGGCCGGCCTGACGGGCCAGTTCCACATTGGGCCGCACGCCGATGGCGAGCACCGCCAAATCAGCCGGATATTCACCTTTGTCGGTATGGACTCTTGCCAGCCGGCCCTCCTGGTTGCCGCTAAAGCTGGCCACCCGCTCACCGGTGCGGACTTTCACCCCCTTGCTCTCCAGGTGGCGTTGCAACACGGCCCCCATCTCGAAGTCCAACAAGCCGGGAAAGACCTGAGGCATGGCCTCGATCACCGTGACCTCCAACCCACGGGCCACTAAGGCCTCAGCCAATTCCAGACCGATGGCCCCTGCGCCGATGAGGACGGCTCGCTGGGGTTTGCCCTCCTTAAGGCCGGCCAGCACGGCCATCCCGTCCCCGGGGTGGCGGATGACAAAAACATTCTTGAGATCAATGCCAGGCAACGGCGGCCGCACCGGAACGGCCCCGGTGGCCAGCACCAGACGATCGTAAGGATAGCTTTCTTCCCGGGAGGTGGCCACATCACGCACTTTAACCAACTTCTGGGCCCGGTCGATGCTCGTGGCTTCCTTGCCGGTGAGGAGCTTGATATCTTTCACCGCCCGGAAGAACTGCGCGTCACGCAGCACCCCCACCGGCGTGGCCAGCAGGTCTTTTACCTCCGGGATCTTGCCCTCAATGAGATAAGGCAGGCCGCAGCCCGCATAAGAGACGAACTCTCCCTTCTCCAGGATGGTGATTTCCGCCTGAGGATCACACCGCCGAGCCCGCGCCGCAGCTTTGGGACCGGCCGCCACGCCGCCCACCACTACAATCCTTAAATTCCTACTCATGTCATCCTCCGCCAATCAAGATTTGAGCAATCCGATTGCTTTGCCTTGCAACCATAACCGAGGGGAAAGACCCTGGTTGACCAAAATCGACCGCCATTATTAAATGTTTCCATCTTATTCCCTCAGCCGCGGTTGTCAATAGATAACTGAACAAATGTTTGCATACCAATTCAGCCGGGATGGGATACGCTTCTGAGGATTGGTTGCTATCGAGGCCGACAACGGCGCTCAGGAATAATTCCGGGAACGATCAAAATATGGTGGCCGGCCGGGAGCCTTTTTAACGACGCGGCTGGCTTTCACCTTTTGTCAAAAATCCTGGCTGCCGGCGGGGAGACACAAAGACGTCCCCCCGCTTCTGCCACTTTTCCGGCAGACGGTCCTTGCAGATAATCCAACCGACCCCCACGATGATGGTCTCCCCGAATCTGACTTTCTACTTTTTCTCCAGCTCCCGGCTCCAGGCGATATAGCCGCGCCTGGTTTGGGCGCCGGATGCCGTCTTGCCGGGTTTATGGTAAGCAGTAACGATAACCCGGGTGATCTTCAGGCGGGAGTTAGCCAAAACCGGCGGTGGGCCAAGGAGCAGGACGAGCAGATAAAACAGGACGGCCGGCAGCAACACCGGCGGCCCACAGAAGGGTAGGGTGGGCGGGGGAGAAAACAGCTAACCGGCAGAGCCGAGCCA
>DYLF01000143.1 GCA_020722205.1 Desulfobacca acetoxidans
GATCACCAATACTTTCAATAACTTCTCCCCACTTCAGGGGTGCGAAACTTGAGTAAGAAGTAGAGGTTCATGGTTCAAGCCTCCTGGTGGCCGCATAGAGCCACCCCAGGACCGCCAGGGCATAACCCATCATAATAGCCAGGCGGGGAAGTTGCCAGCCCAGCCCCTGGCTGTCGATGATCACACTGTCCAGGGTATTGAGCGCGGCCGCCATGGGATTGGCCAGGTCCAGCAGCCGCCCCACCGCACTTTGCCGGAGGGAGGGGCCGATAAGCACGGGGCTAGCGAAAAGCAGCAGCATGGTCAGACCCGTTGACAGCACTCCTTTGAAAGTCTTCAGGCGCGCGGACAGGGCCAGAGCGGCGCCGCCAAATATCAGGACTACCAATGTTCCAGCCAGAAACAGATACTGGAAGGTGGCCAGGAGGTTTTGCCCGGTGCTCCCTACGGCCCAGAGATAGGGGATGGCCAGGAGAAACAGCGTGAGCCAGGTAAACATGAGGCCGCCCAGCTTGGCCGCGGCCAGCCCAGGGCCGCTGATAGGCGTCAGCAGCAGCGGCTCCAGGGTCAGCCGGTCCCGCTCCCCGGCAAAACCGTCGCTGCCCCGGATCACCGCCACCAGCGCCGCCAAGGCCAGGACGATGCCCGCCATCATATAGACCGCCTGGGCGTTATCCAACAGACTCAACTCGGTATTGCTGACCAACAGGACGGCAAAGGCGCTCAGCACCAAGGTGGCTATCAGGAAAAAAGCCATACCCCGGCTGGCCTTGAAGTCCTCCTGGAACTCACGTTTTACCAAGGGTATCCAAAAGTTCATGACTCCCCTCTCGAGGTATATTTCAGGTAAAGGGCTTCCAAATCGTCGTTTACTGCCGCAGCCTCAATAATAGGAAGCCCCCCTGCGATCAAGGTATTAATGGCCTGAGTCGGCGTCCTCCCCTCGATCAGGCAGGTAATCCAGTTATCCTGGTGGCCGAGCAAAGAGATTCCCGGAAAGTTCCACTCGGCCGGAATTTTCCCCCCATTCCCCAGGTGAAAACGATACCGCCGACGCTCTGCCGCTGCGGGATGTGCGGTTCCCTCATACTTCACCAAGCCATGGTCCAGAATGGCGATACGGTTGCACAGCCGCTCCACATCGTCCAGGATATGGGTAGAAATCAAGATCGTCAGATTTCTCATCCGGTTAAGCTCCAAGAGCAGGTCATGGATCTCCCGCCGTCCGCGGGGGTCCAGGCCGTTGGTAGGTTCGTCCAAAAACAGCACCTCCGGGTCGTTGATCATGGCCCGGGCCAGACCCAGGCGCTGCTTCATGCCCCGGGAAAAGGTCCGGATGGGCCGGGCATCATCAGGGTCAAGGCCAACCCGGCGCAGGCGAGCGCGGTGATCGCCGCCGCTGACATCCATGCCGTACAGCTCCCCGAAAAACCGTAAGTAGCGCCCGGCTGACATCCAGCCATAAAGGCCGTGGGATTCCGGCAAGGCGTTAACCCACCGCCGCAGCGCGGGGCCGGAGGTTGCGGGGTCCAGCCCCAACACTGAGATATTGCCCCCCTCTCGAGGGATGATGCCCAGCAGCAGGCGCAAGGTGGTGGTCTTGCCTGAGCCGTTGGGTCCTAAGAAGCCGTAAATATCGCCGTGGTTCACCGTCAGGGAGACGCCGCGCAGCACCGGGCATCCCTCAAAGCTCTTTTGCAACTCTTGAATCTCTATGGCAGGCATGGCAACCTCTGCAAAATGCTCCGGGGGCTCCGGAGAATCCTGGAGCCCCCGATAAAGTTGAGATTAATCTTCTTCGCGGTCCTCGCGTCCTTCGTGACCTTCCTTCCCGGCCGGTTCTTTGTGGAGGATACTGCCGTTGCCGGCATCCACTTTCACATCCATGCCATTGCTCAGGTCAACGCTGTACACCAGGCAGCCGTTTTCGTTGTCCAACTCCACTTTCTTCACCTGGGCGCCGGGGAAGGCGGTTTGGGCCGCCGCCATGGCCTGGTCGGCCTTGATCTTGGCCAAGGTGGACAGGTCCGCGGGTTCCGGCTGCGGCACCCTGATGCTGCAGGTGTACGTCGGCGCCTGCTCCTGGGCCTGTTGCTGACCGCTACCCGAAGCCGCAGCCCAGGCGGCTTTGCCGGCTCCTCCAGCCAACAGCAGGGCCAGGGCCAGGCTCGCTCCCTTCCAAAAACCACTGTTTTTCATAATTTGCACCTCCTTTTTTGGCTTCATCATAATCAAGCAGCATTACCTGAACCTTTCTCGAAGATTACAAATAAGTAATGATGGCGGCTGCCTGTGAACCTTCGATAAAAAAAGCTTTAATTTCTATGCGGTTGCCACCAGAAGTGCCAGGGGCCGGAAACTTTGACGTTCCCGGCCCCTGGATTGAGAAGATAACTGTTGGCCATAGGCGAAGCCCCCGACAGTTACCTCCCGAACATGGTGACGTCCTTGGCGGCCTTCCAGTCCGGCAAGATAGAACCGTGCTGGCCATGGAC
>DYLF01000056.1 GCA_020722205.1 Desulfobacca acetoxidans
TTGAACAGCAATTTATTATAATCTATTAGCATCAATCTGATTACGATTATATGTATCCGATATGGTTATCCAGGGAATTGAAAACGGGGGACTATGGCTGACAGTTTTCAGCAGTCAGCCTTTGTGATTCCTGGTGATAATGGTGCCGGCCCATTAGGTCCCGGAAGAACTTGTTAAAGATAGTGAAAGCTATATGATTGCGTGCCAGGACGTTGGTGGCCACCAGGGGGGGCCGCAAAGAATTTTCAAAGTTCACGATAGAGAGGAATAAAAAGGTTAATTTTTATATTATTGGCACGCGAATTGCTATATTGAATTATAAAATTAAAATTTTTGGGAGGATAAACAGGTGCGTATTTTTTTGGCGATGGTCTTGTCTTTGTTGGGGGTTCTGCCCTTTGCTCACAATGATGAAGCCTTAGCGTACCAGTGGTTTTTCAACTCGGGTTCAGGTCATTACTACACCCTGACCGAAAACGTGGGGCATTGGACAGATGCTGTGACCGAGGCTCAAAGCCTTGGTGGGTACCTGGTAACTATTAATGATGCCGCAGAGGAAGCATGGCTCCGACAAACCTTCGATTCGGAATACACATATTGGATAGGCTTCACAGACGGCAACCAGGAAGGTAATTGGGTTTGGGTTGGTGACCCTTCTTCAACTTATACTAATTGGGCCCCCGGAGAGCCTAACAATATGACTATCGACACTGCGGAACCGGGGTGGGAACAATACCAGACTAGGGATGGGGAGCATTTTGCCATCATGAACTGGATTGTTCCGGTTGATGGGGAGTGGAAGGCTTGTTGGAACGATGTCCCAAATCTCGGACCGTGGTTTGCCCAAGCTGGCGGTGGGGTGTTGGGGATAGTGGAGGCAACCTACGTTCCTCTTCCCGGTAGTTTTTGGCTTTTTTCATCTGCTTGTGGTCTTCTGGCCCTTCTAAAACGTCGCTAAGGATTACAAAATTGCCGCTTTCACATCAAATATTAATCCCGCCCACGAACTTCACAACTTAAATGAGAAAGGTGTCCGAGGGACATTTTCACGTAAAAATTCAAAAGTAGGAAAAGCGGCGGGTCTCAAACCCGCCGCTAGACCTAAATTATCGTGCTTGCCGAAGGTGCTGCTGGGCTCCCAATGGTTGGGGAGGAAAGCGTCGCAGGCGCAGGGAGTTGGAGACGACGCTGACGGAGCTTAAGGCCATGGCGGCGGCGGCGAGGGCGGGATTGAGGAGGCCCAGGGCGGCGGCGGGGATGGCCAGCACGTTGTAGCCGAAGGCCCAGAAGAGATTTTGCCGGATGATGCGCATCATCCGGCGGGAGAGAGTGATGGCTTGGGGGATGAGAGCAAGGTTGTCCCGTATCAGCGTCAGGTCAGCGGCCTCCAGGGCCACATCAGCTCCGGCGCCCAGGGCCAGGCCGACGTCGGCCTGGGCCAAGGCGGGGGCGTCGTTGACGCCGTCTCCCACCATGGCCACCACCTCTCCGGCTGCCTGGAGCTCTTTGATTTTGGCCGCCTTCTCCTGGGGCAGGACTTCGGCCACCACCTCGTCGATGCCCAGGGCGGCGGCGATGGCCCGGGCGGTTTGGCGGTTGTCGCCCGTGAGGAGCAGAACTTTCAGGCCCAGCTCTTTCAGGGCGGCGACAGCCTCGGCGGCCCCGGGCTTGGGGAGGTCGGCGGCGGCCAGGAGGCCGGCCGGGATGCCGTTGACAGCCAGGAAGACGGTGGTCTTGCCTTGCTCGGCGAGAGGCTGCTGGCGGGCCTCAAGATCGTGACAGGGAAGGCCTTCTTGGGCCAGGAAGGATAGATTGCCCAAGAGGACTTCCTGGGTTGGGGGGGGTTGCGTTTTCCGGATGCTGTTTGCTGGGAAAAAAGTTTCCTCAATATATGTTTCCCCGGCTGGGGAACCGGTGCCAACAGTAGTGGGGATGCCACCGGGGGCGTTGGTGTCGGCGGGAGTAAGTAAAGGGTGGGAAAGGGTGGCTTTGACGCCCAGACCGGGGATGGCCATAAAGTTGGAGATGCGCGGGAGTGTCAGATCCCGCTGGGCCGCGGCCCGGGTGATGGCTTCGCCCAGGGGGTGCTCGGATCTGCTCTCGAGGGCGGCGGCCAGGGCCAGGACTTGATCAAGGGTCAGAGTCCCCCAGGCTTCTAGATCGGTGATCTCGGGGCGGCCCCGGGTGAGGGTGCCGGTCTTGTCCAGGACCACGGTGCTGAGGCGCCAGGCCCGCTCCAACGGTTCTCCGCCCCGGAGCAGGATGCCCATTTCGGCGCCGCGGCCGGTGCCCACCATGACGGCGGTGGGGGTGGCCAGACCCAGAGCGCAGGGACAGGCAATGATGAGCACCGCCACCATGCTGGTGAGGGCCCTGGTGAGGGCCGGGGGTGGCCCCCACATCAGCCAGCTCAAAAAGGTGAAGCCGGCGATTCCCATGACCACGGGGACAAAGACCCCGGCTACCTTATCGGCCAGGCGCTGGATGGGCGGCTTGGCCGATTGGGCCTCTTCCACCAAACGGATGATCTGGGACAGCACCATGTCCCGGCCGACGCGGGTGGCCCGGAAGACCAGAAAACCCCGCTGGTTGAGGGTGGCCCCCCAGACTTCGGCCCCCGGCTCTTTAACGACGGGGAGGCTCTCGCCGGTGAGCAGGGCTTCATCTACGCTGCTCATACCCTCCACCACCACGCCGTCCACCGGGATTTTGTCGCCGGGGCGCACCACCAGCAGGTCCCCCACCTCCACCTGAGCCAAGGGTATTTCCAGTTCCACGCCCTCCCGGCGCACCCTGGCGGTGGGAGGGGCCAGCGCCAGCAGACGCCGGAGGGCTTCGGAGGCCCGGCCCCGGGAGCGGGCCTCCAGCCAGCGGCCCAACAGGATAAAGGTGATGATCATGGCGGTAGTGTCGAAATAGACGGCAGCCTCGGTGTGGGCAGCGGCCAGCGTGGACGGAAACACGGTGACCCAGATGGAGTAGAGGTAAGCTGCAGTGGTGCCTAAAGCCACGAGGGTGTCCATGGTGGCTGCGCCGTGGCGAGCGGCTTTAATAGCTCCGGCAAAGAAAGTGGCTCCAGAATAAAAGAGAACTGGGGTGGTGAGGACCAGGAGAGCGAGATGCAGGTGTTGGGGGGCCAACCCCAGCCAATGGGGCAAGGGGTGCACCATGGAGCCTAAAAAGACAGGCAAGCTCAGGGCCAGGGCAATGAGGAAGCGTCGTTTGAAATTGCTGGCTTCTGTTTCCGGGCCCGGCGGAGCAGGTCGCAGTTCTTCTTGAAAAAAGGCTTCGACTTCATAGCCGGCTGCGATGACGGCTTGTTGGAGAATGGCCGGGGTGGCCTGGTCGGGTGCGTAGGAGACCCGAGCTTGTCGAGTGGCTAAATTGACTGTGGCTTCAAGGACGCCGGGGGTCTGCTGAAGGGCGCGTTCCACTCGGGCCACGCAGGCGGCGCAGTGGAGGCCGCCCAGGGTGAGGATGATTTTTGAAGTTTTTGCTGACATGGCACATTTTCTGGGATGAAAAAGTCAAATGACCAGGCTCACAGTGACAAACAAAGATGACCAGATTTTTCAGAACATATATTAGGGGAGATGGGAGAAACCATTTGCTTAACACCTCTGGTTACCATATGGCTTTATTTAAATTAATCACGCTTAGTGGTCGGGGCAAGATTGGTGGGTGCGGTTTGGGATGGGGTTCATCCTTGCCGAGGGGGATGAGAATTGGTAGTATAGGGGCATGATGAAGCTGAGGAAAATGCGGTGGAGCCGGGAAGGCGGGTTGGTGTTGGCAGTGTTGGCAGCGTTGGTGCTGCTGGGTGTTGCGGTTTATGGGGGACTTTCTAAACTGGACCGGGATGACCCTAGTGTAGAGTTGTCTCCTGAGGCGGCTTGGGTGGGTCCGAAGGCAAGTTTTACCTTAAAGGCGGCAGACCAGGGGAGCGGCCTGCGGGAGGTCAGAGTAACCTTCAGCCAGGACGGGCAGGAAAAGGTCATTCTGAACAAGACCTTCCCCTCCGGACGGGAAAGGGTGTTCGTCGCGGAGTTACCCTTGGTGCTGGAACCGAGAGCCCTGGGCTTCAAAGAGGGTAAAGCGGTGTTAACGGCCACAGTGCGGGATAGGTCCTGGGGCAACTGGTTCCAGGGACGGAGCGCCGGGTTCAGCCGGGAGGTGGATATTGATTTGGTGCCCCTGACTTTGAGCTTTGACTCCATCAGCTATCTGTTGCACGCCGGGGGCACGGGGTGTTTGACCTACCGCTTGAACAAACCGGCCCTAGAGAGCGGCATTAAGATAAGCGGGCAGTTCTATCGCGGCTATGCCAATCCCAGAGGCGGGAAGGGCGATTATGTAGTCCTTTTCCCTCTGCCCCAGGAGGTTTCCGGCCCGGTGTCGGCGGAGTTGGTGGCCAGGCCGGCGGTGGGGGAGGAAGTCCGGCAGGCGTTGGCCTTAAAGGTCAGGCCTCGGAAGTGGCGCCAGGACACCATGAATCTCTCAGAAAGCTTCCTGCGCCAAGTGGCGGCCAGTTTCCCGGTATCCCAGCCGGGAGATTTACTGGCTGCTTATCTGGAGGTGAACCGGGAGATAAGGCGGGCCAATCATGAGAAAGTCAGTCAGTTGTGCCGCCAGAGCCACCCCCAGCCATTATGGTCCGGCGGTTTTTTACGATACGAGGGCAAACCTATGGCCCGCTTCGGGGACCGGCGCACCTATATATATCAGGGGCGGGTGGTGGACCAGCAAGTTCATCTGGGGGAAGACCTGGCTAATCTTTTGGCCACGCCGGTGCCGGCGGCCAATAAAGGTATAGTGGTGTTGGCCGAACCCTTGGGGATTTACGGCCAGACGGTGATTTTGGACCATGGTCTGGGGGTTTGTTCAATGTACAGCCATCTGAGCCAGATGGACGTGAAGGTGGGGGAGGCGGTGGAGAAAGGCCAGGTATTGGGTAAGACCGGCGCCACCGGCCTGGCCGGCGGCGACCATCTGCACTTTTCCATGTTGGTGGGGGGGGAGTTTGTTACCCCCCAGGAATGGTGGGATGCCCACTGGCTCAAGGACCAGGTGGAGGGGATATGGGTAAAGGCGAGTGGGGTTACAGCCATGGGGCCGGTTGATAGTGACAGGGTCAAGGGGGTCAAAAAGGGAAGAGGGAAAAGGGTGAAAAGGTGAAAAGGATAATAGCCGGGTCCTGGGAGCAGGGAAAAGGGAGTAAAGGGAAGTTGTGGTGATTATAGGTAAAAGTGATGAAGAAAAGTTCTGCCAGTATGGTGATCAGGATAAACCCGGATAACCCGCAGGTGCGGCTGCTCCGGCAGACAGTGGAGATTTTGCGGCAGGGCGGCCTCATCGGCTATCCCACCGACACCGGCTACGCCCTGGGTTGCGACCTGTATAATCTCAAGGGGATCAGCCGACTATACCAGATCAAACGCCGGCCGTTGTCCAAGCCCTTCAGCTTTATCTGCGCAGACCTGAAAAACATCAGCACCTACGCGGTGGTGGGAAATTACGCCTATAAGACCATGAAGCGCCTGTTGCCGGGTCCCTATACCTTTATCTTGGAGGCCTCCCGGCAGGTGCCGAAGATTCTCCAGACCAGGCGACGCACGGTGGGCATCCGGGTGCCTGACCACCCCATCTGTGCGGATTTGGTGGGCCTGTTGGGGCACCCCATCATCAGCACCGGGGCGAGTCTCCCGGACCAGCCGCCGGAAACCGACCCTCTTGAGATTGCGGAGAAATTCAAGGCCTATCTTAACCTGGTCATTGATGCCGGCATCATTCCGGTGGCGCCGTCCAGCGTCATTTCATTCATTGACGACGTGCCGGAGGTGATCCGGGAAGGGCAGGGGGATGTAAGCAGGCTATAGGCAAGGGGCTGGAGGTTAAGGGTAGTGGCAAGAGGCTTTGAGATGAGGCATATTTGGGTAATACGCCCAAACAAAAACCCAAAACCCAGAACCCAATCCTTATCTGAACCAGGGGGGTAGGTAGGCGGGTTCGGGGTAGGGCAGGGCAAGTTGGCTCAGGCTTTCTTCCAGGTCTTGCCCCCAGAGGAAGCGGAGGAGGGAGAAGCCTTTCTTCTCCGGATAGACGGCTTCCACTTTGCCGGTGATACCGCCCAGGCGCCCGGCCTTTTCAATGGCGTCCTCCAGATTGCCCATCTCATCCACCAAGCCAAACTTTTGGGCTTCTTCCCCGGTGATGATGCGACCGTCAGCCACCGCCCTGATTTTGTCTTCGGAGAGCCTGCGGTTCCTAGCCACATCCTGAATAAACTGCCGGTGGATGTCATCCAGCATCTTCTGAATGACTGCCTGTTCTTCGGGGGTGAGGGGGCGGAAGGGGGAGCCCAGGTCTTTCAGGGCCCCGGCTTTGAGAGAATAGACCTCCACTCCCAGCTTCTTCACCAACTGCTCGATATTGGTCAGCTTGATGATGGCGCCGATACTGCCGGTGGCGGTGCCGGGACTGGCCATGATGAGGTCGGCGGCGCAGGCTACGTAATAGCCCCCGGAGGCCGCCAGGGTGGCCAGGGAGGCTACGATCTTTTTGCTTTTCTTAATCTTTTCCACTTCCCGCATGATCTCCTGGGAAGGGCCCACGGCCCCACCCGGAGAATTGACCCGGAGCACCAGGGCTTTGATGCGGGTATCATCCCGGAAGCGCACCAGCTTTTCCAAGGTGGGGCGGGAATCAGTGATCAGGCCGCGAACTTCCACCACCCCCACCTTGTCGCCGAGCATCAGATCGCCTTTGCCCCACCAGAACAATACCAAGCCGGTAAGGCCCGCCAGGAGAAAGAAAACCAGGATCACCAGGAGACAGGAAGAAAACCGGGGACGTTGCATAATTGTCAATAAACTATAGGCGATGGGTTCCGAAGTCTGTCCTGAATTCTATCGTCTCTTACCGTCGGCCAATTGCCTGCTGCCTCACACCTGGTTTATTTCAGACCGAATTTATGGAGGTCGTTGCCTTCCAGGGTTTCCCGCAGAACTTCTCCCAGGCTGGTGGTGGCTTCCTGGGAAGGTTTCAGGTAATCCCGGTAATTCTTTTGTTCCTCTTCAGACTCCAGGCGTCGGATGCTCAGGCCGATACGGCGCTCCTGGGGTGAGCTGTGAATGACTTTGGCGCGGATCTGATCCCCCACCTTGAGGGCGGCCATCTTTTGCTTGTCGCGGCTCATTTCGGAGATGTGCACCAGACCTTCGATGCCCTCTTCCACCTCAACAAACAGTCCGAAATCCGTGATATTTGTAATCGGCCCGGTAATAACGACCCCGATGGGGAAGCGCTGGTCGATGGTTTCCCAGGGATTGGGGGTCAGTTCTTTGATGCTCAAGGAGAAGCGTTCGTTTTCTTTGTCGATGTTGAGGACTTTGGCCTGGACGACCTGACCTTTCTTGTAGAGCTCCGAAGGATGCTTAAAACGCTTGGTCCAGGAGATGTCAGAGATGTGCACCAGTCCGTCGATCCCTTCATCGATGCCGATAAAGATGCCAAAATCAGTGATATTCTTGATTTTGCCTTCGATGATAGAGCCGACGGGATATTTCTCGCCGATGACCTCCCACGGATTGGGCTCCACCTGTTTGAGGGACAGGGAAATGCGCTTGCGGTGAGGCTCCACTTCCAAAACCACTACTTCCACGTTGTCGTTGACCGCTACTACCTGATTGGGATGACGGATTTTGCGGGTCCAGGACATCTCTGAGATATGGATCAGGCCTTCCACGCCGGGTTCCAGCTCTACAAACACCCCGTAATCCGTGAGGCTCACCACTCGGCCGGTGACCCGGTTGCCGATCTGATACTTTTCTTGCACCTGTCCCCAAGGGTCAGGGGTGAGCTGTTTGAGACCCAGGGAAATGCGTTCCTTTTCCCGGTCAAAACTTAACACCTTGACGGTAATGGTGTCACCGACCTTGAAAAGGTCGGAGGGATTCCGGATGCGCCCATAGGAGAGATCAGTGATGTGCAGCAAGCCGTCCAGGCCGCCCAGATCCACGAAGACACCGTAATCGGTGATGTTTTTGACCACCCCCTCCACCACCTTGCCTTCCTCCAGGGTAGCGAGCAGAGTGGCTTTGGCCTCATTTTTGGCCTTTTCCAGGAGGGTGCGACGGGAGAGCACCACATTGCGGCGTTTGCGGTTGAATTTCAAGACGTTGAAGGTCAGACGCTGACCCACCAGATGATCGGTGCTGCGCTGAGGCATCAAGTCCACTTGGGAGCCCGGCAGAAAGGCGATAATGCCTCCCAAATCCACGGACATGCCGCCCTTGACCTTGGCCACCACGGTGCCTTCCACTACGCCCTCATTATGGTAAGCATAACTGATTTCTTCCCAGATCTTGATCTTGGAAGCCTTGCTCTTGGAGAGGACAAGGGGGCCTTCTTCATCATCACGGCTTTCCAGCAAGGCTTCGACCTGGTCACCGATCTGAGCCTCCACTTCACCCTGAGCATTGATAAATTCCTGGATGGGGATTTGGCCTTCGCTCTTGTAGCCGATGTCCACCATGACGAAATCCTTGGTGATGGACACAATCCGGCCTTTGACCACTTCGCCTTCCTGCACCCGCCGGAGACTTTCCTCATAGAGTTCGGACATCTGTTGCACGTCCGGCATCTCTTCAGGAAGCTTAGCGGCAGTCTCAATGGGGCCGGGTTCTTCCGGGGGAGAGGTGGTTTCCTCCTGGGGAGGAGCTGCTTCCTCTTGGGGAGAGGCAAGTTCCTCTTCAGCGGCAGGCGGGGCCAGGGCCTCCTCGCCCTGGGCCAGGTTCTCGGGTTGCTCCGGGTGAGATGGTTTTTCAGGCTCTGCCGCGGTCGCGGCCGGCAGGTCAGAGCGGTGAGAGATGATGTCGTTTCTGTCCGTGGTGTCCATGTTAATAATGCCCCCTTGAAAAAACAGTTATCAGTGATTGGTTATTGGTTTGAAGAACAATACGTATCCAGACTAACCGCCCTCGGCTGCCCTTTTCCGGGTTGTTTCCCCAGCGCCGCCCTGCCTTCTCCTGGGAAGCAAGTTGGCGTTCAGTGAAAATTTGGCCAAGGACCTTTCCATTTCGTGTTCTCTTTTACCAAAGCCCATCAACTTATGGCTTCCGGCTCTTCCCCGGTGACTCTCCGAATAAAGTCCAGACACCGGGCCACCACTTCAGCCGGGGTCAGGTGGCTGGTATCGATATACTGTGCCGCCGGCGGAATGGTCAGCGGCGATTCCGATCGGTGCTGGTCCCGCCGGTCGCGTTCAGCCAACGCGGCAAGGGCGTCCTGCAGATCAGCGTCGGCGCCTTGCTCCTGCCATTCCCGGCGCCGTCGGGCAGCCCGGACGGGGAGAGCGGCATCCAGGTAGAATTTGGCTTGGGCGTCAGGGAAGACCACGCTGCCCAAGTCCCGGCCTTCGGCCACTACACCGCCGTCCTGAGCCAAGGCTCTGAGCCTTTTCGTCACCCACCGGCGCACCCGGGGCACCTTGGCCACTTGGGAGGCCAAGTCGCTGACATTCGGGGTACGCAACTCCTGAGAGAGTTCCCGGCCTCCATACCAGATGTGAAAACCACCGTCATCAGTAATAATCTGCGTTTCTAAACCTTCAAGCAAGACGGTCAGGTCTGATTCGTCGGACGGGTTCACCCCCAGTCGGCCAACCTGCCAGGCCACCAGACGGTAGAGGGCGCCGCTGTCCAGATAATGATATCCGAGGGTTTGAGCCAGCAGCCGGCCCACGGTGCTCTTGCCGGCTCCTGCCGGCCCGTCGATGGTGATGACCGCACGCCGCCCCACTATCCCTGCTATAACCCCAAAACGTTTTTTAAGACCCGCAGAAACTTTTGGTTCTCTTCCGGCAAGCCGACGTTAACTCGGATATGCTCTGGGAAACCGTATTCATCCATGGCCCTGATAATCACCCCATGCCGCAGCATGGCCTTATAGACCTGTTGACCTTGCCCCACCTTGACGAGTAGAAAATTGGCTTGGGAGGGGGCCACCTCAAGTCCCAACCGGCTAAGTTCCCTTGCCAGCACGGCGCGGCCCTGACGCACCAATTTTTTGGTGCGGGCCAGAAAGTCGGTATCCGAGAGGGCTGCCTGCGCCGCCACCTGCGCCAAGCGGTTGACGTTGAACGGCAGCCGCAACCGGTTCAGGTAAGCCAGGAGCTGACTGGGACCATAACCGTAACCGATGCGCAGACCCGCCAAGCCATAGGCCTTGGAGAAGGTACGCAGACCAACCAGGGGGCGATCTTCAGAAAGATACTCCAGTCCGTGGGGGACGTCAGGGTCGTCGGCAAAATCGATGTAAGCCTCGTCCAACACTACCGTGACAGTGGTAGGCAGAGAAGCCAGGAATTTTTCCCACTCCCGGCGGCGAAAAGCCGTACCGGTGGGGTTATGGGGATTATTTAAGAGAACCAATCGGGTGTCCGGGGTCACCGCTTGAGCAACGGCCTCCAGGTCAAGGTGCAGACCAGCCAAGGGGACGCGATGGAAGACGCCGCCCACCGCCTGGGTCAGCAGGCCATACATCAGAAAAGAGTGATCGGTGCTGACCACCGCCCCGCCGAAGGGTACCAGGGCCCGCACCAGAAGCTCCAGGATTTCATCGGAACCGTTGCCCAGAATCAGCTGCTCGGGCCTGATTCCCAAGTGGCGGCTCAGATCTTGCTTGAGGTAATAGGCGTGAGAATCAGGATAGCGGTGCAGGGTGTCCAGATTCTGCCGGATGGCTTCCAGGGCCCGAGGGGATGGCCCCAAGGGGTTTTCATTGGAGGCCAGTTTGACGGCGTCGGCAATGCCCAGCTCTCTGGCCAGCTCCTCCAGGGGTTTGCCGGCCTGATAAGGACTCAGATCTTCCAGATGAGGCAAAATTAATGAGGAGATCGCCGAACCAGGGATCATGTTTACGGGATCGGGATAAGGAAGGGCCTGCTGAGACTCGCGGTCTAGGACGAAAGATAGTTTAGTCTGTGGAGATGGTGATCCAGGCGCCAAACGTTTCAGGCGATAACCCCACTCCCTTGAACTCTGTGGGGGCCGCCTCCTTTACCCAATAAGTATTTTATTTTAACGGTTAAATATGTTCTGCCCCGAAGTGGACCCGGGCTGTTGGAACCGCCAAGTAATTATATAGTTCATAATTCTAAAAAAGGCAAGAGTTTTTGCGGGGGTGCAAGCCCTAAAAAGCCTACGGGTGAAGATGAGAGGCTTTTTAGTCATCAACTGCTGTTGACGTATGAACTTAGTGGCACAGGCTGCCGGCCTGTTCTCAAGCATTATCTGGAAGCCCGTGCTTTCCTGCGGGGGCAAGCTAGCAACGAATAGACAGGGCACGGCGGTGGAACCGTGCCCAGGTGAATCGCCCCCGTCCCCTGCTGGGATGGGGGGGAGAGACTTTGGGAGGGGGTAAGGGCCTGTGACCCTTAGCCCTCTCCCACACCACATTATTTTAATACATATCCATGCCGCCACCGGGGGGCATAGGCATGCGGGGTTCTTCCTTCTTGGGCTTTTCAGCCACCATGGCTTCGGTGGTGATGAGCAGGCTGGCCACGGAGGCGGCGTTCTGGATAGCGAAGCGCACCACCTTGGTGGGATCGATGACACCGGCCACCATGAGGTCTTCATAGGAGCTGGACTCGGCGTTGTAACCCATGGCGCCTTTCTGGGCCTTGACGTGTTCGGCCACCACGGAACCCTCGGCCCCGGCGTTGTTGGCAATCTGGCGGATGGGCTCTTCGAGGGCGCGTTTGATGATGTTGATGCCCAATTGTTCGTCATGGTTTTCCACCTTGTATTCCGCCAAGGTGGGGATGCAGCGCAGGAGGGCGACGCCGCCGCCGGGGACGATACCTTCTTCCACAGCGGCCCGGGTGGCGTTGAGAGCGTCCTCGACCCGGGCTTTCTTCTCTTTCATTTCGATTTCGGTGGCTGCGCCGACCCGGATGACGGCCACGCCGCCGACGATCTTGGCCAGGCGTTCCTGGAGCTTTTCCCGGTCATAATCGGAGGTGGTTTCTTCGATCTGGGCCCGAATCTGCTTCACCCGTCCCTCAATGGCGGAACGCTCCCCGGCGCCGTCGATGATGGTGGTGTTATCCCGGTCGATATTTACTTTGCGGCAACGGCCCAATTCTTTGAGGGTGACGTTTTCCAGCTTCCAGCCCATGTCTTCGGAGATGACCTGGCCGCCGGTGAGGATGGCGATGTCTTCGAGCATGGCCTTGCGCCGGTCGCCGAAACCAGGGGCCTTGACGGCGGCCACCTGCAAGGTGCCGCGCAGTTTGTTGACCACCAGGGTGGCCAGGGCCTCGCCTTCCACGTCCTCTGCAATGATGAGGAGGGGCTTGCCCATCTTGGCGATCTGCTCCAAGAGAGGCAACAGGTCTTTCATGGCGCTGATTTTTTTCTCATGCACCAGAATTAAGGGCTCCTCCAGATTGACTTCCATCTTCTCGGCATTGGTAACGAAATAGGGGGAGATGTAACCCCGGTCGAACTGCATGCCTTCGACTACTTCCAGGGTGGTCTCCATGCCCTTGGCTTCCTCCACCGTGATGACGCCTTCTTTGCCCACTTTGGCCATGGCGTCGGCGATGATGTTGCCGATGCTGGGGTCATTATTGGCGGAAATGGTGCCAACCTGGGCAATCTCTTTCTGGTCCTTGGTAGGCTTGGAAATCTTTTTCAGTTCATCCACTACCGCACTGACGCCTTTGTCGATGCCGCGTTTCAGGGCCATGGGATTGGTGCCGGCGGCTACCAGACGGGCGCCTTCCTGATAGATGGATTGGGCCAGAATGGTGGCGGTGGTGGTGCCGTCGCCGGCTACATCCGATGTCTTGGAGGCCACTTCCCGCACCATCTGGGCCCCCATATTCTCAAATTTGTCTTCCAATTCGATCTCTTTGGCCACGGTGACGCCATCTTTGGTGATGGCCGGAGCGCCAAAGGATTTTTCCAAAATGACGTTACGGCCTTTGGGCCCCAGAGTAACCTTCACCGCATCCGCCAAGGTATTCACCCCCCGCAGAATGGCTTCCCGGGCCTTGATATCATACTTGATTTCTTTAGCAGCCATAATTAGTTAATCCTCCTTGTGATTTTCTGGAAAAAAAGTCGGTCGGCTGAAGTGGGATGAAATTGGGTTCAGCTCTCGATAATGGCCAGGATGTCTTCCTCGCGCATCATCAGGTATTCTTCGCCTTCGATCTTGATTTCGGTGCCGGCGTACTTGCCGAACAGCACCCGGTCTCCTTCTTTGACGGAGGGAGCCATGCGGTTGCCGCTGTCGCTCATCTTGCCGGGGCCCACCGCAATTACTTTTCCTTCGATGGGCTTTTCTTTGGCGGTGTCGGGGATATAAATGCCGCCTTTGGTTTTCTGCATCTCTTCAGTTCTTTGGACCAAAACGCGATCATTTAAGGGTTTGACCTTCATGATTAACCTCCTTATTAGTATGTGAATTTTGAACACACCAGATTATTAGCACTCATTTAAAAAGAGTGCTAACAAATTGATATTCATTCGGGGGGAGAAAATCAAGAGGGTGGGTAAATTTTTTTAAAAAACTGCGTTATCTAGGGCTGAAGATTTACCCGCCGGCGCGGCTGTCAGTCTTGGCCCACTTTCCTTTGGCGGTCTTCAGCTTTTTGTTGTGGGCGGCGGCCAGGGTTTTGCTTTTGTCTTTGGTTTTGGATTTCTTGAACTGGTCAGGCTTGTCAGGGCGGCCAGGGGCCGATTTTTTAGCGGTTTTTTTGGTGTTTTTGCCCTTCTGTTTGGCCTTGGCCGCTCCCTTGGAGGAGGATATCTTGCCCCCGCCGAACATAGAGGCCATGGTGAGTTTTCCGTCGTGCTTAGCAGAGGACTTGTTCTGGCCTTTGGCGGCAGCAGTCTGGCTGGTTGACTTTTTCTCGCTTTTGGCGAGGCGCTGGTTGTTGGCCGTATTCTTTTTCGCCGGGGCCAAACTGGCCACGGTTACTTTCTGGGTCTTGCGGCGCATCTCGGAATTGTTCCCGTAACTGCTCCTGGCAGTGCGAAGGGGGGAGGCGGCCGTGGCCGGCAGTTCCAGGCGGGCCACGGTGATATTGCGGTTGAAGAGGGCAATGGTCCCCTTGGGGATTCTGAGCAGATAGGAGCCCTGCGGGGGAGTAACGCCGCGCCGAAGTTCCGGGTTCAAGGCCGCCAACTCCTCCACCGGCACGTTACAGGCCACGGAGGCCGCCTGCAAAGAGGTGGGTTCTTCCACTTTCACCTTTTCGTATTGCAGCGGGGGAAGATAGGGCACGTTTCTGAAGCCAAATCTGGCGGGGTTTTTAGCGATGATAGTGGCGGCGATCATTTGAGGGACGTAATTTTTGGTCTCCGAGGGCAGACACATGTTGGCCGATAACTCCCAGAAATTCTTATGGGTGCTCTGGTTGATCTCCTTTTGCACCCGGCCTTCCCCACAGTTGTAGCTGGCGGCTGCCAGATACCAGGAACCAAACTGCTTGTACAGATCAAGCAGATACTTGGCGGCGGCATGGGTGGATTTTTCCGGGTCCCGGCGCTCATCTAAATAGTTGTTTACTTCCAGACCATAACGGGCCGCGGTGCCTTTAATGAACTGCCACATGCCGCAGGCATGGGCGTGGGAGTAGGCGTTGGGGTTGAAGCCTGACTCGACCATGGCCAGGTAGGCCAAGTCCTCGGGAAGCCCGTGCTCTTGAAATATTTCCCTGATCATAGGCAAATAACGGGTTGAGCGGGACAGGTATCTGGTGATGATTTTTTTGCGCTCTGTGGAAAAGTAAACCAAATAGGCCTTAACCTGTTTGTTGACGTGGATCGGCACATCGAAGGCCAGACGTTGATCCCACTTCTTCAACTCCTCCTCCAAAGAGGGATCCCAGCCCTGGATGCCGCTCTTGGCATAGAGTTCTTCTAAGCGTTTGGCGGGGAGTTCCTCAGTCAGGGATTCCTCCTGCTCCAGGTCTGCAGAGCCTTGAGGGATATCAACCGGCCCCTCGGTCATCACCAGGTTGCCCTTGGAGCCACCGCCACAGCCCACCAGCACGCCACAAAACAACAATATAGCCACCCACCAGGAGATCATAGTCCTACCCCTTTGTTGTCCGACTAATAAGCAACTATCTTGCAAATGACAGAGATCCAGGACTTTCGAGACAGAAAGCCCCGCCTCCCCCTTGAGACGGGCCTGGACGTTACCTCAAGTAAATTACCTCATAGCAGAAAAGACCAGAAAAAATCAAGAAAAAAATCTAACCTCGCCCGTCGCTTGAGGAAAAGGAACCACTTTTTCGTCGTCAAACATGTTTAAATCTTTAGTTAAATTGATACAATGTGATAAGTTTCACATAACCTCTTCATTTTTCTGATATAATAGAAAAGTGGCGGTTTAATAGTTTGTAGGCGGCCTCCGAGCATGGGGAAAATGTATTTTTCTTCTCGTTATTTCTCGGCATGTTGGGTTTTAAACTTTGACATTACATCTGGCCGCTAACCTGGGTAGTGGGGTCAGGTGATGATGCCCAGGCCGGTGGCCGTTTCGATTATTTGGGCCTCTATTCTATCAGGTGGCTGAAAGGGCATACAGACTTGACGGGTGGGCCGCTTGGCCTGCGGCGATTTAGGGAGGATTGAGGCATGTGGCGGACTATTGCCGTGCTGCAGATGGTCCTGGCGAGTGTGGTGTGGCTGCTGGCCATGGGGGGGGTGTGGATGGGCCGGGAACCATTTTTATCCTGGCTCTATTTTTTTGCCTGGTGGCCGCTGCTGTTGTTTCTGGACGGCGCGCTGCTGTATTTGCGGCAGGAGTCCTGGATGTGGCGGCGTCCCGGTCAGTTTCTGTTGATGTGTTTCTGGTCGGTGACCATCTGGTTGGTGTTTGAAGCTTATAATCTGGTGCTCCACAATTGGGGCTATGTGGAAGTGGAAGCTCGCTTGTGGTGGCGGTGGCCGGGCTATGCCCTGGCCTTTGCCACGGTCCTGCCGGGCCTGCTGTTAAGCGCCGAGGTGCTGGCTGCCTTGGGTTTTTGGCAGGGGCGGCAGGGTGTTACCCGCCGGCTGGGTGTCTGGCAGCCCTGGGCGCTTTATTTCGGGGTGGCCTGTCTGGTCTTGCCACTGACGGCCCCGGGGTACGCCTTTCCCCTTATCTGGCTGGGTTTTATTTTCCTCTTGGACCCCTTAAGCGATCTTTTTAGCGGGGATTCGCTGCTGGGGCGGTGGTTGGCAGGGGAGCGCCAGCGCCATTTCTGTCTGCTCACCGCCGGCTTGTTCTGCGGCCTGTGGTGGGAACTTTGGAACTATCCCGCCCGCACCAAATGGATCTATACATTGCCAGTGTTCAACTTCGCTAGGATTTTTGAGATGCCCGTCCTGGGATATCTCGGCTTCCCACCTTTTGCCCTGGAGTGTGCGGTGATGTCCAGTTTTCTGCACATCCTGCACCGCCGGTTTCTCACCAATCCCCGCCGCCGCCGTTGGGCCTGGTGGGGGCAGGTGGCTTTTTGGCTGGTAATGTTTATGGCCATGGATGCCTGGACGGTGATCTCATATCAGTGAGCCGGGAGCCGGCCTTGGCGGGCGCCAGGAAAAATCGGGGATGGCGTCTTCATAATACTCAAAACTCAGGATTCAACACTTTGCAGACCAAGCTGATGACTAAACCAGCCAGCAATCAGAAGCCGGAGCCCAGGGCCGTCTATGTGGTT
>DYLF01000057.1 GCA_020722205.1 Desulfobacca acetoxidans
GTATTATCAAATGGTTGTCTAATATTTTCTTTAATCTATTGCAAAATCTAGGTTCCAGGTTTCCCCCCTTTTTAACTTTTCATCTCTTATCCTCGCCTCCCCCTCTAGCCCCTAACACCTCCCCCCTCACCTAAAGCCTAATTCCCAAACCGTGACATTTGTCTCATATGTGTTGGCCAACCCTACCCTGTCCTGCTAACTTCCTTGCCATCAAAAAGCGCCCCACTAGCCGAACAGGCTCCTGGCCATCGGCTGTTGGCCCTTAAAATCTGACAACCTAATAGGAGAATACACATGCCCAGAAAATGCACCGTCTGTCACCACCCCCAGCGCCGGGAGATCGACCTTTCTCTCCTCTCCCACGTCCCCCTCTCTTCGCTGGCCAAACAGTATCATCTCAGCCCCTCAGCCCTATCCCGACACCATCATCATCTCCGACAAAAAGTGCAGGAGGCCGGACTTTCCCTGCAAAAACAGCGCCAACAGGAAGAGCTGGCCAAGCTTCATCGCCTCCTGCACCTGGTCCATAGTGTCGCCGAGGCCACCTTCGCCGCCGGTGATCATAACTTATTTCTTAAAAGCGCCCGGGAAATCACCGTCATTTTCAAGCTCCTGCCAGGACTCCCTGATAACCCCACAACCCTCGGCCTTTATCAACTTCTCACTTCCCCCCGCTGGCCGTCCCAGGGCCTGGCCCTCTCCGCCGCTCCTGAGTTCTGTCAGGACGAACGGCGCCTCATCGCCCAAAATTTCGCCCAACCCTGCCACGACCTTGGGCATCTCACACTCGGCCCCCCAGAAGCTGAACTCACTCCTCAACTCGGCGCCTCCCCCCAAAAACCTGATCAGCAACCTGAAACTTCTCCTGCAGCACCTGAACTCGTTGCGCCGGCCTTACCCGCGCAAGCCCAGGACTTATCTGATAACCCCACCAATCGGCAGGATTGCGCATCGGAATCGACAAGGAATCGGGAAGGAAACGGGACGCCGCCCACCAACCAGCGGCAGAAAGAACACCCGACCGCGCCTTTGCGGCCTGGTGCTAAGATAACTCTACGTAGAAAACCACCTCTGCCCCCCACCGGCAACAACCCCGGCTGCACCAACAATGATGCCCCAGCCATTGACCCAGGCTGTCCCGGCGGGCTGGCCTCACTTGCTTATGACCTCACCCAGTTCCTGGCAGACTTGTTTCCGGACGGCCCCCCACCATTTATCCCACCAACCCGCCAACCCGACCTACCGGACTGCTATCGCCTCCGCCGGCCCCCAGGAGAATTACTCCCCCGATGACCAACCGGCTCCCGGCTCCCAGGATATGACGACCAATGGCGCAAAAGAATCTCATCCACAGAAATCTTCAGCGGCATGCTCTCCTTAATGGCTATGTCGCTCGGACGTTCGCCTTGCAAGACCCGTTGGGCCAAGCGGGCCGTCTCTTCCCCCAGTTGGACATAATCCAGAGTCACCGACAAAATCGCGCCCTGGGCAGCGATCTCCGGCTGGCTGTTTACCACCAGCACTTTCCCGGCCTGACCCCAGGACAAAAGCAGCGGCGCATAACGGGCGGCACTGGCCGCCGGCGGCAGATAAATGACCCGGGCCCCCCGAGCCAGCAGTCTCTCCAACCCCCGGCGGTCGCCCGCCAGGTCACTGCCCTGTTCCACCAGCGCCGTCAGGCCCAGTGCCCGGGCAGACGTGATAAACTTCTCCGCCAGCTCCACCGCCCGGCCATCCAGGGGATCAACCAACATCCCCCAGACGCGCACTCCCAAAAGCTTAGTCCCCTGCTCCAAGGCCGCACTCACCGGCGCCGGCGAGGCAATACCGGTGATGTTGAACTGATGCCGATCGGGATGCCGGGCGTCGTACGCCGCCCCGGCATAGTAGGGATCTGCCACCATGGCAAAGACCGCCGGTATGCCCTTCTCCACCGGCGCCAACCGCATGAGAGCCGAAGTGCCCAAGACAATAAAGAGCCGCGGCTTCTCCTGCCGCAGCCCTCGCAAAAGGTCATCCCCCTCCCGACCGAATTCCGGCAGACACACCACCTTCAAGGGTCTTCCCCCCAAACCCTCCCTGAGTCCCACCACCACCTGGCGCAGTCGGGGGGAATCCGGAGAACCCACCACCATCACCGGCCTCTCCGCCCCAGGCCCGCATCCCCCCAGAACCATCGGCAAGATAACCAAACCCCAGACCCAAAACCCAAAACCCAAAACCCAAACCCAAATTTAATGAATCAGCCTGCCCAAGCGCTCCCAGCGTATGCGGAATTTCTCGGTATCCCAGGAAAAATTAGTCACCAGGCCTTTCAGACCCTCCCATAACGCCTGGGAGAAAGTCCCCCCGCGCTCCCCGGCCCAGGAGAAGTAGATGAGCAAAGCCTTGCCCCGCAATGCGTCCAGCGTTACATAACCCCAGAAACGGCTGTCAAAGCTGTAATCCCGATTGTCTCCCAATACAAAATAGGACTTCGGCGGCACCACCACCGGACCGAAATTATCCCGCGGCGGGTCTGTGGACCGCACCGCCCGGGGTATAATGGCCGGATCCTTGTGTACCGCCTGCGGCGTCTGGGTCAACTCCCCATTAATGTAAAGCTGCTTGTCCCTGATCTCCACCCGGTCACCCGGCACCGCCACTACTCGCTTGATATAATCTTTGCTCGGATCCCGCGGGAAGATAAACACCACCACATCCCCCCTTTGAGGCTCGCTCAAAGAGATCAGCACCTTGTTGGTCAAAGGATTGCGGATGCCGTAAGCGAACTTGTTGACCAGCAGGTAATCGCCGATCAACAGCGTGGGTTCCATGGAGCCGGAAGGAATGGAAAAGGCCTGCACCAAAAAAGCCCGAATGACCAAAGCCAAAATTATGGCTATGATCAGTGACTCGCCATACTCCCGTAAAATGGACTTCTTCGGCCCCGAGGCCCGACGAACGTCTCCCTCTTCTACCATCTGTCACAAACCCGTTGTCTAATTTAACGACGGCAATAACTGGAGATCAGTCCGCCGGGGCAAATTGCTCCTTGCCGGCCCCGCATACCGGACAGGCCCAATCTGCCGGCAGATTTTCGAAAGGCGTGTTGGGGGGGATGTTGCCATCCGGATCGCCTTGGGCAGGATCATAAATATAACCACATACCTGACACTGATACTTCTTCATGAGGATTCCTCTTTCCCTTTTCTTCCCGCTCACCCCGGTACAGGCTTTGAGCCCCTTGTCCGCGCCGCTTTCAGACTGCGGCTGCTTTTTGCAAAGGCTGCAATGGCTAATTATTGCCTCTCGCCACCACCAAGTCAAGCAAATTCCTGCCCTGCTTCCCAAAGCGCTGAGTGAGCCTCCCGCTTCTCCCGGCTCACGGCTCACTGCTAATATCCACCGGCGCCCCAGTCTGCTCCTCCACCGCCTTAAGAAAGCGGCGCCAGTTGATCTTTCCGGCCAGCCCCCTGGACTCTACTTTCTGCACGGCATATGGCAACATCGCCGGAATCTTGAAATAGATGTCCTCATGCACCTCAATAAATATGCGGCCCTGCCGAAAACCCACCTTCACCGGCTCGTAGATTATCTCAACGCCGGTCCCCACCGGCGTGATCTCAAACAGCTCGGCGATATCCTCGGGATAGTGGCGGATGCAGCCATGGCTCACCAGGCGGCCTACCCCCATGGGGGCGTGCGTGCCATGAAGACCGTATCTGGAAAGTCCCAGCCAATGGCTGCCCACCGGGTTGTCTTCCCCCGGTGGCATGTAGGACATGCCGTATTTCTCCCGCAGGCCCACCGGGATACGCCAGCCCGGATTGGCTGACTTGCTCTGTACCCGAAAGCGCCCGAAGGGGGTCTTGTAATCCAGCACCCCGATGCCGATGGGATAGGTGCGCACTTCGTTCCTCTCCGGAAAAAAGCGGTAGCCGCGCAACTCGGCCACATTGATGAGGTAGCCCGGCGGGTGCGCTTTCTCCGGCAACACCCACTGGCTGGGAATGACCAGGTCAGTGTCCCAGGGCAAATAAAAGTGATCCAGGTGGCGGTGAAACCGTGCCAACTCCCAGAACCCCAGATCATAGTGACGGGCGATGTAATACATGTTCTGGTAGCGCACAATATGGTGCACCTGCGGCTCACCCACCACCGTCACTGCCTCCGGGTCCACTCCCGGCCCTTGCGGCCACCGGTAAAAGAAAGGCCCGGCAGCCTCGGCCACTACACCGCCGCCGAGCAGACACCCCAGGAGGGCCAGCATTATAATCTTGTTATATATTGACATTGTTTCATTTTTATATGAAAAATGACAAAATAAAAAGACCTTCAAATCCAAAATCGAGCCCGTTCATAAAATAGAGGGGGATAAGATGAGAACTGCCCCTCAGGGAAATATGGTCTGTATCCATCTCCCCTGACACCTGCCACCCGGCCCCGGTTATGAAAGGAGCAACGCACCGCCCCATGATTCTGGATGCCCACACCCACATTTTCCCCGAGGAAGTCTGCCGGCGGCGGGAGGACTTCTTTGCCGCTGATTCCGCCTTTCGTCTGCTTTATGCCTCCCCCCAGGCCTCTTTGGTGGATCCCCCCACAATGCTGGCCTATCTGGAGGAGGCAGGCATCGAAGCCGCTATCATCTGCGGCTTCCCTTGGCGGCAGGAAAAGCTGTGCCGCCGGCACAACGAAGTGATCCTGGAGGCCGCCCGCCGCTGGCCCCAAAAGCTCATCGGCTTCTGCGCCGTTCATCCCTTGGAACCCGGCGCCCCTCGCGAGATCGAAAGATGCCTGGCCGCCGGCGCCCAGGGCGTCGGTGAGCTCGCCTGGTACGACGACGACCCCGGGGAAGACCTGGCCGCCTGTCTCGCACCCATCGCCGAACTCTGCCAACATTACCGCGTCCCTCTCCTGCTCCATACCAACGATCCCCTGGGGGCCCCCTATCCCGGCAAGGCCCGCATCCACTTACCATCTCTTTACAACCTCCTCAAAACCTTCCCGCCGGTGAACTGGATCCTGGCCCACTGGGGCGGCGGCCTGCCCTTCTACGGCCTGCTCAAAAAAGAAGTCCCCGACACCTTCCACCGGGTTTATTTTGATACCGCCGCCTCCCCTTACCTCTACCGGCCCGCAATCTACCGTCTGGGCGCAGAAATGGTGGGGCCGGACAAAATCCTCTTCGGCAGCGATTACCCCTTACTGCCTCTCAGCCGCTATCTCCAGGAACTGGAGGCAGCCAACCTGCCGCCGGAGTGGCAGGAAATGATCCTGGGACAAAACCTGGCCCAGTTATTGGACCGCAAGTAGGAACCGGGCGTGGGAAATCTTCATATTACAGCCTCAACTCCCGACCCCCCACCCCTAATCCCTAACTACCGGGGAGAGATGATTTGTATCACCTTTCTGATGTGTTGGTAATGGGTTCAGGCCTAGCCGGCCTGAGTTATGCTCTGAAAATGGCCGAGGTGGCCACAGTCAACCTGGTCACCAAGCGGGGCGTCATGGAGACCTCCACCCGCATGGCCCAAGGAGGCATCGCCGCCGTCCTCGGAGCCGATGACAAATTTGAGTATCATATTAAAGACACCCTCACAACGGGTGACGGTTTGTCTCATCCGGACGTTGTGGATCTGGTGGTCCGGCAGGCCCCGGCCCGTATTCAGGAACTGGTGACTTTAGGAGCCCATTTCGACGAGGGCGCTGACAACGGCTTCGACCTGGCCCGGGAAGGCGGGCACTCCCACCGGCGCATCATCCACGCCCAC
This sequence comes from Desulfobacca acetoxidans, assembly GCA_020722205.1. Taxonomy (GTDB): domain Bacteria; phylum Desulfobacterota; class Desulfobaccia; order Desulfobaccales; family 0-14-0-80-60-11; genus DYLF01. The sequence continues at coordinate 5,757 of DYLF01000057.1, forward strand.
GACATGACCGGCGAAGAAGTAGAACGCATCATGGTGGAGAGAGTCCTGGCCCACCCCAACATCAAGGTCTATGAACACCACATGGGGGTGGACCTGATCACCCGTCAGAAGCTGGTGCGCCGGGGCGGCGTGGCGACTTTCGCCCAAGAGTCCTGCCTGGGAGCTTACGTCTTGAACACCTTGACCGGCGAAGTGGACACCTTCTTGGCCGGCATTACCTTGCTGGCCACCGGCGGGGCCGGGAAGGTCTATCTTTACACCAGCAATCCGGACATTGCCACCGGGGACGGCGTCGCCATGGCTTATCGGGCCGGCGCCTGGATCGGCAACATGGAATTTGTGCAGTTTCATCCCACTTGCCTCTACCATCCAGCCGCCAAAAACTTCCTCCTCTCCGAAGCCCTGCGGGGAGAAGGCGCCATCCTCCGGGACCAACAGGGCCGCCCCTTCATGGAAAAATATCACCCCTTAAAAGATTTGGCCCCCCGGGATATCGTCGCCCAGGCCATTGACAGTGAAATGAAAAAAAGCGGCGCCGACTGTGTTTACTTGGATATCAGCCATCAGCCGGCAGACTTTATCAAAACCCGCTTCCCCAACATCTACCAAAAATGCCTGGAGTTCGGCTTTGATATGACCAAAGAGCCGGTCCCCGTGGTGCCTGCCGCTCATTACATGTGTGGCGGCGTGGTCACCGATTCTTTTGGCCGCACCACTATCGCCAATCTCTTTGCCGTCGGCGAGGTGAGCATGACCGGCCTGCACGGCGCCAACCGCCTGGCCAGCAATTCCCTCCTGGAGGCCCTGGTCTTCTCCCACCAGGCGGCCCTGGCGACAAAAGAATCGCTGCCCCAGATTCGCCTTCCCGTCCCGGCCATGGTCCCTGAGTGGAATCCGGGAGGCGCGACCATCAGCGATGAAATCGTGGTAGTCTCTCATAACTGGGATGAAATCCGACGCTGCATGGGAAATTACGTGGGGATTGTGCGCACCGACCGCCGGCTCAGCCGCGCCCATCACCGCATCGACCTGATCCAGCAGGAAATCCATGAGTATTACTGGAACTTTCTGATCACCAGCGACCTTCTGGAACTGCGCAATATCGCCACCGTGGCCGAACTGATCATCCGGATGGCCATGCACCGCAAAGAGAGCCGGGGCCTGCATTATAACCTGGATTACCCCCAGAAAGATGACCTGCACTTTCAGCGCGACACCCTCCTGTCTGCCGAAGGTTGGCATTGATGCCCAGTGACCGCATCCTGCTGGTGGATGATGATCCCACCATCCTGAACCTCTTAAAAAGGTTCCTGGTGAAAAACGGTTATGAAGTGGCGGTGGCCACCACCGGCCACGAGGCTTTGCAGAGCATCAGAGGGCAAGACTTCTCTGTGGCCTTGTTGGACCTGCGGCTGCCGGACTTTTCCGGGTTGGATCTCCTGTCCCATCTGAAAGGCCAGTCCCCGGAAACCGAAGTAATCCTCTTCACCGGACACGGCGGCTTGGACAGCGCCCTGCAGGCCCTGCGCCTGGGGGCCTATGACTACCTGGTCAAAGCGGAACTCCGCTTCCCTGACTTGCAGGCCGTAATTGACCGGGCCCTGGAACACCGGCGCCTGGCCAAGTCAAACCGGGAGCTGCTGGCAAACCTCCGCCAAGCCCAGGAAGAGCTGCGCCGGCGGCGCGCCCGGGAGTTGGCCCAAATCCGACAACTGGGCGAGACCCTGGCCCGACCCCTCACCTGTGAACAGCTCTGCCACGGCCTGTTAACCCTCATCTGGGAAGGTCTCCCTTTAGATGTGCTGGGAATGCGTATCGCTGGCCTCCCCCTCAAAGACCCTTGGCAGGTTTACCGCCAACAAGATCATTTCTCCCCGGACATTCTTAGCAACTTCCAAAGATGGCTGCAAAGCCAGCTTCATTCCTTCTCCCAGCAGATCCCCTTTTGTGTCACCGGAGAGAATGCCGCCGCGCCGCTGCCCCTGCCCGCCATGCTGTGCGAAAAAATCCACTCCGACAAGGTGCTGGGCTTGGTAGCGGCCGGCCGGCAGGAACCCTTTACTCCTGAGGAAAGCGAATTGTTCCGCATCTTCGCCCTGCAGGGCGAAGCCGCCCTGACCAACCTGCTGCTCTTTGAGGAAGTCAAAAACCTGGCCATCCGGGACGGACTCACCGGCCTTTACAATCACCGCCATTTCTGGGAGTTATTGACCCGGGAAGTGGAGTCCTGCCGCCGTTATCACCAACCCTTGTCCCTGATTTTTCTGGACATCGACAATTTCAAAGTCATCAACGACACCCTGGGCCACCCCCAGGGAGATGCCGTGCTCAAAGGGCTGGCTGATTATCTGCAATCCGCCGTCCGTAAGTCTGACTTCCCCTGCCGCTATGGGGGGGAGGAATTCGTGGTGCTGCTGCCGCAAACCGCCATCGACCAGGCTATGGTCATGGCCGAACGACTGCGGGCCGGTATCGCCCGCACCGCCATCGCCACAGATAACGGTGATATTATGGTGACCGTAAGCATCGGCGTCTCCGGCCTGACCCCCGACATGGACGGCCCCGCCTTGGTCCGGGCCGCCGACCACGCCCTCTACCGCGCCAAACAAGAAGGCAAGAACCGGGTAGTGGGAACCTCCTCGTAATACATGTGGCGGCGCGCCTATCTCTGGTTTGACCGCAATATCCTGGAACTCGGTCGGGAGCTGCGGTGGTCCTATCTGCCCCCGCTGATGGTTTATCTGGCGGCGGGCATCTCCGGACTCACCGGCATTGTCAGCACTTTCTTCGTCAAAGATTACCTGGGCCTGTCGGCCGAGTTCCTGGCCGCTCTCGGATTCTGGGCCGGCATCCCTTGGGCCCTCAAAATGCCGCTGGGGCACCTCGTTGACCTGCTGTGGCGCTTCAAGGCCGGCCTGGTGTGGCTGGGCGCGGCCATGCTCGCCGCCAGCCTGGGCATCATGCTATCTCTTTTGGCCCACCCCGACCGCCTGCGTCAACTCATGACTGTGGAGAGCTGGTACGTGTTGAGCGTCCTCTTGGCCCCCATCGGTTACGTGGTCCAGGATGTGGTGGCCGATGCCATGACCGTGGAGGCCATACCGCGGGTGGACAACGAGGGCCGGCCCTTTGACGAGAGCGCCAAACGACTCATGCACACCACCATGCAAACCCTGGGCCGGGTGGCCATTGTCGGCGGCGGCGTCCTGGTGGCTCTGCTCAATATCTTCATGTTCAGCGGGGTGGAGGCCATGACGGAAGCCGACAAGGTGCGCACCTACATCCGGATTTACCAACTGGCCCTGACCATCCCTCTGATCTCGGTGTTGGGGGTAACCCTGGGGGGGATTCTCAAGTGGCGCCACATCCGTCATCTACGTGAGTGTGGCTTCTCCCGCACTCAGGCCCGGGCCCTGGTCCATGGCCAGGTGGAACGCCCGGCCCTGAACTGGTGGATTCTGGGCGGCGGTCTGGCGTTTGCCGTCTTCACCCTTACCTTGGGCCTCGGCAGGTGGCCCTACAATCAGGAGATTATCTTTGTCGGCTCCCTGGCCATCGTGCTTTTTCTGATGTCACGCCTGGTACAGACCCTGGAGCCGCCGGCCCGCCGGGTGTTGGTGGGCACGGCGCTCATCATCTTCGTCTACCGCGCCGTCCCCACCCCGGGGCCCGGGGCCACCTGGTGGATGATCGACGCTTTGGGCTTCGACCAGCAGTTTCTCTCGGTGCTCTCCCTGATCAGCAGCACCCTGGCCCTGGGAGGCATGTTTCTCTTCCGGCGCTTCATGGCGGAGCGCTCCATCGCCTATGTGGTGGGCTTCCTGACCATTGTCAGCACCCTGTTGAGCCTGCCTGTCATCGGCCTGTACTACGGTCTGCACCACTGGACCGCCGCCCACACCGGCGGCCTGGTGGATGCCCGCTTCATCGTGTTGGTGGACACCGCCCTGGAATCGCCCCTGGGACAGGTCGCCATGATCCCTATGCTGGCCTGGATTGCCAACTCCGCGCCCGCCAACCTGAAGGCCACCTTTTTCGCAGTCATGGCCTCTTTCACCAACCTGGCCCTATCGTTAAGCCAACTCGGGACCAAATATCTAAACCAGGTTTTTACGGTGACCCGGGAGATCAAAGACCGCTTCTCCGGAGAGGTGACCGTGCCGGCCGATTACAGCGAGCTCGGCCGACTGTTGATTACGGTAAGCGTCATCGGCCTGGCGCTGCCGCTCGCCGCCATCCTCTTGGCCAGGCTCAGCCGCTGGCGCAGCGCCTGAAGACCACCCCCGGACCTTAATGTGGTGCTGGCGGCAGCTACAGGCTTCCTGCCTGTGGTGCAAAGTAATGAGCCATTCTTCTCGTTGGGAACCTTCATCCCACCGATAGCCCCAGACTTCCAACCTGTGGTATAGTTAAATTGAAGGGTACTAATTCGCCAAAAAAGGAAAACCCATGGCGGCCATGATTGCCGATCCGGAGGAATATTTTCGGGGCTTTGTGCCCCCCAGAGATGAGCTGCTGCTGGAGTTGGAGAGGGAAGCCCTGCACGAAAGGATTCCCATCGTGGGGCCGGTGGTGGGGGAGTTGCTCTATATCCTGGCCCGGGCCGTCCGGGCCGAACGAATCCTGGAACTGGGCACGGCCACCGGCTATTCCACCATCTATTTGGGCCGGGCCTGCCAGGAGCATAAAGGGCAAGTCATCAGCCTGGAGTGGGATGAGGGTATGGCCACCCGGGCCCGCCGCAATCTGGCCAAGGCCGGCCTTTCAGACCGGGTGGAGGTGCTGGTGGGGAGCGCGGCTGACCTGATGGCGGAGATGACTCAGGAATTTGATCTGATTTTCATGGACATCGACAAGGAAGGTTATCTTGCCGCCCTGCCTTACTGCCAACACCTCTTGAAAATAGGAGGCCTTCTGTTTACGGACAACGTGGCTTTTCAAGGAGCCGCTGAGTTCAATCGGGAGATTTTCAGCCGGACGGCTTGGCGCGTGGTGCCCTTGCTTTGCTGGCTGCCGCATCATTCCCCGGAAAAAGACGGGCTGTCTCTGGCCCTGCGAGTTCTCTAACCACTGCTCTCGTTACCGACGAATGTTTCCCCCTGGTGAACTGTCAGCTAAAACCTCTTGCCCGGTAAATGAACCTGAGTAACATAAAACAGGATTAATGGCCCCCAAAAGACTTGGCCGCCAGGGGTTCTCCCTCCTGCGCCAGCAGGTGCTGCAAATCCAGGAGGATGTTGACGCCCCGATCGGTCTTGGCCAAACCCAGGATGTAGGCAGTATCACCGCCTTGGGAAAATTGCGGGGGTTTCTCCACCTCGGTGCCCCGGATGAACCAAACTCCTGCCACCGCATCAGTTTCCAGGCCGTTTAAGACCGTTTCTCCTTGTCTGGCGACTTCCACCACGATGATGCAGGAGCGGCCGTTGCTCTCTGTGTCGTTTAGACCCAACCGCCGCCTCAGATTGACCACCGGAATGACCTTGCCCCGCAGGTTGATCACCCCTTTGATGCAATCCGGGGCCTCTGGGATGGGGGTGATGGGCAGGGCCTGGATGATCTCTTTCACTTCCAGGATGTTGACCCCATATTCCCCACCCCCCAGGCCAAAGATCAAATATTTGCCGGTCAGGCGTTCCGCCTGCAGTCTGGCTTCCTCCATAATCTTGTCGTGGGTAATGTCTATTAAGGCCCCCACCACACTGTCAATCCGGCCCTCCTCATCCACCAGGATTTCGCTCCATTCCTGAATCCACCGGAGGTCGCCGCTCTTGGTGGTGATGCGGTATTCCCGGGTGTAGATCTTGTCTGATTTCAGGGCCTTGACAAATACCTCTTTGACCTTCGGGCGGTCCTGGGGAATGATCAGGTCCACCCATTTTAACTGGCGCAGTTCCTCTTTGCTGTAACCGGTCAACTGTTTGACTTGGTTGCCATAGAAATCCACGTGTCCATCGGCATACCCCCGATAAGCGGCAATGGTGCGCTTGGCCGGCTCTCTGGCCCCGGTCGGCGACTCACTCATCTGCTACCTCCCATTACGGCGACTGATTAATCGGATGCTTTCCGGATCAGGCCTAATCAAAGCAAACCCTCTCCCCGAAATCGGTGAGGACCCCCCTCCTTCATTTTTCTCGGCACAAAAGGTCTTTTTCTTAAGTTAAATTGAAGGATATTTTGGAGGGAGCGGGAGGCAAAAGGGGATTGGCCGATTCATTGCTTAGAGGGTGCCAGGTGGCGTTATTTTCCGTGGAGATATGAAACGGGGATCAGGCCGGGTTCTTAATCTTGCTGTGTCTTTTGGGTGGGGTGTCCGGTTGGGGCTGGGGGGCTGGGAGGACTTCGAGTTTGGCAGTTGGGAGATTGAGGACGTCGGCGATCTTCTTGGAGAATTCGCTTAAAGAGTAGGGTTTTTGAATATAGCCCAGGGCCCCTTCCTCCAGGAGTTCATAGACGTCCTGGCCCAGGCTGTGGCCGGAATAGAGCATGACCTTGGCCTGGGGGTTGATCTGCCTGAGCCGCTGATAGACGTCCTTGCCGCTCATTTCGGGCATAACCATGTCCAGGATGACCAGGTCGATCTCAGAGGTGCGCTCCCGGTAGAGGGAGAGGGCTTTGGCGCCGCTGTCGGCCGCCAGCACCTGGTAACCCAGCCTTTCCAGCATTCTGGCTTCCATCTGGCGTACTGACTCATCGTCGTCCACCAAAAGGATGGTGCCGGAGCCCCGGACGTAGCGGTAAACCGGGGTTCTCTCGGTAGGCAGCAGCTTTTTGGTAATGGGCAAGTAGAGGTGGAAGGTGACGCTGGCCTCCTTATCGGCGTCCGCCAGGATTATGCCTTGGTGATTCTTGATGATGGCATAGACGGAGGTGACACCCAAGGCCGAGCTGGGGGTGAGTTTGGGGGCCGCCAGAAAGGGTTCAAAGATTCTGGCCTTAGCCGCCTCTACGTTGCTGACCGAGCTGCTGCTGATCTGGATATACAGATAATGGCCGGGGGGGCGGCCATAAAGCTGACAGAAATCCTCGGTCAGCAGCACCTCTTCGGTGGTCAGTGCCAATTCCCCCTGACCGGCAGCGGCTTCCCAAGCAAAGAGGAGGAGATTCATCAGGGCCTGCTCCAGCTGTCCCGGGTGAACCTGCACCTCCGGCAACAGAGGCGCCAACTGGGTGGTCACGGCGGCGCCTTTATGGGCCTGGCAGAACAACTTGACCATCTTGTCCAACAGGAGATTGAGGTCGGTAGGCTGGAGGTCCACCTGCGAGCCCATGCTCATGGCGAACAACTGTTTGGTGAGTTCTGCCCCTTTCAGGACTTCCTGCTCGATTTGCTTGAGATCGCGGTAGGCTGTGCGGAAAACTTCCGGGTCAGCCAAAAGGAGGCCGGTCAGACCCATGATATTCATGAGAATATCGTTGAAGTTATGGGCGATGACTGCCGACAGGCTGGCAACGGCCTCCATTTTCTTGGCCTCAATGAGCTCTTTCTCCATGCGTTTTTTTTCGGTGATGTCGTTAAACATGGCGAAGGCCCCGACGTACTGGCGGTTTTCGAGGATAGGCACGGAGCTCAAAAGCACGGTGACTTGGCCGCCGTATCTGGTGGTGATCTCCAGTTCGTTCTGCACCACCTGGCCCCTTTGATTTTGGGCCAAGGTATTGACCATGAGCATTTTTTGGTCGCGGTTGAAGAGGTCATAAATGCTTTTGCCCTCCAGATCGTCATAACCGGTGATCTCTTTCAGCCGCCGGTTGGCGAATTTTATCTGGCCGGCCTCATCAACGATCCAGATGCCTTCATGGGCGTTCTCCACCAGTTCCCGGTACCTCTGTTCCGTGATTTCCAGTTTGCGATGGAGGAGGGCGTTATCCAGGACGATGGCGATCTGGTTGGCGAAACTCATGACAAATTCCTTGTCCGTATCGGTGATGGGGTCTTTTTGGTGAACACGGTCCGCCACCAGTACGCCCAGCACCTTGCCGCGCACGGACAAGGGGGTGACCAGGAAGGATTTGGGGTTGAGAGCCTGGATCAAAGGATTATCCAGGTTGATCCGGCTGTGGGCCACGTCGGGGATCACCACGGGCACCCCCATGACGGCGGCGCGGGCCAAGAGGTTGTCCACTTTGATCAGGGGGACTTTGTAGTCCCCGAGCTTTTTGAGGATTTGTGGTTCAATGCCCACGGCATATTTCACTTCCAGGTCCGTTTCCGATTCATTGAGGAGGAAGATGCCGGCCCGGTCCAAGCGGGCAAATTTGGTGAGCAGTCGCAAAGAGACCTGCAGCAGGCCCTCCAGATTAAGGATGGAAAGGGCGGCCACACAGGTTTCAGGTAATGACATGAGCTGATCGATTTTCTTCTTGAGCTCCACATTCAAATGGTGGACTTCGTCGAATTTCCGGCTCAAAAGCTCTTTGTCTCGTTCCAGTTCTTCGATGGTATATCTGAGGAGTCGCCAAGGCATGAAGAGCCTAAGAAAGATTTTTTTAAAGAAGGCCTTCTTTTCCCAAACGCTGTGGTACTCGCAATAAGGGTCGCCTCGGAAGAAGCACTTGGTTTCTTCGACGCTCATGGGAGGCAGGCCCCAGAGGAGTGGGATGCCGGTGTAAATGCCCTGATTGAAGAGGCAGAAGTCTTTGGTGACAGGGATATGCTTCAGCCAATGGATGCGGATGGCGGCGCTTTGGCGTTTAACGTTGAGGATTTCAATGACCTTGTTGCGACTGAACTTGTTACCGATCTCTTGGGCTTTTCTGATGGCCCGGCGGGGGGTGCCGGCAGCCAGGATAAAGATGCGCTGCACATAGCCGAATTTTTGGTGGGCGGAGGCTTCAAAGCCGATCTTGAAGGCAATCTGGTCGTCTTTGGTCAGGCGGCGGGCATTTTCAAACATCTTGGCCACCACCTCGCTGGACACCCAGTTGTTAATGTTCATGAGGAATTCCTGGGGCTGCTCCAGGGCGTCGATTTCATCCCCCAGATTCTGAAACAGGGCTGAAACCTGATCGGGATGGTTTTTCTGGAAATACTCGATGATGGCTCGGGTATTCAGACAGCTGTGATGCTTCTCCACGGCGGCCCTCCCTGGCTACCACAGGTGAGGATTAGGAACTTGGGACTCTAGATGCAGGGTTGGAGTTTCGCAATGCGTCTGCCCTTCTAGGTTGAACAAGGTTCCGCCGGCCCCCACGAAGACCAGGAGCCATGCCTGGCGACCAAGTTCACGTAAAGTTTACTTATTAAATATAATAACAGATTTTATCATGTATGTCCTGAAAATTTTTTTCTTTTCTGTTCTTGGTGAATTTATGTATCCGAAGGGGGTTCTATGTTCTGGGAAATTTCTGAAAAAGGCATTGTCTTTTTTCCGGATCCGGTGCTGATCGGCAGTCCGGGGGATTACGAGCTGGAGTACGAGGAAGTCTGGTTCACGGCCGAGGACGGAGTGCGTTTGCATGGCTGGTGGGTGCCCCAGGAAGGGTGTCCGACGTTTTTATGGTTTCATGGCAATGCCGGCAACATCAGCCACCGCCTGGACAACCTCAAGTGGCTGTGGAAGCTGGTGGGGGTGCAGATCTTCATCTTTGATTACCGGGAGTATGGCAGGTCCGAAGGGCGCATCAGCCGGGAGGGGACATATAAGGATGCGGCCGCCGCTTACCGCTATCTCACCGACAGCCGGAAAATCAGCGGCCCGGAGATCATCTTATTCGGGCGCTCCCTGGGAACGGCTCTGGTCACGGAGCTGGCCACCCGCGTCCCTTGCCGCTCTCTGATCCTGGAGTCGGCCTTCACCAATTCCGCCGAGATGGCCAGACTCTACGCCCCGTTTTTCTTCGACTGGCGGCCCAAGGTGCCCTATGACAACCTGGGGAAGATCGGCCAGGTAAAGGCGCCGGTGCTGGTCATTCACGGCGCCCATGACGAGATCATCCCGGTGGAAATGGGGCGGCGGGTGTTCGCCGCTGCGCCGGAGCCCAAGGAGCTTTACATCATCCCCGGGGCCCATCACAATGATACCTACCTCATAGGCGGCACGGCCTATTTTAAGCGGTTGCGGACCTTTCTCTATGGGCAGCGGGGGTAAAGGCAAGTCAAAATTAAAGCCCCCCCAGAGGAGGGAGGGGACGGAGGGGGAAAAACGTCGGCTAAATTATAAACTGCTGCCTTAAGGGCGGAAATAGACGATTTCCATAGGCAGGCCAAGGGCGTCATATTCCGGCTCGGGGGGGAGGACGGCCAGGCGATCATGACCGAGAAGGGCGGTGACGGCGGCGGCCAGGGCGTCCAGGACGTCGTGGGGGGCCACTCGGGAGCGGGGAAAGTTCGATAGGGCGTGATGGGCCACTGTCTCGCTGGGGGGAAAATATTTTTTCAGGACTGCCAGCCGTTCCTGGAAACCTTCGGGGCGGCTTTTTTTATGGACCATGGCCCGGCCGTGGTTTAGGGCCCAAAAAAGCACCTCGGGATGAGTCTCCCGGATTTTCCGGCGGGCGAGAGAATTCGTCCGGAGAAACCCATCCACTTCCTGGATCTTGGGCAGGAGTCCCCAGGTTTGTCCGCTGAGGCGGCGCCCGCAGAGGGCGAGGTTCAACTCTGAGGCGGATGGACGATGCGGGCAGGTTAAGACGGGCCGACAGGGTGTGGGGAAGACGCTGGTGGAGCGGGGGAAGCCGAGCAGACGTCGGGCTGCCCTATCGCAGCGGCGCGTTGGGGGGCCGGAGGAAGGCAACCCGATGGGGAGGTCGATCAATATAAGGCCGGCTGCGGAGAGGTGCCGCCAGATTTCGGCAATTTGGGAAAACACTGCCACTTGCCAGCCTGTCGGCTCTCTAAGGGTGACGGTGAACCATCCCCGGCGACAGCCATCGATGCCGACCACAAAGGTCGTTGCTGCCGGCGGTTCTTTGGTCATTTCGTCATCAGGCTGAAGAG